>NZ_JABFBA010000019.1:20319-30028 GCF_017168445.1 Micrococcus sp. KRD026 | reverse complement strand
GTCCACCCCCCAGCACACCGCCGGCGCCGGGGCGGCCGTACGGGGCCGGCTGCTGCGCGGCGGTGTGCTGGGGGGTGGACTGCTGCGGAGTGGACTGGGTCATGGGGGCGGCTCCTTCTGTTCCTTCTGTGCGTCGGTGGTGCATGGGGGCGCGAGCGGGCGAGGAGTCGGCGGGCCGACGTCGACCGCCCCGCTCATCCCTGGACAACCGGTGATCCGGGGTCTTTATTCCGCGCGGCCGCCCGAGGCGTCCGCCCTCGGGCCCGGCGCGCGCTCAGTCGCCGCGGATGATCCGGCGCAGCGCGGCCACCTGCTCGGTGAGCCGCTTCTCGTGTCCGATGGGCTTGGGCCGGTAATAGTCCCTCCCGACCAGGGGGTCCGGCGCGTACTGCTGACGGGCGACGGCGTGCGGCTCGTCGTGGCTGTAGACGTAGCCCTGGCCGTGGCCGAGGGCCGCCGCGCCGGGGTAGTGCGCGTCCCGCAGGTGCGCCGGCACCGCGCCCGTGTGGCCGGCCCGCACGTCCGCGATCGCCTCGTTCACGGCGGTGTAGCTCGCGTTGGACTTCGGCGCGGTGGCCAGATGCGTCACGGCCTGCGCCAGGATGATGCGTCCCTCCGGCATGCCGATCAGCTGCACGGCCTGGGCGGCGGCCACGGCGGTCTGCAGCGCGGTCGGGTCGGCCATGCCCACGTCCTCGGACGCGGAGATGATCAGCCGCCGGGCGATGAACCGGGGGTCCTCCCCCGCCTCCAGCATCCGGGCGAGGTAGTGCATCGACGCGTCCACGTCCGAGCCGCGGATGGACTTGATGAAGGCACTGATCACGTCGTAGTGCTGGTCGCCGTCCTTGTCGTAGCGCTGGACGTGGTGGTCCATCGCCTGCGCGGCGTCCTCGTCCGTGACCGCGACGGCGCCCTCCCCCGCCCGGCCGGCCTCGCGCGCCTTGTCCAGGGCGACGCCGGCCGCGGCCTCCAGCACCGTGAGCGCCCGCCTCGCGTCGCCGCCGGCCATCCGCACCAGGTAGTCCCGCGCGTCGTCCTGGAGCACCACGGCGCCGTTGAGCCCGCGCTCCTGGGTCACGGCACGGTCCAGCAGCCCGACGATGTCGTCGTCCGTGAGGGGACGCAGCGTGAGCAGCAGCGACCGGGAGAGCAGGGGTGCGATCACGGAGAAGGACGGGTTCTCCGTGGTCGCGGCCACCAGCACGACCCAGCGGTTCTCGACGCCCGGCAGCAGCGCGTCCTGCTGCGCCTTGGAGAAGCGGTGGATCTCATCGAGGAACAGGACGGTGGTGCGCCCGTAGAGGTCCCGTTCGCGCTGGGCCTGCTCCATCACCTGCCGCACGTCCTTCACACCGGCCGTGATCGCGGACAGCTCCGTGAACGTGCGCCCGGGGGCGCGGGCGATCACGTGGGCCAGCGTCGTCTTGCCGATGCCCGGAGGCCCGTAGAGGATGACCGAGCTCGGTCCCGCGGCGGAGTCCGGATCGGGCTCGGCGAGCTTGCGCAGCGGGGAGCCCGGCCGCATGAGGTGCCGCTGGCCCAGCACGTCATCCAGCGTGCGCGGGCGCATGCGCACGGCCAGCGGTGCGCCGGGGTGCGGGGCGGCCACGGTGCCGGCCGGGCCGTCGTCGTCGGCCCCGTTGTGGGCGGCGCTGAAGAGGTCGTCCATCGGGTCCAGGGTAGTCCTCGGCCCGCGGGGGCGTGGGTGGCATCATGGCCGCATGAGCCCCGCCGCCCCGCGCACCGACCACACCCACGTCCTGCTGCTGCGCGGGATCAACGTGGGGCGGAGCAACCGTGTCGGCAAGGACACGCTGATCCGCTGGGCCCAGGCCGCCGGCGGGGAGGCGGTCACCACCCACCTGGCCAGCGGCAACGTCCTGTTCCGGGCGTCCTCCGACGCAGCCGCGGAGGGCGTGCGGCAGGGGTTCGCGCGACGGGCGCGTGAGGAGGGCGGCCTCGACGTCCCCGTGGTCCTCGTGGACGTGGGCACGCTCCGGCGCGCCCTGGAGCTGCACGACGCGCTCCCCTGGGCCGGCGGCGAGCCGAAACGCACGCAGCTCACCGTGCTCGAGGACGACCCCGCACCCGAGGCGGCCGCCGCCCTGGCCGCGCTCGACCACGGGGACGACCGACCCGCGGGGCCGGATCGCACGGCCCTGGAGGGACGGCTGCTGTGGATGCGCTGCGCCGCGGGGGTCGCCGACTCCCCGCTCACTCCGGCCCGCCTCGACCGGGCGCTCGGGGTGCGCGGCACGGCCCGGAACCTCACGACGGTGCGGGTGCTCGCGGGGCTGCCGAGCGAGGACTGACCTCGGCGGACGGCACGCGGGGCGTCCGGGGCGTCGACACCCGCGGGACACCGCGCGCTGGCCGGGACGTCACGGACCGTTCACATCCGTGCGATGGGGTGACCCCGTCCTCCGCCTCCCTGCCCTGACTGGAGCATCCATGCCTCGCCTCGCACGCCTCGCCACGGCCGTCACCGCCGCGACCCTGTCCACGGCCTTCCTCGCCCCGGCCTCCCTCAGCGCGCCCGCCCCGCACTCGGCCACGGCCCAGCGCGCCGCCATCGCCGCCAACCCGTCCGGCAAGAGCATCGAGCTCACCCGCGCCGGCACCCACGAGACCGGCGTGTTCGGCGAGTCCGCCGCCGAGATCCCGGCCTTCGACGCGGTCTCCGGCCGCCTGTTCGTGGTGAATGCGCAGCGCGGCGCCGTCGACGTCATGCGCCTGGGCGCCGACGCCGCCCCCGTGGCCGAGCGGACCCTCTCCGCCGAGGGCCTGCGCACCGCGGACGGCTCCGTCACGGACAAGGGCGCCACGGTGAACTCCGTCGCTGTCTCCGGCGGTGTGATGGCCGTCGCCGTCGAGGCCGCCGAGAAGACCGACCACGGCTGGGTCGTGTTCTTCGACACCACCACCCTGCGCTACCTCGGCGGCGTGCGGGTGGGTGCCCTGCCGGACTCGCTGGCCTTCTCCCCGAACGGGGCGTACGTGGTGGTCGCCAACGAGGGCGAACCGGCCGACGACTTCTCCGTCGACCCGGAGGGCACGATCTCCGTGGTCTCCGTACCGAAGAACGCCCGGCAGTTCTCCCGCCTGACCCAGGACGCGGTGCGCACCGTGGACTTCCGTGCCTACGACGCCGGCACCGCCCTGCCCGCCGGCGTGCGCGTCTCCGGCCCCGATATGGCGGTGCCCGCCGGTCACGAGCCCGCCGGTCGGGTGGCTCGCAACCTCGAGCCGGAGTACGTCACCGTCGACCCGACCGGACGCACCGCCTACGTGTCCGTGCAGGAGGCCAACGCCGTCGCCGTCGTGGACCTGAAGTCCGCCACGCTGGAGGACCTCTGGGCGCTGACGCCCACCGATTGGTCCACCGAGGGCGTGCTGGACGCCTCGGACAAGGACGGCGGCATCGAGCTGGGCCACTGGCCGGTCGACGGCCTGCCCATGCCCGACGGCATCGACACGTACCGCTGGCGCGGTCAGAACCTGGTCGTCACCGCCAACGAGGGTGACGGGCGGGAGTGGGGCGACTTCAACGACTCCGAGCGCGTCAGCGACCTGGACCTGTGCGCCGCCGAGTTCCCGGGGGCCAAGGCCCTGCAGAAGAAGGATGCCCTGGGCCGCCTGAAGGTGCTCACCGACCTCGGCTACGACTCTGAGCGCGAGTGCCACTCCTCCCTGACCACACTGGGCGGCCGGTCCTTCTCCATCTACACCGCGGACGGCACCCGCCTGTTCGACTCCGCCGGCATGATCGAGGAGCAGATCGCCCGGCTCGTGGCCGCCGGCGAGCTGCCGGAGCACGCGTTCAACGCGAACAACGACGAGACCCCGTCCGGGGACTCCCGTTCGGATGACAAGGGCCCCGAGCCCGAGTCCGTAGTGGTGGGCACGATCCAGGGCCGCACCTACGCGTTCGTGGGCCTCGAGCGCATCGGCGGCGTGGTGGTCTTCGACATCACCGACCCGCGGAACGCCACCTACGTGGACTACGTCAACGACCGTGACTGGGATGCCGCGGGCGACGACGCCACGGCCGGCCTGGGTGACATGGGCGCCGAGGGCCTGACCTTCGTGCCGGCCGACGAGTCCCCCTCCGGCACCGCCCTGCTGATCGTCGCCAACGAGGTCTCCGGCTCGACCACCGTGTACGAGGTGAATCCGACCCGTCGTCAGTGATCCGCTGACGCGGACCGGTTCCGGGCGCGTTGCAGAATGGCTGCATGAGAGCCGTTCTGCAACGCGCCCGTTCCGCGTCCGTGACCGTCGACGGCAAAGTCGTCGGCTCCTTCGAGGGCGAGGGGCTGGTGATCCTGCTCGGCGTGACCGTCGACGACACCGAGGCCGAGGCCGTCCAGGTGGCCCGCAAGGTGGCCGGGCTCCGCATGCTCGACGGCGAGCGGTCCCTCACCGACGCCGGTGCCCCGGCGCTCGTCGTCAGCCAGTTCACGCTGTACGGCGACGTGCGGAAGGGCCGGCGGCCGTCCTGGACGCGCGCGGCGAAGGGCAACCAGGCCGAGCCGCTCTACGAGCGGTTCACGGCCGAGCTCGAGGCCGCCGGCGTGCGCGTGGAGCGCGGGGTGTTCGGCGCGAAGATGGACGTCTCCCTCACCAACTCCGGGCCGTTCACGCTGATCGTGGACTCGGACGAGCTGGCCGGTCCGCGGCGCGGCTGAGGCGGGCCCGCCGCGGACCCGGATCAGGCCTCCGGCTCGGCCTCGGCCTGCTTCGGCTCCGGCTGCGCGTCGACGCCGGCCTCCTTGCGCTGCTGGGCGGTGATGGGCGCCGGTGCGGCCGTCAGCGGGTCGAAGCCGCCGCCGGTCTTCGGGAACGCGATGACCTCGCGGATCGAGTCGGTGCCGGCCAGCAGGGCGACCACGCGGTCCCAGCCGAACGCGATGCCGCCGTGCGGCGGGGCGCCGTACTTGAAGCCCTCGAGCAGGAAGCCGAACTTCTCGTTCGCCTCCTCCGGGGACAAGCCCATGACCTCGAACACGCGCTCCTGCACGTCCTGACGGTGGATGCGGATGGAACCGCCGCCGATCTCGTTGCCGTTGCACACGATGTCGTACGCATACGCCAGGGCCGCGCCCGGGTCGGTGTCGAAGGTGTCCGCGAACTCCGGCTTGGGCGAGGTGAACGCGTGGTGCACGGCGGTCCAGGCGCCCGCACCCACGGCGACGTCGCCCGAGGCCACGGCGTCGGCCGCCGGCTCGAACATCGGCGCGTCCACGACCCACACGAACGCCCAGTCGGCGTCCTTCGCGGCCACGCCGTCACCGGCATCGGTGAACAGCCCGCAGCGACGGCCGATCTCCACGCGGGCCGCACCCAGCAGCGCGCGGGACTCCTTCGGCTTCCCGGCGGCGAAGAACACGCAGTCGCCCGGGTTCGCGCCCACGGCGGCGGCCAGCCCGGCCTTCTCCTCCTCGGAGATGTTCTTGGACACCGGGCCGGTCAGCTCGCCGTCCTCCTGGATGAGCACGTAGGCCAGGCCCTTGGCGCCGCGCTGCTTGGCCCACTCCTGCCACGCGTCGAGGGTGCGGCGGGCCTGGGAGGCGCCGCCCGGCATCACGACGGCGCCCACGTACTCGTTCTGGAACACGCGGAACGGGGTGTGCTTGAAGTATTCGGTCAGGTCCGTCAGCTCGAGGCCGAAGCGCAGGTCCGGCTTGTCCGAGCCGTACTTCTCCATCGCCTCGGCGTAGGTCATCCGGCGGATCGGCGTCGGCACGTCCACCCCGACGAGGGCCCACAGGGCCTTGACGATCTTCTCGCCGAGGGCGATCACGTCGTCCTGCTCCACGAAGGAGGCCTCGATGTCCAGCTGGGTGAACTCGGGCTGTCGGTCCGCGCGGAAGTCCTCGTCCCGGTAGCAGCGGGCGATCTGGTAGTACTTCTCGATCCCGCCCACCTGCAGCAGCTGCTTGAACAGCTGCGGCGACTGCGGCAGGGCGTACCAGGAGCCGGGAGCCAGGCGGGCCGGGACGAGGAAGTCGCGGGCGCCCTCCGGCGTCGAGCGCGTGAGGGTCGGGGTCTCGACCTCCACGAAGCCCTCGCCGTGCAGGAGCTCGCGCGCCGTCCGGTTGACCTCGGAGCGCAGGCGCATGATGCGCGAGGGCTGCGGGCGGCGCAGGTCCAGGTAGCGGTGGCGCAGCCGGGCCTCCTCGCCGACCTCCACGTGCTCGTCCACCTGGAACGGCAGCGCGGCGGCGGTGTTGAGCACCGTCACGGTCTCCGCGATCAGCTCGATCTCGCCGGAGGGCAGGTTCGGGTTCTCGTTGCCCTCGGGGCGGCGCTCGACCGTGCCGGTGACCTGCAGGACCCACTCGTTGCGCAGCGGGTCGAAGTCCGCCTCCTCCCGCACCACGACCTGGGCGAAGCCCGAGGCGTCGCGCAGGTCCACGAAGGCCACGCCGCCGTGGTCGCGCCGCCGCGCCACCCAGCCGGTGACGGTGACGGTCTGGCCGATGAGCGAGGCGTTGAGCTCGCCGAGGGAGTGGGTGCGCAGCACGAGGATCCTCTCCGTCCGGTCGCCGGACGATGTGCGGGGTTCATGTGATGGTCGACGCCGTGTGATACGCCTGCGGGGCGGGCGCGCGCCGTTCCCGTCAGTCTAGTGCCCCGTCCACACTGCCCCAGCCCAGGAGGACCCCGTCATGACCGCCGCCCTGCAGCGCCGCCTGACCCTGCTCCACGCCGTCGCGATCGGCCTCGGCTCGATGATCGGCGCGGGCGTGTTCACCGCGATCGGCCTGGCGGCCGCGCTCACCGGCGGCCACCCCGGCCTGCTGTACGGGGCCCTGGCGGTCGCGGCCGTCGCGGCCCTGTGCAACGCCCTGTCCACGGCGCAGCTGGCCACCGTCCACCCCGAGTCCGGCGGCGCCTACGTCTACGGCCGGCGGCAGCTGCACCCGTGGGCCGGCTTCGTCGCCGGCTGGGGCTTCGTCACGGGCAAGACCGCGTCGGTGGCCGCGATGGCGGCCACCCTCGGCCTGTACCTCTTCCCCGACGACGACGCCGCGGCCCGGTGGACGGGCGTGGCCGCCGTCGTCGTGCTCACCGGGGTGGCGATGGCGGGCGTGACGCGGACCGCGCAGGCGACGTTGGCGATCCTCGTGCCCGTGCTCGCCGTGCTCGTGTTGGCCATCGGCGCAGGCCTGGCGCGCGAGGCCCCCGGGGGCTCGGCCGCGGCGCTCGGCGTCGACTCCCCCGTGCAGGGCGTGCTCATGGGCGCGGGCGTCCTGTTCTTCGCGTTCGCCGGCTACGCGCGCGTGGCCACCATGGGTGAGGAGGTCATCGACCCCGCACGCACGATCCCGCGCGCCATCCTGATCGCCCTCGCCGTGACCGTGGCGCTGTACCTGCTGCTCGCCACGGCGCTGATCTCGGGCCTCGGGACCTCCGGGCTGGCCCGGTCCCCGGCGCCCGTGCGCGACCTGCTCGAGACCGCCCTGGGCTCCGGCTGGGGCTGGGTGGCGGTGGCCGGCGCCGCCCTCGCCGCGGCCGGGGCCATGCTCAACCTGCTGACGGGCATCTCCCGCACCGCCCTGGCCATGGCCCGCGAGTCCGACCTGCCCCGCCCCCTGGCACGGGTCCATGCGGGGACCGGCACGCCGTGGACGGCTCAGCTGACGTTGGCCGCGGCCGTGATCCTGCTCCTGCTCACCACGGACATCCTCACCGTGGTGGGCTTCAGCTCGTTCGGCGTGCTCGTCTACTACGCGGTGGCGAACCTGTCCGCCCTGACCCTGCGCGGGGACGACGACGGCCGCCGCCCGGCCCGGCCGCGCCCGCTGCGCCCGCTGCGCGTGCCCCGCGCCGTCAACGTCCTGGGCCTGGCCCTGTGCCTGCTGCTCGCCCTCAGCCTGCCGCCGATGTCCGTGGCCGCGATGGCGGGCGTGTTCCTGATCGGGGTGGGCGGGCGCGCGTTCGTGCGGGCCGGGCGCCGGGGCCGGTGACCCGACGCGCAGACACCCACCGCCGCCGCACACCGGGGCCGGCATAGCGGCCGCGTCCGCTCAGTCCTGCGCGCGGGCGACCTGCGGCAGCAGGTCCTCGGCCGGCGGGGTCCAGTCGGCCGGGTCCGCGGCGTGCTGCTCGCCGGAGCGGATGTCCTTCACCTCGTGGACCCGCGCGCCGGCGTCGTCCCGACCCATGAACCAGACGAACGGGATGCCGCGGCGGTCCGCATACTTGATCTGCTTGCCGAACTTCTCCGCGGACACCGCGACCTCCGCGGGGATGCCGCGCTCCCGCAGCAGGGCCGCGACGTCCTGGGCCTCGGACCAGTCCTCGTCCGCCGTCAGCGCCACGTACACCGCGGTCGGCACGGAGCGGGAGGCCACGGCCATCTGCTGGGACAGCATGCGCATCACCAGCCGCGTCACGCCGATGGACAGTCCGACACCGGGGAACACGCGGTTCCCCTTGGACGCGAGCGCGTCGTAGCGGCCGCCCGAGCAGATCGAGCCGAGCTGCTCGTGGCCCACCAGGACGGTCTCGTAGACGGTGCCCGTGTAGTAGTCCAGGCCGCGCGCGATGGACAGGTCCGCCACGGCGCGCCCGGGGGCGCGGCGGTGCAGGGTGGCGACGACGTCGGCCAGCTCGGTCAGCCCCTCCTCGAGCAGCTCGTGGGTCACCCCCAGGGCGCGGACCCGCTCGACGAACGAGGTGTCCGACGTGCGGATGTCCGCCAGGGCCAGCGCCTGCGCAGCCTGCTCGGGGCTCGCGCCGACCTCCTCCTGGAGCAGCCGCGCGACCTCCTCCGGGCCGACCTTCTCCAGCTTGTCGATGCTGCGCAGCACGCCGGCGGTGTCCTCCAGGCCGATGCCCCGGTAGAAGCCCTCGGCGAGCTTGCGGTTGTTCACGCGGATGAGGAAGTCGCCGATCGGCAGGGCGCCGAGCGCCTCGGCCATCACCAGTGCGACGTCGGCGTCGTACCGGGGCGAGAGGGCGCCGTCGCCGACGACGTCGATGTCCGCCTGGGTGAACTCGCGGGCGCGGCCCTCCTGAGGGCGCTCCCCGCGCCAGACCTTCTGCATCTGGTAGCGACGGAAGGGGAAGGCGAGGTGGCCGGCGTTCTCCACGACGTAGCGGGCGAACGGCACGGTGAGGTCGAAGTGCAGGGCCAGGCGCTTGGGGTCGGCTGGGTCCTTGGGATCGCGCAGGCCCGCGGCGACCTCCTCGTCCTCGGCCAGGCGCGAGACCGCGTAGACCTCCTTGTCCACCTCGCCCTTGCGCAGCAGCTGGCCCAGGGTCTCCACGGCACGGGTCTCGATGCCGGCGAACCCGTGCAGCTCGAAGGTCCGCCGCAGCGTGTCGAGCACGTGCTGCTCCACGAGCCGCTCGGCGGGCAGCCACTCGTGGAAACCGGACAGGGAGGCCTTGCGGGACATGGCGATCCTTCGAGACGACGACGGCGGGGACGCGCGACGGTCCCCCGCCGGCGCACCGGCCCATTCTAGGCGCGGGCGCTGTCCGGCCCGGTACGCTGGCCCTGTTCGTGTCCATCCCGACCGGCCGCATCCCTCGACGACTGCGTGCCGGCGCAGTCAGGGAGAGTTCCAGCGGTGACCAATCACATGCAGCCCGACGACCAGCAGTCCCCCGCCACCGAGTCCACCCCCGCGTCGGCCGAGGCCGCCGATACGACCGTGCCCGCCGAGGCCCGGCCCGTCCCCGAGATCGTCCC
>NZ_JABFBA010000019.1:8442-20219 GCF_017168445.1 Micrococcus sp. KRD026 | reverse complement strand
TTCGCACCCGCCGCACCGTGCGGCACACCCGCGCCCTGGGCATCGCGCTGACCCCCAAGGCCGAGAAGTACATGGAGCGTCGTCCGTACGGCCCCGGCCCCCGTCGTGGCCCCGACCGTGCCGCCCACCCCGGTGGAGGAGGCCGCCAGGTTCGCCCGGGTGAGCGAGGACGGCCACGTCACGCTGCTGGACGGGCAGGAGGAGCACGCGGTCGGCCAGGTGCCGGACGCGAGCACCGAGGACGCGCTGGCGTACTTCGTGCGCAAGTACGACGACGTGCGCGCCCAGATGGCCCTGTTCGAGCAGCGCATCGCCGCCGGCGCCCCCTCGGGTGAGCTGGGCCGGGCGCTGGGTCAGATGACGACCGCGGTGAACGAGCGCCACATGGTCGGCGACATGGACGCCCTCCGCACCCGCCTGGCGGCCCTGGAGACCCTCCTGGGCGACTACCGCGCCGCGGAACAGGAGGCCCGGCAGGCCGCCCAGGCCGAGCAGCTGGCCACCCGCGAGGCCATCGTCGCCGAGGCCGAGACCTTCGCCCAGACCCCGGCCGAGCGGATGCCCTGGAAGACCGCGTCCAAGCGCATGACGGAGCTGTTCGAGGAGTGGAAGGCCGCCCAGAAGGCCGGTCCGCGTCTGGCCAAGTCGGTCGAGGACGACCTGTGGAAGCGCTTCCGCGGCGCCCGCACCGCGTTCGACAAGACCCGCCGCGCCCACTTCTCCCGGCTGGACGCCGCCTCGGCCGAGGCCAAGCAGGTCAAGGAGCGTCTCATCGCCCGTGCCGAGGAGCTGTCCACCTCCACCGACTGGGGCGTGACCGCCGGCAAGTACCGCGACCTGATGGACGAGTGGAAGCGCGCCCCCCGGGCCTCCCGCAAGGAGGACGACGCCCTCTGGGCCCGCTTCCGCGCCGCCCAGGACGTCTTCTTCGCCGCCCGCAAGGCCGCGAACCAGGAGATCGACCGCGAGTACGGGGCCAACCTGAAGGTGAAGGAGCAGATCCTCGCCGACGGCCAGAAGCTGCTCCCGTTCACGGACGTCAAGGCCGGACGGCGCGCGCTCAACGAGCTGCGCGGGCGGTGGGAGGATGCCGGCCGCGTGCCCCGCGGGGACGTCCGCCGGATGGAGGAGGGCTTCCGCAAGCTCGAGGACGCCCTCAAGCAGGCGGAGAACGAGCACTGGCGCCGCACCGACCCGGAGACCAAGGCCCGCACGAACTCCGCCCTCACGCAGCTCGAGGAGACCATCGCGGGGCTCGAGGCGGATCTCGCCCGGGCCCAGGCCCGGGGCGACCAGCGCGCCGTCAAGAAGGCCCAGGAGGCGCTCGACGCGCGCCTGCAGTGGAAGCAGGCCCTCGAGGCCTCGGCCTCCGAGCTCCGCTGAGCCCCACCCGTCTCGAGCACGCCCCCGCGGCCCGCCTGTCCACAGGCGGCCGCGGGGGCGTCCCCGTCTCTGGCAGGCTCCAGGCATGACGACCGTGACGATCGAGGAGACCGCCCCGACCGGGGCGCTCGTGCTGGCGGGCGACCCCTTCACGGAGCCGGAGCTGCAGGCGCTCGGCGCGCGGGGCGCCGTGCGGCCGCTGCTGCCCGGAGTGTGGGCGCGGCCGGACGCCGCGGAGGATCCCGCGGTCCGGGCCGCTGCCCTGTGGACCCTCGGCGGCCCGCTCCTGGCCGCCGGCTGGACCGCGATCGGCCCGTCGGCGGCCTGGATCCTGGCCGGCGGCGCAGCGCCCGGGCGGCTGTACGCTGCCGTGCCGCACTTCCACCGGCGCCCCGCCGGCGGGGGCCTGCTGCCCTGGACGCTCACGCAGTCGGACGTCGCGGCCGATGCCACGGGCGTCGCCCCCGCCGAGCACGACGTGCTCTGGTTCGGCCCCGTGCGGGTCACGACGCCCGCCCGGACGGTCGAAGACCTGCTGCTCAGCGCCGACCCGGATGCGGCGCGGCGCGCGGCCGCCGTGATCGGCGCCCACGGCGCCGCCGGGCTGCGGGAGCGGCTGGCCCGCCGGACCCGCCGTGCCGGCGTCGTGGCGGCCCGGCGCCGGCTGGGCGCGCTGCTGGCGGCGCTGGACGTCCCCGACTGAGGCCGGGAGGCTCAGGTGCGGTGCACGTCGAAGACGCCGTCGATGCGGCGCACCGCGTCGATCACGTGGCCGAGGAACCGGGGGTCGCCCATCTCGAAGACGAACCGGCTCATCGCCACGCGGTCGCGGGTGGTGTTCACGGAGGCCGAGAGGATGTACACGTGGTTCTCGGAGAGGACCCGTGTGACGTCGGAGAGCAGCGACTTGCGGTCCAGCGCCTCGATCTGGATCTCCACCAGGTAGACGGTGTCCCGCGACGGCGCCCAGCTGACCGGGGTGCGGCGCTCCGGCTCCTGCGCGAGCAGGGTCGCCAGGTTGGGACAGTCGACCCGGTGCACGGAGACCCCGGAGCCGCGGGTGACGAACCCGTCGATGGCGTCCGGCGGCACCGGGTTGCAGCACCGTGCCAGCTTGGCCATGACGCCGCCGTCGCCGTCCACGAGCACGCCGGCGTCGTTGGTGGCCCGCGCGGGGGCGCGCCGCGACTGGGCCGGGACCAGCTCCTGCAGGTGCACCTCGCCGACGGTCAGCTCGCCCTCCGGCTCGGCCTGCGTCGGCGTCGGCGGAGCGAGGCGCTCCGCGACGCGTTCCTGCACGGACTGGGCGGACACGTGGCCGTCGCCGAGGGCCACGAACAGCCCGTCGAGGTCCGCGTAGCCGAGATCCGTGGCCACCTGCACCAGCTCCTCGCCGCCGAGCACCTGCTGCACGGCCATGCCGGCCTTGCGCAGCTGACGGGTCAGCGACTCGCGTCCCCGGTCGGCCTGCTCGTCGCGGCGCTGCGTGGCGAAGTGGTGACGGATCTTGGACCGGGCGCGCGGCGAGACCACGAAGCCCAGCCAGTCCCGGCTCGGCCCCGCGTCCTCGGCGCGCGAGGTGAAGACCTCCACGGTGTCGCCGTGGCTGAGCGGCGTGGACAGCGGGACGAGCTTGTCGTTGACCCGGGCGCCGATGGTGCGGTGGCCGACGTCGGTGTGGATGGCGTAGGCGAAGTCCACGGGCGTGGAGCCCGCCGGCAGGGTGCGGATCTCCCCCTTCGGCGTGAAGACGTACACCTCGTCCGCCCCGATCTGGGTGCGCAGC
The DNA here is from genome assembly GCF_017168445.1 of Micrococcus sp. KRD026. Classification (NCBI taxonomy): domain Bacteria; kingdom Bacillati; phylum Actinomycetota; class Actinomycetes; order Micrococcales; family Micrococcaceae; genus Micrococcus; species Micrococcus sp. KRD026. Next base: position 17,050 of record NZ_JABFBA010000019.1, on the reverse strand, counting down.
GAGGCGAGGAACTCGTCCGGGTCCCGGGTGTCCGCCTGCCAGTCCATCACCGAGCGCAGCCAGGCCGGCGTGGCCTGCACCGGCGCCTGGCCGGCGGCCTGGGCCTTGTACCGCCAGTGCGCGGCGACGCCGTACTCGGCCTGGCGGTGCATCTCCTGCGTGCGGATCTGGATCTCCACCGGCTTGCCGCCCGGCACCATCACCGTGGTGTGCAGGGAGCGGTACATGTTCAGCTTCGGGACCGCGATGTAGTCCTTGAACCGGCCCGGGACCGGGTTCCAGCGCGCGTGGATGACGCCGAGCACGGCGTAGCAGTCACGCACGGAGTCCACGAGCACCCGGATGCCCGTGAGGTCGTGGATGTCGTCGAAGTCCTTCCCGCGCGTCACCATCTTCTGGTAGATCGAGTAGTAGTGCTTCGGCCGTCCGGTGACGGTCGCCCGGATCCGGTGCTCGCGCAGGTGCTCCTCGATCACGGTGCGCAGCGCCGCGATGTGCTTCTCCCGCTCCGGGTTGCGCTCCCCCACGAGGCGCACGATCTCCGCGTACATCTTGGGCTTGAGGGCGGCGAAGGAGAGGTCCTCGAGCTCCCACTTGACGGTGTTCATGCCGAGCCGGTGGGCCAGCGGGGCGTAGATGTCCAAGGTCTCCTGGGCCTTGCGGGCGCTGGACTCCGGGGAGACGTACCGCCACGTCCGCGCGTTGTGCAGCCGGTCGGCGAGCTTGATGAGCAGGACGTTCACGTCCTGGGCCATCGCGATGACCATCTTGCGCACGGTCTCGGCCTGCGCCGCGGCGCCGTAGGTCACCTTGTCCAGCTTGGTCACGCCGTCCACGAGGAGGGCGACCTCGGAGCCGAAGTCGGCGCGGAGGCGCTCCAGGGAGTAGTCCGTGTCCTCGACGGTGTCGTGCAGCAGGGCCGCCAGGAGCGTCGGGCCCGTCACGCCGATCTCGGCGAGGATCGTGGCGACCGCGACGGGGTGGGTGATGTACGGGTCCCCGGAGCGCCGCATCTGCCCCTCGTGTGCCGCGCGGGCGACCTCGAAGGCGCGGACGATCTCGGCCAGCTCGGTCTTGGTGGCTCGCTGCCGCACGGTGCGCATCAGCGGCTCGAGCAGGGGCGAGTACTCGGTGGCGTGCCGGCCGGTCAGGCGTGCGATCCGGCTGCGGGGCCGGACCGGCCGGCACGCCACCGAGTGTCCCACCCCGCCCCAGGAAGACCACCGGGGCCGCAGCGGCTCCGTCAGAGTCGCGCGCCGTCGTCCCAGGGGGCGACGTCGGGATCGGTGACCGCCTCTGAGGCACGCTCCCGGGCGGCGCGGGCCGCGGCCCGGGCGTCGTGGTCGCGCACGTCCGGGTCGTTGCGGCGCAGCAGGGCGTACAGCGGCGCCTGGAGGAACAGGGTGGACAGGGTGCCCACGATGATGCCCACGAACAGCGCGAGCGCGATGTCCCGCAGCGTGCCGGCACCGAGCAGCCCCGCGCCGATGAACAGGATCGAGCCGACCGGCAGGATGCCGACGACGGAGGTCGTGATGGACCGGACGAGCGTCTGGTTCACCGCGAGGTTCACGTTCTCGACGAAGGAGCGCTCCGGGTCCTCCTCGGCCCCGATCGTGTTCTCGCGGATCTTGTCGAAGACCACCACGGTGTCGTAGAGCGCGTACGACAGGATCGTGAGGAAGCCGATGATGGCCGACGGCGTGATCTCGAAGCCGGTGGCGCCGTAGATGCCGGCGGTCAGCGCGACCACGTAGAGCATGCCGAGCACGGCGGCCAGGGACATCTTCCAGGTGCGGAAGTACACGGCCATGAACAGGGTCACGAGCACCACGAAGATCACCAGGCCGATCAGGGCCTGCTGCGACACCGCGGCGCCCCAGGTCGGCCCCACGAAGGTCGAGGTCACCTGGTCCTGGCCGACGCCGTAGGCCTCCTGCAGGTTCGCGGCCACGGCTCGGGTCTGGGCGTCGTCGAGCTGCTCGGTCTGGACGCGCACGGTGCCCGGGGCGACGTTCGTGACGGTGGCGTGGCCGTCGGCCAGCACGTCGGTCACGGCGCGCTCGCCCGCGGCCACGTCGGTGGAGGCCGTCTGCGAGACGGTGAACTCGGAGCCGCCCCGGAACTCGATGCCGAGGTTGAAGCCACCGCGGAGGGCGGTCAGGCCGCCGGCGAGGACGAGCAGCAGGGCGGCGAGGGCGAACCACCGCCGCCAGCGCTGGATGAACGGGTAGGAGATGCGGCCCGAGTAGAGGGCGTTGCCCCAGTCGGCGAAGCGGTTCACTGGTCCTCCTCCTGGCGGCGTCGCTCGGCGCGGCGTCGCTCGGCGATCGTCATGGGCGGCGCGGTGCGCGAGCGGCGGCCGCCCCCCCGGGCGGACGAGCCCGCGCGGGGGGCGCCCGTCGCGACGAGCGGGCGCGGGGCGTCGGCGGCCGCCGCGTCAGCCGGCTCGTCGGAGTCCTCCGCCGGGAGCCCGGTGCGGGGGGCGTGGGCGGGCTCGCGGAAGCGGCCGGCGCCCTGATACAGGGACGGCCCGCCCAGCAGCGACGGGTCCAGTCCGGACATCGGGTGTCCCTCGCCCACGAAGCGGGTCTGGGCCAACAGCACCATGAGCGGGTGGGTGAACATGAACACCACGATCAGGTCGGCGATCGCGGTGAGGCCGAGGGTGAACGCGAAGCCGCGCACGTTGCCGACGGCCACGAAGTACAGCACGACGGCGGCCAGCAGGTTCACGGCCTTGGACGCGGTGATCGTCCGCCGGGCGCGCTTCCAGCCCTCGTGCACGGCGACGGGCACGGTGTGGCCCGCGCGCAGCTCGTCCTTGATGCGTTCGAAGTAGACGATGAACGAGTCCGCCGTCAGACCGATCGCCACGATGAGCCCGGCGATGCCCGCGAGGGACAGGCGGTAGTTGTCCGTCCAGCCCAGGATCGCGATGGTCAGCCACGTCAGCACGCCCGCCACGATGATCGAGGCGAAGGTCAGCAGGCCCAGGGCCCGATACTGGAAGAACTGGTACACGGCCACGAGGCCGAGGCCGATCAGGCCGGCGATCAGGCCCCAGAAGAGCTGGTCCCGGCCGAGCGTGGCGGAGATCTGCTGCTCGGACTCGATCGAGAAGGAGATCGGCAGGGAGCCGTAGTTGAGCTGCTCGGCCAACTGCGCCGTCGTCTGCTCGTTCAGGGTGGGGCCGCTGATCTGCGCGCTGCCGTTGGTGATGACCACGTTGGACTGCGGCGCGGAGATCACGTCCCCGTCCAGCAGGATCGCGAACTGCTTGCGCGGGTCGCCCTCGGGGTACGGGGTGAGCTTCTGGGTGACCTCCGTGAAGGCCTTGGTGCCCTCCTCGTCGAACTCGATGTTGACGACCCACTGGTTGGTGGAGACGCCGCCCTGGGCCTGGGCCATGCCGTTGGACGCGCCCTTGATCTGGGTGCCCGGGATGACCACGGGGCCCAGGATGTACTTCTGGGCCGGCGTGACGGCGCCGTCGGCGAGCTCCTCGGAGGGCTGGCAGGCGACGATCGCCCGGTCGGACGGCGGCGGGGGCGCGGCCGGGTCCCGCGGGGCGGTGCAGTCCGTGGCCTGGAACTCGGCCAGCAGGGCCGGGGTGACCCAGTTCGGGTCGTAGGCGTCCGCCGGCTCCCCGTCGGGCTTCGGCAGCTGGTCTTCTGGCAGGCGCTGGTCCTCGGGGGTGGCCTCCCCCGGGCCGGACTGCAGCACGGGGCGGAACTGCATGTCCGCGGACGCCTGGATCAGGCGGCGGGTCTCCTCGTCCGGGACCCCGGGCAGGGAGACGACCACGTTCTGGGAGCCCTGCGTGGCGACCTCCGCCTCGGCCACGCCGGAGCCGTCCACACGCTGGCGGATGATCTCCACGGCCTGGTCCAGCTGCTCGGGGGTGACGGACTCGCCCGTCGAGGTCTGGGGGGCCAGCACCATCTGCGTGCCGCCCTCGAGGTCGAGGGCGAGCTTGGGAGCCCAGGAGGCCGCGCCGGAGGCCACGCCCCCGCCGAGGATCGCGGCCAGGACCACGAGGAGGGCGGCCAGCCAGGCCAGGGTGCGCCCGGCGGAGCCGGTGGGTGTTCTCTTCGCCATTGCTCAGGTGCTTCCGTCACATTCGAGCGGCCCCGCCAGGCGGGGCCGCGTGTGCAGGGGTGGGTGGGCCTCAGGCCAGGTCGTCGCGGCGCGGACGCGGGTCGTCGGCGTCGTCGGCGCGGTACTCGGTGCCGGGGGCGTCATCCAGACGCGACGGGTCCGTGGTGGGCGCGGCGGCCGTCTCCGGCTCCACGACGGTGGTGACGCCCTGCAGGTGCACGTCCATGCGGGTGCCCGGGGCGGTCTCCAGCGTCACCCGCTGGCCCTCGGTGTCCACGGCCACGACGGTGCCGAAGATGCCGGCGCCCGTCATGACCTCGACGCCTGGGGCGAGGGTGCTGCGCATCTGCGCCTGCTGCTGCTGCATCTTCTTGCCCTTGCGGAAGGAGAGGAAGAGCATCACCGCGAGCAGGGCGAAGGCGATGAGCATGAGCAGGCTGCCGCCACCCCCCTGGGCCTGCTGGGCGATCACGGGCAGGGTCGCGGCGGTGGCGACGGGCATGGGGGACTCCTGATGCTCGGGGTGGGCGGGCCTGTCCAGTGTAGGGGCCCGCCCTGGGCGTCACGGCCCCGGCGTGGCCTCCGGAGCGGCGAGGCCCAGGTGCTCCCAGGCCCCCGGCAGCGCGACGCGGCCACGGGGGGTCCGCGCCACCATGCCCTCGCGGATGAGGAAGGGCTCGGCCACGGTCTCCACGGTCTCGGCCTCCTCCCCCACGGCGGTGGCCAGCGTGCTGAGCCCCACGGGCCCGCCGCCGAACGTGGTGCACAGGGCCGTGAGCACGGACCGGTCGAGCCGGTCCAGGCCGCGCCCGTCGACCTCGTACATGTCCAGGGCGGCGGCGGCGTCGTGCGCGCCGACCTCGGCCAGCCCCTTCACGAGCGCCCAGTCCCGCACGCGGCGCAGCAAGCGGTTGGCGATGCGCGGGGTGCCGCGCGAGCGCCGGGCGATCTGCCGGTACCCCTCCGTGGCCAGCCGCATGTCCAGCAGCAGGGCGGAGCGGCGCAGGACGCGCTCGAGCTCCACCTCGGTGTAGAAGTCCAGATGGCCCGTGAAGCCGAAGCGGTCGCGCAGCGGCCCCGGCAGGAGGCCGGCCCGCGTGGTGGCGCCGACGAGCGTGAAGGGCGGCAGCTCGAGCGGGATCGAGGTGGCGCCGGCGCCCTTGCCCACCACGATGTCCACCCGGAAGTCCTCCATGGCCATGTAGAGCATCTCCTCGGCCGGGCGGGACATCCGGTGGATCTCGTCGAGGAAGAGCACCTCGCCCTCGGTGAGCGAGGACAGGATGGCCGCGAGGTCGCCCGCATGCTGGATCGCGGGGCCGGAGGACAGCCGCAGGGGGGCGTTCATCTCCGCGGCCACGATCATCGCCAGCGTGGTCTTGCCGAGCCCGGGCGGACCGGAGAGCAGGACGTGGTCCGCGGCGCGGTCGCGCAGCCGGGCGGAGGCGAGCATGAGGTCCAGCTGCTCGCGCACGCGCATCTGGCCCACGAACTCGTCCAGGTGCTTGGGGCGCAGCGCGGCCTCGAGCCGACGCTCCTCCGGGTCGACGGCCGCCGCGGACAGCGGCGAGGACTCCGCGCTCATCGCCCGCCTCGCACAGAGCCGGCCATGCCGACGTCGCGCAGGGTGGCACGCAGCAGCGCGGCGACGTCGCGGCCCTCGTCCAGCTCCGGGCGGGCCGCCACGGTGGCCTCGACGGCCTTGAGCGCCTCCTTCTCGGACCAGCCCAGGCCGGCCATCGCCTGCACGACGTCGGCGTGCCAGAGCGCCTCGACGGTCGGCTCGGCGCTCGCCTCGGCCTCCGCCTCGGGCACCGGCTCCCCGGTGGGCGCGAGGCGGCCGGAGAGCTCGACGATGATCTTGCGCGCCATCTTCGGCCCGATGCCGGGCACGCGGGTGAGGGTCTTCTCGTCCTCCTCGGTGACCGCCCGGCGCACGGTCTCGGGGTGGTGGACGGAGAGGATCGCCAGGGCGAGGCGGGGACCCACGCCGTTGGCCGTGATGAGCACCTCGAACACCTCGCGCTCGTCGCGGTCCGCGAAGCCGTAGAGGGTCAGGGCGTCCTCCTTGACCACGAGGTGGGTCTGCACCGCCCCCGGCCGGCCCTCGTGCAGGGTGGCCAGCGTCTGCGGGGTGGCGGAGAACTGCACACCCAGGCCGCCGACGGCGATGACCGCCCGGTCGAGGGCCACGTGCTCGACGGTGCCGCTGAGCGAGGCGATCATGAGGGGCCCTCCTGTCGGGACGGACGGACGCCGGTCGGCGCGGATTCGAACATATCATCGAACGCCGGCCCGGCAGCGGCCTACCGGCGTCGCCCGCCGCCCGCCGAGCGCTCGGCGTCGAGCCAGGCCCGCTGCGCGGCGGTGAGCTGGCCCCGCGGGCGGGCGCGCGCGGGCGCCTTGGCGGCGAACTGCGAGCGCCCCGCCCGGGAGGCGAGGTCCGCGGTGTCGAGGCCGGTCTGGCCGGCGGCCGCGCCGAGGGCGGTGCCGCGCCAGCCGTGGGCGATGGCCAAGGCGAGGGCGTCGGCCGCGTCGGCCGGGCGCGGCGGGGCGTCGAGGCGGAGGATCCGGGTGACCATCGTGGTGACCTGCTCCTTGCCCGCATCGCCGTGTCCGGTGACGGCGGCCTTGACCTCGGAGGGGGTGTGCAGGCCCACGGGGACGCCGGCGCGCGCGGCCGCGGCGATCGCCACGCCCGCGGCCTGGGCCGTGCCCAGCACGGTCGGCGTGTTCGTGTTCGCGAACATGCGCTCGACGGCGGCGCGATCGGGCCGGTGCGCGGCGAGGACCGCGGAGACGGCCTCGTCGATGCGCAGGAGGCGCTGGTCCAGGGGGGCGGTGGGCGGGGTGCCCGTGACCTCGACGTGGACGAGCGCGGCCCGCCGTCGCGCGTCCACGTCCACCACGGCGATCCCGCAGCGGGTGAGCCCCGGGTCCACCCCGAGGATCCGGACGACGTCGGCGGGCCGGCGCGCGCTCAGCGCGATCAGTCCTCGTCGAGCTCGGCGAGGACCTCGGGGGCGATGTCCACGTTCGAGAAGACGTTCTGGACGTCGTCGAGGTCCTCGAGGGCATCGGCCAGCTTGAGGAAGGTGCGGGCGCCCGACGCGTCCAGGTCCACCTTCATGGTGGGGACGAACTCGAGCTCGTCGGACTCGTACTCCACGCCCGCCTCGTCGAGGGCCTTGGCCACGGACTGCAGGTCGGAGGGGTCCGAGAGGATCTCGAAGGAGTCGCCGGAGACGACGACCTCCTCGGCGTCGGCGCCGCCCTCGAGCACGGCCTCGAGCAGGCCGTCCTCGGTGTTGCCCTCGGCGGGCAGGCGCACGAGGCCCTTGCGCTCGAAGAGGAAGGAGACGGAGCCGGAGTCGGCCATGGTGCCGCCGTTGCGGGTGACGGCCGCGCGCACGTCCGCGGCGGCGCGGTTCTTGTTGTCGGTCAGGCACTCGACCAGCAGCGCCGAGCCCTGGGGGCCGCGGACCTCGTACATGATCTCGGCGTAGTCGATGACCTCGCCGGTGAGGCCGGCGCCGCGCTTGACGGCGCGGTCGATGTTGTCGTTGGGCACCGAGGCCTTCTTGGCCTTGGACACGGCCAGGTCGAGGGCGGGGTTGCCGGCGACGTCGGGTCCGCCGGCACGTGCCGCGACCTCGATGTTCTTGATGTACTTCGCGAACGCCTTGGCGCGCCGCGCGTCGATGACGGCCTTCTTGTGCTTGGTGGTCGCCCACTTGGAATGTCCTGCCATCACGCCTCCTCAGGTCTGGATCTCGTCTGCTGGCTCGACCGCCCAGTCTAGCGACGCCCGGTGGGGTGGCGCGGATCACGGCTGACTACACTCGCGCCCATGACCCACACCTCCGCGCCCTCCGTCCTGCCCGCCGACCACCCGCTGGCGACCCCCTCCGACCTGCCCTACGGGCTGCCCGACTTCTCCGCCGTCTCCGACGCGCAGCTGGCCGAGGCCGTGCGCGCGGGGATGGCGGCCCAGCGCGCCGAGGTCGACCAGATCCTCGGGGCGGCCACGGCGCCGACCTTCGAGAACACCGTCCGTGCGCTCGAGCTGTCCGGCCAGCTGCTGCGCCGCTCCGCCGCGATGTTCTTCACGCTCGTCGGCTCGGACGGCACGGATGCGCGGCAGGCCCTGGCCGAGGAGCTCTCCCCCGAGCTCGCGGCCCACGAGGACGCGATCCTGCTGGACCCGCGGCTGGCGGCGCGCGCCGCTTCGATCGACGACGGCGGCCTCACGGGCGAGGACGCCCGCCTGCTGGAGACGCTGCGCCTGCGCCTCTCCCTGGCGGGGGCGGACCTGGACGAGGCCGCGCGCGAGGAGCTGCGCGGGATCAACACGGAGCTGGCGTCCCTCTCGGCCGCCTACACGCGCCGCCTCGTCGCGGACACCGCCGCCCGCGCCGTGCTCGTCACGGACCGCGAGCGCCTGGCCGGTCTGAGCGAGGACGACCTGGCCGCGGCGGCGGGGGCGGCCGCCGAGGCGGGGCACGGG
>NZ_JABFBA010000019.1:4312-8342 GCF_017168445.1 Micrococcus sp. KRD026 | reverse complement strand
GGGCACGGGGACGGGGACGCGGCGGCGGGCCCGTGGCTGCTGACGCTGTCCCTGTTCACGTCGCAGCCGTGGCTGGCGTCCCTGCAGGACGAGGGGATGCGGCGCGAGGTGTTCGAGGCGTCGACGGGCCGGGGCGGGTCCGGGGAGCACGAGACGCTGACGACGGCGATGGCGATGGTGCGGCTGCGGCTGCGCAAGGCGCGGCTGCTGGGGGCGCAGAGCTGGGCCGAGCAGGCGCTGAAGGACCGGGCGGCGCCGTCGACGGCGGCCGTGGAGGAGCTGCTGGCCGCGATGGCGCCGCGGGCGATGGCCAACGCGCGGGCGGACGCGGCGACGGCGGCGGCGCACGCGGGCCGGACGGACGCCGAGGTGGCCCCATGGGACTGGCCGGCGCTGTCCGCGGCGTACGCGCGGGAGGAGTTCGCGGTGGACGCGGACGCCCTGCGCCCGTACTTCGAGCTGGACCGGGTGCTGACCGAGGGCGTGTTCGCGGCGGCGACGGCGCTGTACGGGCTCACGTTCGCCGAGCGCCCGGAGCTGGCGCGGCACCTGTACCGCCCCGGGATCCGGGTGTTCGAGGTGACGGGTGAGGACGGTGCCGGGGTGGGTCTGTTCGTCGCGGACCTGTTCGCGCGGCCGACCAAGTCGGGCGGTGCCTGGATGCACACGGTGCGGGACATGGCGGACGCCCTGGGCGAGCGCCCGGTGGTGTTCACCACGATGAATGTGCCGGCCCCGGCGGCGGGGCGTCCGGCCCTGCTGACGCTGGATGAGGCCACGACGCTGTTCCACGAGTTCGGCCACGCCCTGCACGGGCTGCTGGCCCGGGGCGAGTACGCCTCGCTCACCGGGACGAACGTGCCGCGCGACGTCGTCGAGTTCCCGTCGCAGGTCAACGAGGTGTGGCTGCGCGAGCCGTCCCTGCTGGCCGCGTACGCGCGGCACGTGGAGTCGGGCGAGCCGCTGCCGGCGGGGACGCTGGAGCGGCTCGAGGCGGCGGACCTGTGGGGCGAGGGGCACCGCACGGTCGAGTATTTGGGCGCGGCGCTCGTGGACTGGGCCTGGCACTCGCTGACGGAGGAGACGGTGGACGCCGCCACGGCCGACCCGGCCGCGTTCGAGCGCCGGGTGCTGACCGAGGCGGGCATCGACCCGGACCTGGTGCCTCCGCGCTACGGCACCGGCTACTTCAAGCACATCTTCGGCGGCGGCTACGCGGCCGGGTACTACTCCTACGTGTGGGCCGAGGTGCTGGACGCGGACGCCGTGGAGTGGTTCCGCGAGCACGGCGGGATGACGCGGGAGAACGGCCGCCGGTTCGCGGACGAGCTGCTCTCGCGGGGCGATACGCGTGACCTGCTGGAGTCCTACCGCGCGTTCCGTGGCCGGGACGCCGAGCTCGAGCCGCTGCTGCGCCGTCGGGGGCTGGCGGACGCCGCGGCCTGAGCGCGGTCAGCGCCCCCGGCCGCCGGGGCGGGGGGCGCTGAGCACGGCGCGCAGCCAGCCGCGCACGGTGGTGTCCCACTTGCGCGGGTCCACGTTCTGCTCGCGGGTGTGGCGGGCCTGGTGGAAGCGGACGAACCGCACGAGGTCCGGGTTGCGCTCGGCCAGGTCCTGCGAGGGGCCGACGGGCACGTACTCGTCGTCCTCGGAGTGCAGGATCAGCGTGGGCACACGCACGTGGTCGGCGCGGGTCACCCAGTCCAGGGCCTTGAGGTCCACGGGGGCGGCCAGGCCCGTGATGAACCGGCCGGCCCGGTTGGCCAGCAGCCACTGGCCGAGCAGGCCCACGGCTTCGGGGATCCGGTTGAGCCGGGCCTGGTGGCGCAGCACGTCCACCCAGTCGATGACGGGGCCCGTCAGGACCACGCCGCGCACGTGCGGGGCCAGCGGGGAGCGGTCCACGGTCTGCAGCACCACGGCCCCGCCCATGGACCAGCCGAAGAGGACGACGTCCCGGGCGCCGTGGTCGAGGGCGTAGCGGATGGCCGCCTCGACGTCCTCCCATTCGGTGGTGCCGAGCCCGTAGCGGGCGTCGGCGGCGTCCGGGGCGTCGCCGTCGTTGCGGTAGGAGATCAGCAGCGACGTCATGCCCAGGCGGCGGGCGGTCGGCACGGCGCGGATGCCCTCGTTGCGGCGCGCGCCGCGGCCGTGGACCATCACCGCCCACAGCCCCTCCGCGGGACGGGGTTCGCCGTCCTCGCTGGGGTCCGGCTCGATGCGCCATGCGCGGGCGTGGCCGCCGGGCACCGGCACCTGCACGTCCTCGGCGTCGAGCCCGGCGTCGGCGGGGGTCGGGTAGACGAAGCCGGTGAACCGGCCCCGGGTCGCCGTCGTCAGATCGCCGGAGAAGACCTCCTCGACCGCGCGCTGCACCGTGCCGTCCCGGGGGTCGAAGGAGGTGATCTCCCCGATGCGGGCGCATCCGGCGCCGTCGTCGAACGTGAGGGAGTACTGGCCGGGCACGGTGGTGTACTCGTCGGCCTGCAGGATCACGTCCTGCCCGGCGGGCGTGTCGACGACGGCGAGGATCGGCGTGGACTCGGCGTGGCGGCGCACGGGGGTCACCACGGTGCGGGCGAACACGCCTGCGAGCGCCGAGCTCGCCCCGGCCAGCACGAAGGCGGAGGCCGCGGCGACGCTGAGCACGGGCGGGGCCCAGCGGGCCACCGGGGAGGCCACGGCCACGCCGCCGCGCACCGATCCGGTGACTCCGCGGCGGACCAGGCGGCCCGCTCGGCGGACGCGGGAGTCGCGACCCCCGGCCCGCCGGGCTGCCACGGTGACGGCGGCGGCCAGGGCGGGCGGCAGGTCGGCGGCCCCCGACCCCGCGCGGGACGTCCCCGCTCCCGAGCAGACCCTGGCCGCCCCGGGCGGCGCCCGCCTGACGGACGAGGAGTGGGCCCGACGGCTCACGCCCGAGGAGTTCCAGGTGCTGCGCCGGGCCGGCACGGAACGGCCCTTCACGGGCGAGTACTGGGACTCGCACGTGAAGGGCGTGTACGCGTGCCGGGCGTGCGGATCCGAGCTGTTCCGCTCGGACGAGAAGTTCGACGCGCACTGCGGCTGGCCCTCGTTCTTCGCACCGCTCGCGGAGGACCGGGTGGAGTACCTGAAGGACACCACCCTGGGCATGGAGCGGATCGAGGTGCGGTGCGCGGCGTGCGGCTCCCACATGGGTCACGTCTTCGCGGGCGAGGGCTATGACACCCCCACGGACCTGCGCTACTGCATCAACTCGATCTCGCTGCGCCTGGCCCCCGCCGACGACGCGGCGGCCCCGGACGGGGCGCGCTGATCCGGTGCGGGAGCGCCGTGGCGTCCACGGCGCGCCCCCGCGGCCCGCTGGGCCCCGCAGCCTAGGCTGACGGGCATGAGCGTGATCGGGCCCCGTCGCCTCTCCGCCGCCCCCGGGGCGGTCGAGGCGCCCGTGCCGCCGGGGGTGTTCCGGCGTGCCCTGGCGGACCTGCGCGATGCGCGGCCACGGACCGAGGTGCGGCTGCGGGAGATCCCGGCACCCGAGGGGCAGGCGCCCTTCGCCGTCGCCCTCGCCGCCGACGTGTGCGACGGGCCGGGCGCGACCGGCGGCGTGCTGGCCACGGGGCGGTTCGTCCTCCTGCACGACCCGGCCCCGGACGCCCGGTGGCCGGGAGGCTTCCGGGCGGTGACATGGATCCGTGCGAGCCTGGAACCGGACGTCGCACTGGACCAGCTGGCCGGCGCCGTCGCGTGGACGTGGCTCGTGGAGGCGCTCGAGCGCCGCCACGCCGAGCACTCCCACGCCGGCGGCACCGCGACGCGCAGCATCGCGGAGGGCTTCGGGACGCTCAGTGCGGCCCCGGACACCACCGACATCGAGCTGCGCGCCTCGTGGACCCCGGCCCCGCGGGACCTCGGCTCGCATCTCGAGGCGTGGTCGGACATGATCTGCGCGTTCGCCGGTCTGCCGCCCGAGCACGCCGCGGACGTCCACACGGCCGGCCCCTGACCGCGCGCCCGCGCCTCCGACACACCGGGCCCCGGCCCGTCC
>NZ_JABFBA010000019.1:0-4212 GCF_017168445.1 Micrococcus sp. KRD026 | reverse complement strand
GCCCCGACCTCCCCGAACAGGAGCAGCATGACCGACGCCCCCGAGACGGCCGCCCCGGACGCGCCCCCGCGGCTGATCGCCACACCGGCCGGTGGAGTCCCCCGGCTCACCGACACCCGCGCGGGCCTGGAGGCCTGCGCCGCGGCGCTCGCCGCGGGGACCGGGCCCGTCGCCATCGACGCGGAGCGCGCCTCCGGGATCCGGTACGGCCAGCGGGCTATGCTCGTCCAGCTCAAGCGCGAGGGCGCCGGCATCTGGCTCGTCGATCCCGAAGCCCTCGACGGGCTGGCCCCGCTGCAGGAGGCCCTCGCGGGCGTCGAGTGGATCCTGCACGCGGCCAGCCAGGACCTGCCCTGCCTGGCCGAGCAGGGGCTGCGCCCCGATCGGCTGTTCGACACCGAGCTCGCGGCCCGGGTGTCCGGCCTGCCGCGCGTCGGCCTGGCCGCGGTCCTGGAGGAGCTGCTGGGGGTCACCCTCGCCAAGGAGCATTCGGCCGCCGACTGGTCGGTGCGTCCGCTGCCCGAGGCGATGCTCACCTACGCGGCGCTCGACGTCGAGCTGCTCGTCCCGCTGCGCGAGGCCCTGATCGCGCGCCTCGAGGCCGACGGCAAGCTCGCGTGGGCCGAGCAGGAGTTCGAGCACGTGCGCACGGCCCCGCCGCCCACGCCGAAGAAGGACCCCTGGCGCGGCACCTCGGGCTCCCAGACGCTGCGCCGCCCCGTGCAGCGCGCGGTCCTCAAGCGCCTGTGGGAGGCCCGCGAGGACCTCGCCCGCCACCGCGACGTCGCCCCCGGCCGGCTCATCCCGGACCGGTCGATCGTCGCCGCCGCGGCCGCCCAGCCGCGCACCGTCCCCGCCCTGCGCCAGACCTCCGGCTTCCACGGCCGCGCCGCGAGCCGCGAGGCCCCGCGCTGGATCGCCGCGATCCGGGCCGGCGTTGAGGACGCCGAGCGGGACGACGCCCCCGCGGCGCAGATCCGCACCGGGGACGGCCCGCCCCCACCCCGGGCCTGGAAGGACCGGGACCCGGTGGCGGACCGCCGCCTGCGCACGGCCAAGGCCCGCGTCGCCCGACGGGCCGAGCAGCTGGGGATGCCCACCGAGAACCTCCTCACCCCGGACACCCTTCGGCGGATCTGCTGGACCCCGCCCGCCCCGATCACCCCCGAGACCGTCGACGCGTTCCTGACGGAGCGGGGCGCGCGCCCGTGGCAGGTGGAGAACGTCGGCGCGATCGTCACGGTCGCGCTCCTCGACCCCGATCCCGCCGGCGCCTGAGCCCCCGACGCGGCCGGCCGGATCGGTCCGTCGCGTCGCGTCGACGCCGAGGCTACTCGCCGGTAGTGTGACCCGCATGACATCCGTTTCTCTTGCTTCCTTCGACCACCTGCCCGCCCTGGCCCCGGATGAGGTCGTCACCACCGTCACCGTGACCGACCACGCCCTGCCCGATGGCGCGGGCACGCTCGCGCTGCTCACGCTGGACAACGGGCAGGGACCCCGCCGGCCCGCCACCCTGGGCCCGGCCACGCTCCTCGGCCTCGGCCGGGTGCTCGACGAGCAGGCCGCCCGGGCCGCCGCGGGCGCGATCCAGGCCCTGGCCGTGACCGGTGTGGAGGGGACCTTCGCGGCCGGGGCGGACCTGTCCCTGATCGCGGGCCTCACCGACGACGTCGGCCGCGACCTGGCCCTGCTCGGCCACGCCGTCTACGACCGGCTCGCGGCCCTCGAGATCCCCACGGTCGCGCTCGTGAACGGCCTCGCCCTCGGCGGCGGCCTCGAGCTGGCCCTGGCCGCCGGACACCGCGTGGTGGCCGCCGATGCGAAGGGCTTCGGCCTGCCCGAGGTCCGGCTCGGCCTGATCCCCGGCTGGTCCGGCGTGTGGCGCGTGCCCCATCTGATCGGCCCGGAGGCCGCCGTCGACGTCGTGCTGAAGAACCCCCTCGACGACAACCGCATGCTCGACGCCCGCGCGGCGCACGGGCTCGGCCTGATGGACCGGATCGTGGAGGGGGACCTCCTCGACGCGGGCCTCGAGCTCGCCGCCGCCCTGGTCGCCGGGGACGAGTCCGTGGCGGCCGAACTGGCCGCCCACCGCGACCGCGACGTGTCCGACGCCGCCTGGGACCGCGCCCTGGCGGCGCTGGAGCGGCTGCAGGCCGCTCGCCCCGGACGCCACCTGCCGGCGCGCCGTCACCTGGAGGACCTGTTCACCGGCGCCCGCACGCGCACCCGCGCCGAGTCCGCCCAGGCCGAGGCGGACGCCCTCGGGACGCTGCTGCACTCCCCCGAGTTCCGGCGCACCGTGTACGCGTTCCTCGGCCTCGTCCAGGGCCGCGCCAAGCGCCCCGCCGGCGACCCGGGCCGCGAGCTCGCCCGCGAGGTCCGCAAGGTCGGCATCGTCGGTGCGGGCCTGATGGCCGGCCAGCTCGCCCTCGTCTTCGCCCGGCACCTGCGGGTGCCCGTCGTGATGACGGACATCGACGCCGAGCGTGTCGAGCGCGGCCTGGCGGGCGTGCGCGCGCAGGTCGAGAAGATGGTCTCCCGTGGACGGCTCTCCGCCGAGGACGGCGAGGCCCTGGCCGGGTTGATCACCGCGGACACGGACAAGGCGGTGTACGCGGACGCCGACATCGTCATCGAGGCCGTCTTCGAGGAGCTCGAGGTCAAGCGCACCGTCTTCCGCGAGCTCGAGGGCATCGTGCGTGAGGACGCCATCCTGATGACCAACACCTCGAGCCTGTCCGTGGCCGCCATGGCCGAGGTCCTCGAGCATCCCGAGCGCCTCGTGGGCTTCCACTTCTTCAACCCGGTGGCGGTCATGCCGCTCGTGGAGATCGTGCGGACCGAGGCGACGACGGACGAGGTCGTGGCCACCGCGTTCGAACTGACCCGCCGGCTCCGCAAGACCGGCGTGCTCGTCCACGATGCCACCGCGTTCGTGGTCAACCGCGTCCTGCTGCGCATGATGGGCGAGGTGCAGAACTCCTTCGACGAGGGCACCGACGCGCACGAGGCCGACCACGCGCTGGACCCGCTGGCCCTGCCGATGACGCCGTTCACCCTCCTGGCCATGGTCGGCATCCCCGTGGCCCAGCACGTGTCCGAGTCCCTCTCCGCGTCCTTCGGCGCGGAGCGCTTCCCGGTCTCGGCGAACCTGCAGCGCCTGATCGACGCCGGCAAGACCGCGATCTGGGCCAAGGACGTCCGCCCCGACCGGCGCGACGAGGAGGCCGCCGGCGCGACCGGCGAGCAGATCCCGGAGGCGACCGCGGCCCTGCTGGAGCAGGGCTCGACCCCGCAGACCTCCGAGGAGCTGCTGCGCCGGGTCGAGGACGCGCTGGCCGAGGAGATCGGCCTGCTCCTGGACGAGCGCGTCGTCGCGGCCCCCGAGGACGTGGACCTGTGCATGATCCTCGGCGCCAACTGGCCCCTGCACCTGGGCGGCATCACGCCGTACCTGGACGACTGCGGGGCCGCCGAGCGGGTGAACGGGCGGCGCTTCCACCCGGCCGCGCAGGCCTGACCGGCCCCGGCCGGGCCGTCCGCGACGGCCCGGCCCACGGCTCAGGCGATCGGCAGCCCGGCGAACGTCACCACGTGCGCGTCGAGCCCGGCGGTCGCCGCGGCCTGGTCGGCCACGGGGGTCGAGGCGGTGCCCCCGCCCCAGTCGGAGGCGACCACGGCGCCCTCGCGCACGAGGTGCGCCCCCAGCTCCACGCCGTCCGCGACGACGGCCACCCGCACGTCCGACCCGCCCGCGTCCGCCGGGCGCAGCTCGGCGCGGGGCACGCGCAGCCCGCCCTGCAGGGGCGAGGCCTCCTCGAGCCGGTCCACGGCGAGCGGGCCTTCGGCGGCCACCCGCGCGAGGAGGAGGTACTCCGCGTACGAGGGCAGCACCGCGGCGTCGATGCCGGCCCGCTCACGGTCGATGCGCACCCGCTGGGCTCCGGCGGAGTCCTCGTGGGTCGTCCATGCCCAGCCGTCCCCGTCGGGCGTGAAGCCGACCTGCGTCTGGGCGAGGTAGCGCTCGGGCAGTCCACCGCGGGCGGCGCGCTGGGCGGGCGTGGGGGCGAAGCCCATGCGGGTGGTCAGCACGCCGTCCTCCAGCACCCGGTGCAGGAAGCCGACGTGCACGTCGTCGAGGGTCACGGCCTCCCACCGCTCGAAGGGAGTGAGGTCGAAACGGGCGGCGCCGGTGGGGCGCGGGGC
>NZ_JABFBA010000018.1:22183-35262 GCF_017168445.1 Micrococcus sp. KRD026 | reverse complement strand
GGTGGGCGCGCTGGAGGCGGGTCAGGCGGGCGGCCTGGCGGGCACCGGGGCGGCCGTTGTCGATGACCTCGCCGGTGGAGAGGGCGGCCAGGTGCTTGACGCCCAGGTCCACGCCGACGGCGCCGTTGGCGCGCTGGCGACGGCTGGGCCCGGTCCGGATGGGGGTGGGGTCGGCAACGAGGATCGAGGCGTACCACCGTCCGCCGGCCTGGGAGATGGTCATGGACCGGATCTGGGCGCCGCGGCGGCAGGCGCGGACCAGGCGGCTGGTCTTGTCGTAGGTGCGGATGGTCCCCAGGGAGGCCAGGCGCAGGTGCCGGTGGTCGGTGATCACCCCGCGGCGGGGCTCGCCGCGCTTGTAGGGGGTGCCCGCGGCGCCGATGACCTCGGGGGCGGGGATGGTGAAGCTGTCCCGGGACCGGCCCTTCTTCTTGAACCGCGGCAGGCCGACGCGCGCGCCGGCGCGCGTGCCGGAGGCGGAGGCCATCCAGTTCTCGGTGGCCTTCGCGGCGTTCTGGAGGCCGGAGACCAGGACGCGGCGGGGCACGGTGTGCATCCAGGGCTCGGCGTATCGCTCGTCGGTCCATGCTTCGGCCGGGTCGGCGCCGGCGGCGATCGCGGCGGCGGCCTCGCGGTGGCGGCGGATCAGCGGGGTCAGGTGGGTCGTGGAGTACGACTGGTAGCTGACCACGCGGAGGGTGGGGTCGGCGGCGCGTTCGGCCTTCATGCGCGCGGCCAGCTCGGGGCCGGCCAGCCCGGTCTCGGCCAGCTCGGTGCGACGGGCGGCACCGGCGGCCAGGGCGGCCCGGTTGTGGGCGGTGAGCATGTTGTAGGCGACGCGTGCGGCGCCGGCGTACTGGGCCAGCAGGGTGGCCTGGGCGGGGTTGGGGTCCAGGCGGTGCTTGAACGCGCGCAGCCTCGGGGCCAGGTCGGTACCCGTGGTAGTCGTCATCGCTCGCACCTCCTCATGCGCCAGCATCGTCCATCCGTTCAGGGGCATGGTCACCCACCCCCCGGACACGTTACGGCCTCGCTCACCCAGCCGGGCAGGAGGCCAACACCCTGCGCATCGCCGCGCGCTCGCGCTCGGTGACGCTCAGCCCCCACTTGGCCTTCACCACCACCTGGTGCTCCACGAGCTCACATCGGCCCGCAACGGTGTCCGGCAGCCAGTCCGCCGCGGTCGCATCCGACTTCGAGGTGTTCGCCGGCCCATCCACGGCCAGCAGATTCGCCGGGTCGTTGGCGAACGCCGTGCGCTGGGACTCGTCCCACGCCCACGCCCCGGAGGCCCAGGCATCGGCAAGGGAGACCGTGTGGTCGATATGCACGGCCTGGGAGTCCTGGGAGGAGAAGGGGATCGTAGCGCCGCTGTAGGGGTCCACGAGCTGGCCGGAGAGCACCTTGCACCCCTGCGTGCCGGGCTTGATCTGCACCTGTGTCAGGTCGCGCCGCAGCACGTCGTTGCGGGTGTCACAGCCGTTGCGGTCCACGTCCGCCCAGCGCTGGCCGAACGCGTCTCGCGTGTAGGCGCTGGCCGGTGCCGCGGAGGTCAGGGCCAGCTGCTCGAGCTGGCCCCCGACCGGGCCGGCCGCCGGAGTCGGGGACGTGTCGCCGAGTGAGGGCAGCTCCACTCCGCTGGGCAGCGCCACCTTGGGAAGCTTCACCTCTGGCACCTGGACCCCCTGCACATGTCCACCCCCGACGGCGCCAGCCACGCCCAGAGCAGCCACCACGGCGACGACGCTCGAGACCCATCGACGCACGCTCACGAGCCCGCCCCCTCACGCTCCTGCGGAGTGGGCACAGCCTCGATCACAGCGTGCAGCCCATGGCTCACCCGCAGCCGGCGCGCGGCCTCGGCGGTGGCCGCCCGGTGCAGCTCCACGGGAATCACCTCGATGCCATCACCCATGTCCGGCTCCTCCATCTCCGGCAACCACCTGTAGAAGGAACCGCGGGAAGCGTAGGTCAACATCAGCGCGGCACCGGCCTGCTCATGCACGCGCAAGGTCTCGGCGATCAGCTCCTCCACGAGGCGCTCGCGGTAGTCCTCCAGGCGGGTCATGGCCGAGTCGATCCAGGACCAGTCCCGCGGCGGGTTCTTGCCGAACTCCCAGCGGGTGATGCTCTTCTCCGCGACACCCAGGGTGTCGGCGAGGGCGTCGCGGGACAGACCGAGGGCCTCTCGGCGGCACTTCAGCTCGATAGCGTTCATGGCTCAGCCCTCCGCCTTCTGGTCGGCCGGCTCGTCCTGGTCGGTCACGCCGTACTCCTGACGCAGGGCCTCCTCCTCGAGGCGCAGGCGGGTGATGGCCTTCATCAGGGGCTCGCGACGGGTGTGCAGCTCGTTGTTGGCGGCGTCCTCCCAGCTGTCCAGGGTCCAGCCGGCGCCCTGGATCTTGCTGACCATGACGGCGTCGGGGGCGCGCAGGTCGTTCTTGATGCGGGTCCAGGTGGAGGGCGAGGTGAAGCCGGCTTGCCGAGCCATCTCGTTGACGGAGTAGTAGAAGGTGGTCATGGGGGTGCTCTCTCAATCTGGAGGCGACAGAATCACCTCACGTAGGTCTAGCGATACACGTCTAACCATACGCGTCATTCCATACACCCGCAACCTTTATCCACAACCCTCCCCCCCGTCACCACTGCCCCTGCTACGGTTTGCACAGGTCGAGCGTGAGCCCATCCCGTAGGGCCTGCGACTTAGAAGCCCTCCTGGCCATCCCCCCTCCGCGCCGGGAGGGCTTCGCTCTGCCTGGCGCCCAGAAGGGACATCACGGCCGCGCGACGGCCTTATCCACGGTGAAGGACACCCGCGGATCGGAGGAGCCATGAGCATCGAGGTCGAGCACCTGGAGGCCGCCCTGGCCGAGGCCGTCGAGGTGGTGACCGACAGCGAGCGTGCACATGCGAGCACCGCAGCCTGCCATTGGTGGCACTGCGGCCAGGTGCTGCGGCGGTTCATCGACACCCCGGACGCCTTCCCGCCGGCGCCGCCGGTCGCCTAGACTGGACCCCAGAAGCGCCCCGCTTTCCCGTTGATCTGACAGTCGCAGGAACCTCGCGGGGCGCTTTCGCGCGTCCAGAGCTTGTTGCCCTCCACCTGCCAGCCCACCTAGTATGTTGACGTCAGATCAACGTAAGGGTGGAGGTGTTCCTGATGATCCAGGTGTCCTGGCAAGGGCGGATGACCACGTCCCTGCCGACCACAGATTCCGAGGTGGCCCGCTGGGTCGCCCACGACCGTCCCGAGATGGTGCGCGCCCAGACCGCCGACGGCACCGCCTACCGGCCCGACGCCGCTCAGGTCCTCGCGTTCATGCAAGCCCAGACCCACCTGGCCCAGATGCTGCGCTTCCAGTACGCCGCCGCCCACGGGCTGGTGCCCGCGCACGCAGGCGCCGTGCTGACCGCGGCCTAGGGCGTGTCCGACAATAGCTTGGACCACGCGATCACCGCGTTCAAGAGAACGGCGGCCCGGTAGACGATCGCGTACTTGTCATACCGGGTCGCCAGGCCCCGCCACTGCTTCAGGCGCGCGTACTGGCGCTCGATCACGTTCCGCCCCTGGTAGGCGTCCGCGTCGAGGCCGACGGGGCGCCCGCCGCGGGCACCGCGGCGTCTGCGATGGCCCTGCTGGTCCGCCGGCTCGGGGATCACGGCTTTGATGCCTCGGGTGCGCAGGTGGGCGCGGATCGCCCGGGAGGAGTAGGCCTTATCGCCCAGCACCGCCTCGGGGCGGGTCCGGGGCCGTCCCACCGGCCGGGCCACACGCAGCTGTTCCAGCAGGGGCAACAGCATCGGGGAGTCTCCTGCCTGGCCTGGGGTGATCAGGCTGACCAGCGGCATCCCGGCGCCATCGACGAGCTGATGGATCTTCGTGCTCAACCCGCCACGAGAGCGCCCGATCCCGTGATCGGCCGGCTCCTCACGCGGATTCTTGTAACTCGATCCATCCCCCTGTGTGCCGGGTGGTGCTGGTGAGCGCGGGCGATCGTGGAGTCCACCGACACCGACCAGTCCACCAAGCCCTGCGCGGCGGCGGCGGCGGTCAGCTTCGCCAGCACCGTGTCCCAGGTGCCCTCGGCCGCCATCCGGCGGTGCCAGGTCCACACTTCTCTGCCAGGGCCCGTAGACCTCGGGCAGGTCCCGCCAGGGGATCGAAGCACCGGTACCGGTAGATGATCGCCTCGACCATCGTGCGGGCATCGGAGAACGGCCTGCCGGCGCGGCCGGTCCGGGTCGGGAGCATCGGGGCCATCAGCTCCCACTGGGCATCGGAGAGCATCTGGAACCGGGACATGCCTTTCAGGGTGCCAACTGACCCCTGGATCCATTCTCAGACACGCCCTAGCGTGGTGCTCTCGCGCTCGGCGCGTGAGCACCACGGGAGTCTGCGGGCCGGGGCGTGTGTCGCCGGCACACGGGCGCTAAGAGGAACGGTGTCCTCGTCGCGCTCGATGTTTCGGGGAGCGCAGCGCGGGGCGTGTCGCTGAGGTGTTCACGCGGTGTTTTCGCCGTCCTCGGTGCGGGGGTGGTCCTCGATCAGTTGGGGGTCAGACGGATGAACTCTTTTTCGGAGAGCCCGCTTTCATAGGCCTCTGCCTGTGGGTGCCAGTGGTGGTGCCTCCAGCAGGGTGACGCCCTGAAGAAGACGTTCCGCGAGATCACCGCTCAGCTGGTGGATTCTTCCGATACGACGCGTCAACGCGACGGGTGCGTCGAACCGGACCGGACCGGTTACACGCAGGCGGCGTAGAGCTCCATCAGGCGCGTCTGCCGCTCCTTCTCCGTCGCACCGGAGCCCAGACCGAGGATGCCGTCCATGACACGGTCCAGTCGGGCGTGCGCCTTCAGTAGCTCAGGGGCCATCGCCAGCGGGTTGTAGTGCTGAGCCAACGACCGCTCTGGGTGCAGCGCGCGCGCCTCCAACACGCCGGCGCCGGCTTGAATGAGCTTGCCTCGCTCCGACTCGGACAACTCAGGTAGGGGCAGTGTGTTCCACACCAGCGTGTTCGAGAACCGCAGGTCTGACTTGATCTGCCCACCGACCATGCGCTGCCATGCGATGAACGCCGATGATGAGATCACCGCGAACGCGAAACCATCCGCATCGGCCGCAACGAAGTTGGCATCCCCAGAGACGACGTCCGCTCCGAAGCGGTCTGCGGTGAAGTAGGCCCGCGTCGTGGAGACGTGGCGCGGGATGCAGAGGTATTCCCCACGGGGTCGATTTTTGTTGGGCCGGAACAGGTGCGGTGTCCCGCGCAGCTTGTAAGCGTCCCCGGAGACTGGGGCGGCCTCGCGATACGCCTTGCACTCCTCGATGTGTCGGCGCAGCACAGCAGAGCGGGCGAGATCGGAGGGGTCCAGGTCTTCGAGCCAGAGGCACCATCGGGGAAGCCCACGGATCAGCTCCCGTGCCCCGACGTACCGACGCAGGTACTTCACCGCCACCGGGTCGGAGGCCACCTCCGGGTGCTCAGCCAGCTCCACGATCAAGTGCCCGCCGTCGGCGGGCTTGGACCCATAGACCACCGGCGGTAGCTGGGCCAACGGCTTGTTGCGTTTGGCCACAAGGACCCATGGCCCTTCTACGAGGTATGGGCTAATCGCGCTCACCGGTTCCTCCAGCGGATGCCCTTGGGACCGTTCATAGGAGAACAGCCGCGCCCCCTTCAAGGGGATGCCCTTGGAGAAGCCGATGATGACGCAGTGCACCGCTGCAGAGCCCGGAGCCTCCGAGGTCCACGCGAACGTGCGGTGTGCGAACGGGATCGTCCATCCTTCACGGTGCAACGGCCCGAACAGGGCCGGCACCGGCTGGCCCTGAGCGATGGAGTTCGTGGTGACGAACGCGAACCGGCCCACCGGCTGGTCGGCGAAGTAGTGCATGGCCTGGGCGTGCCAGCCGGTCACGTAGTCCAGGTACCCGTCGTAGTCAGCACCCCAAACGGCCTTCATGTCCGCGGTCTGCTCAGCGGTCTTCGTGTACTGGCCGATAAACGGCGGGTTGCCCATCACGTACACATGCTCGGATGCCGGCACGACCTCGTTCCAGTCCAGGCGCAACGCGTTGCCGACCACGATGTGCGCCGACTCGGTCAACGGCAGCTGCTCCGGGGACACGCCGATCTTCAACGACATGTCCTGGTTCGCCTGGTGGTTCACCAGGAACATTGCCGTGCGGGCGATGGTCGCCGGCCACTCCTCCAGCTCGATCCCGCTGAAGTGCGACATCCGCACCCGCACTCTCTCGTCCTCGTCCATCACCAGCGAGGTCTGCACCTGCTTGCCCGACAGCTCCTGCAGACGCACCAGGATCTGCAGCTCCAGGGCGCGCAGCTCCCGGTAGGCCACGATCAGGAAGTTGCCGCACCCGCACGCCGGGTCCAGGAACCGCATCTGCCCCAGTCGCTCGTGCAGCTTGCGCAGCCCTGGCCGGGAGTGGATGCTCGCCACGAACTCCGCCCGCAGCTCATCCAGGAACAACGGCCCGATGAGCTTGAGGATGTTCTCCTCGGTCGTGTAGTGCTCCCCCAGCTCCCGGCGGGCCTCCTTGGACTTCACCGCCTGGAACAAGGACCCGAAGATCGCCGGAGAGATCCCACCCCAGTTGAAGTGGCAGGCCGCGATCAGCTTCTGACGCATCGAGGCGGTGAAGTACGGGATCGACACCGCCTCCCCGAACACGGACCCGTTCACGTACGGGAAGCGCAGCATCAGCTCGTCCGTGCCGGCCATGCGCTTGTTCACCGGCCGGTTGAGCACCTGGAACAGAGCCGTCAGCTGCGCGCCCAGATCCGAGCCGTCCTCGGCGGTACGGGTCTGGATGAACTCCAGGAACAGATCCCGCTCCCACAGCCCAGAGTCGTCAGCGAAGAGGGCGAACAGGGTCCTCACCAGGAACACCGAGGCCTCGTGTTCGTCGTAGCCGGAGCCTTCGAGCTCGACGTAGAGGTCGGCCATCAGCTGCGCGGCCTTCACGGAGGCCGCGGCCTGCTCGGCCGATCCAAAGACGCGCTTCTGGTAGCCGGCGATGAACCCGAACCGCTCGGCCTCCACCGGCAGCTGCTCCAACGGGAACTCCACCACGGCATCGGCATCCCCGGCCGGAGCCTCCAGGTCACGCAGACGGAACGTCTCGAAGTCGCAGGTGATCACGTAGCGGGGCTGCTCGGCCTCGGGCACGTTCGCCAAGTACGTCAGCGCCTGATCCTCGGCGGCGACCAGGTCCTTGCCGAGTGACTTCTGCTCAGCGATGAGCATGCCGGGCCAGAACACGTCGATGAACCCGGCCCCGCCGTCGGCCTTCTTCGCCCGGCTCTCGTACTGGGCCACCTTGCGGCGGCGGATTCCGTAGACCGCGAACAGCTCCGTCCAGAAGGACTGGGACTCCCCCCGCTCGTAGGACTCCCCCGCCCACTCGTGCACGAACGCGGCTGCGTTCGCGCGGATCTGGTCCCAGGACAGGGGCTTGGTCTGCATGAGGGCGAGCCTTTCGACGGTGACCGCCCCATCATGCCCGCCCTAGCCAGCACAGCCGGCACGGGACGCGCTAGAGAGATCGACTTGCCCCAGAGACATGCGCTGGGGATCTCAGTTAGGTTTGTGGGACGGGCAAGCCTGCCCAGAGAGGCGGAGTCGATGCATCTAGAGCAGATCACCCTCACCAATTTTCAGTGTTATGGGCCTGAACCGCATACGATCACCTTCGACAAGCAACTGACCGCATTGCTGGGGGTAAACGGTTCCGGGAAGACAGCGGCGCTCCAGGCGCTACTCAGACTGTTTAGCGTCGTACCGGACCAGCGCGAGGTTCGCGT
The DNA here is from genome assembly GCF_017168445.1 of Micrococcus sp. KRD026. Taxonomy (NCBI): domain Bacteria; kingdom Bacillati; phylum Actinomycetota; class Actinomycetes; order Micrococcales; family Micrococcaceae; genus Micrococcus; species Micrococcus sp. KRD026. The sequence continues at coordinate 27,436 of NZ_JABFBA010000018.1, read as the reverse complement.
CGAAGATTTCCACGTCCCGAATGATGAAGCTGAAGCGGCGACAACCCGAACTCTTCGCATTGACGTAGTCTTCGCGTTCCCCGAGCTTGACATTGAACCATCCACCAACAGCAATGACGGTGCATCTGATGCGACCTCCACTGTGCCCGAGTTCTTTATGCAGATGGCAGCCAATTCCGAAGGTGCTCTCAAACTAAGAGTCGTTCTGGACGCCACCTGGACTGCCGATGGATCGGCTGGTGGGTTAATCGAAGATCAGCGTCGGATTGTCTATACTTTCGAGGACGAATTCGAGGATCAGTGTGTCGACCTGAAAGCATCGGACCGCAACCGCATACAAGCTGTATACGTCCCGGCAATCAGAGATGGCAGCCGGCAAGTCAGCGCGTTCCTCCGAGGTCGTCTATGGCGCGCGAGCATGTGGTCGGAAGGTTTTCGGGAACACATTGCGGGCGCTACTGACCAGTTATCTACCAAGTTCAGGACCGAGGCAGTCGTCGCCACCGTAACCGAGGCAATTGCTTCGCGCTGGAAAGAGCTCCATCATCTGTCTACTGACCAGACGCCGGCTTTCGAGCCGATTACCAGGGACATGACCGTCCTAGTCAGCAACGCAGAGATGCTTTTTGAACCATCACCCACGGGACGGGTGCGTCCGGCCCGCGAGCTAAGCGACGGCCAGCAGTCACTACTGCATATCGCTCTCACTACTGCCACACTCGACCTCGAGTCCCAGATTGCCCTAGGCCAGCATCAGGACAAGTTCGACATGACGGCCACCGCACTCCCCGCACTAACGATCTTGGCAATCGAGGAACCCGAAAACAACCTGTCACCGTACTTCCTATCCCGGGTTGTCGAGCAACTCATCGCCGTCACAAGGTCTGGCCGGGCCCAAGCTCTGATTTCCAGCCACTCAGCGAGCGTCATGGCTCGCGTCACGCCTGACCGCATCAGGCACTTCCGCATCGACGAGACCTCGAAATCAACCGCCGTAAGCAAAATTCTTCTTCCATCCGAAGCATCCGAAGCCGGAAAATACATACGTGAAGCCGTGCAAGCCCATCCAGAATTATATTTCGCGCGCTTTGTACTCCTCTGCGAGGGCACATCCGAAGAACTGGTTATCCCCAAGCTTGCAGCGGCACGTAACCTTCACGTTGATCAGTCATTTGTTGCCGTTGTCCCGCTTGGTGGACGACATACGAATCATTTTTGGCGCCTTCTCAATGAGCTCCGAATTCCACACGCAACACTCCTAGACCTTGATTACGGCCGTAACGGCGGCGGAGAAGGCCGTATCCGAGACGCCTGCAACCGTCTCATTGAGATCGGTCAGTCGCCGTTCGATGGCAGTAAAGCAATAGATGGTTTTACCTGTGTCGACGACATCAGTGGACTCAGCATGGACGAAATAAAGGCATGGCTCGGCCATCTTGAAAAGTGGTACGTGTACTTCTCGACACCGCTAGATCTCGACCTGCTAATGCTCGGGAGATATCCCGATCAGTACAAACGTCGTGAAGATGGTAAGACCGGACCCCGAAAGACAGGTGACCCACGCAACTCTGTTCTTGGCGACCCGGGCGACCGGCCTGATGTCGATCTATGGAAGAGCGAGGAGTGTGTCGATGACTTATATTGGTACCGCTATCTATTCTTGAGCGATTCCAAGCCCAGCACGCATCTTCGAGCACTCTCCTTAGTCCCGAAGGATGACCTCACTAAGCCGCCCCCGCCCCTCGGCCGTCTCCTAGACCGTATCGAGAAGGCGGTCATGCCGTCATGAACTTATCCTCTGAGCAGTGGATTCCTCGCGGCATCGATGACCTCGAGCCGGCTGCGTGGGACGCCCTGAGGGCCGAAACTGTTTCGGTAACGGCAGGCCCCGGTGCGGGAAAAACAGAATTCTTGGCACAGCGGGCGGGGTACCTTTTAGAAACAGGTATTTGCAGCCCGCCGCAAAAGATCTTGGCAATATCCTTTAAGCGATCCGCTGCTAGCAACCTACGAGATCGCGTTCAATCACGCTTGCCCGAGCATGCTCACCGGTTCAATTCGATGACGTTCGATGCATTCACCAAGTCAATAGTCGACCGGTTTCGGGCCCTGCTGCCGCGTGAATGGACGCTAGATCCCGATTACAATATCCGTTTCTCGTCCCCCCAAGAGGTTAAGGAGTTTTTGGCGGACATTGCAGCAGGACTAGACCGGGAGCATGCACAAGCTGTGTATGCACTCTCACCCGCCACGTTTCTACCCAATATTATCGGCGCGGCCGAACTCCCAGCCGATCCGTCTATGCAACCGGCACCGACCTCCGTTCAGGAATACGCCGCCCAACAGTGGTGGAGCCGCAAGTACCTGAACGCGGATGGGTCCGTCGTCGACTTCGTCATGTTAAACCGGCTAGCCGACCTTATCATTCGGACGAGCCCGCCTCTTCAGCGAGCTCTTCGGGTTACGTATCCGTTTGTCTTCATCGATGAATTCCAAGACACCACCTACGCCCAGTACTCGTTTCTCAAGACGGTTTTTTCCCCCGAAACCACGACCATGACGGTCGTCGGCGACCGTAAACAACGAATCATGGGCTGGGCCGGTGCACTCGACGATGCATTCGCTCAGTTCAACGCGGACTTCGCGTCCCAGAGCTTCACTCTCACCTCCAACTTCCGATCCACCCAGCAGCTCGTCGACCTGCAGCATCGTTTCGCGGTTCGCCTCGATCCCGATGTAGCACCACAGCAATCGCGTGTTGATGCAGGGGTGGGCGTGGCCCCCGTTGAAGTGTGGTCCTTCCGCACTGCCGAGCGCGAAGCGAACGCCATTGCCGCATGGATCGCCACAGACATAGAGACGACGGGCCGACGGCCCGCTGACTACGCCGTAATTGCCCGACAACGGGTCGACATGCTGGAACCCGAACTAGAGCGGGCATTGACAGCCAGTGGATTGCGACTTCGCAACGACGATGCACAAGTAGGCACTCGCAGACTGCAAGACCTTCTCACTGATGAGCTGGTACGACTCTTACTGGGCATTCTTGCACTTGCTACCAACAGAAGCGGCCAGCCTCAGGTCTGGCGTGACGTTACGGAAAGCCTGGGGCGGGTGCGCTCCAGTGGGCCAAGCATGAAACTCGGGAGAGAGATCGACGACGAGCTGACGGACTACCTCAAGGATCTGCGGACCTGGCTGGCGGTGACGCCCATCGGAACAGACTCATGTGGGGGTATACATGAGGAAATCGCCGCGTCTCTAACTCGAAAGTTAACGCAATTTGTGCGTACCGAAACGGCCGGGCACAAGCGGCTGTTCGGGGATAGACCTGGGGACCTTGATGTCACCCTTGAGGCATTCCGCATCCGGCTCGCGCAGACGCTCCTCCGTGTCGAGTCCTGGAGCTCAGTAGCCGAGACCTTTTTCGACCACGACGCCGTGGCCCTCTTGACCATTCACCGCAGCAAGGGGCTGGAGTACCCGACAGTCTTCTTCGTCGGCCTTGACAACGATCAGTGGTGGGCACACGCGCGAAACACTATCGAGTCCACCATGACATTCTTCGTGGGAGTGTCTCGGGCATCTGAGCGCTTGTTTTTCACCCAATGTGACCAGCGAGGCCCTCGGGCACCGCTTGGAGAAATTTATCAAGACCTGCAAGACGCAGGAGTGTCACTGATTCGGTTCGACTAGATGTGACGCTTCACCCAGCTGATCACTCGGAGCCAAGGCCTCCTCCGACTCTCGACTGCGTTCTGGACAGCGAGGTGTACAGGGTCTGCCGGCTGACCCCGAACGTGCGCGCCACTTCGGCCTTCGGGATCCCCATGTCGATCATCACGCGCGCCTGCTCCACGTCGGTGTCCGAGAGCTTCGGGGCCTGGACGTACTTGCCGCGGGCTTTGGCTAGGGCGATGCCCTCGGCCTGGCGCTCCTTGATCCGCCGGCGCTCGAACTCCGCGAACGCCGCCAAGATGCCCAGCATGAGCCCATCCACTGGGGAGGTGCCGGACTTGTCCACGGTGATCCGCTCGGACACGAACTGGACCGCGCACCCCTTGTCTGTGAGGTCGTCCACGATCGCGTACAGGTCCCGGGTGTCTCGGCCGAGCCGGTCCATCGAGGCGACCTTCACCAGGTCCCCCTCCCGGACGTACGCCATCAGCTCGGCCAACCCGGTGCGCTTGGCCCGAGAGCTGCCGGAGATCTTGTCTTCGAAGATGCGGTCGCACTCCCCCACCGCCTCCAGCTGCCGGCCCAGGTTCTGCTCCGCCGAGCTCACCCGCACGTAGGCCACAGTCTGTCCAACCACGTCCTAGACCCTCCGACACTTCTGTCTAACGGCCCGGTCTGGGACCTTATCTGACGTGATGGTCTCGTGGGAGGCAGGGGTGTGTAAAGGGGTATACCCGGCTTGACGCCGGGATGGGGCAATGAACACCCAGCTGGATTGTGAGGCATCCCTCTGTCGGAGCGTTGACGTTTACTTTACTCACCTGTTAGTATAGTTTCGTTGATGCGACTACAGGCAGAGGACAGGGGTACAACAGTGAACGACGTTGGATCATCGCCGCGGCGGTGGTGGCTGCTCATGACCGTGGGGGCCGGCCTGCTACTCATCACCCTCGACAATTCGATCCTCTACACCGCCTTGCCTACGTTGACCGCAGACCTCGGCGCGTCCGGATCCTCGACACTGTGGATCATCAACGCCTACCCCCTGGTCATGGCTGGCCTCCTCTTGGGAGCAGGCACACTGGGCGATCGCATCGGCCACCGCCGAATGTTCGTCGTCGGCCTGTGGATCTTCGGTGCCGCATCACTGGCAGCGGCATTCTCGCCCAACCCTGCCTTCCTGATCGGCGCCAGGGCACTCCTCGCTGTGGGGGCCGCAGCGATGATGCCCGCCACGCTTGCTCTGATCCGCCTCGCGTTCGACGATCCTCGTGAGCGCAACATCGCCATCGCCATCTGGGGGAGCCTGTCGATCGCGGGGGCAGCGCTCGGACCCATTCTCGGCGGCGCCCTTCTCGAACGGTTCTGGTGGGGATCTGTTTTCCTCATCAATGTCCCCGTTGTTGCCATCGCACTTGTGGCGACCGCAATCATCGCGCCGCACAACCATCCCGATCCGTCGAAGAAGTGGGATCTCGTCTCATCCCTCTATGCGATGGTCGGGCTGGTGGGCACCGTGCTCGTCATCAAGGAACTGGCCCATATTCCACAGAACTGGGTTCTGATCGCAGGGGC
>NZ_JABFBA010000018.1:0-22083 GCF_017168445.1 Micrococcus sp. KRD026 | reverse complement strand
CCCATCACGGTGGCCAGCACCACCACCCAAACGGGCAAACCAGCTGGCCACCAGTGGGCAGTTCTGATGGCCACCAGCGGGAAGAAACACTGGCCGCCTATGGGCAGAACTCAATGGCCCTTGACACGGATCGTGCCCTGCCTGGTGACCTCTCGTCGCCCTTCATTTCGTCGTGTGTTCTGCCGTTTGTGACCGCCCCTGTGAGCGATCACAGTCCCTTCACGGCGTTGGATCGAGAGCGGGACGACCGATCCAGACGGTGTGCTGCGGGGCCACGTTCAGCCCGTCCCTCAGCCGTCCACGCATCACGCCGACCCGAGTACGCCCTTCCACAAGTTGCAGCGCCCCGGAGGGGCCTCCGAAGCACCCGCGATCGAGGAGGATCGGGGCCCTGAGCCACGTCCCCTGCTCCTCCCAAGCCCGCACGACTCGCCCGCCGCGAACCTTGATCCAGTGCCCGTGATAGTCCGGGGCCTCCTGGGCCAGATAGTCGGCACCGCCCTTCCCCGTGGGCACCACCTCTAGAACCTCTGTCGACAGTTCCTCGCGAGACCAGCGGACCCGCGAGAGGTCCACGGCAACGTACTCGCAGAGGAACTCATCGAGAGGCAGATGCTCGTAGAGCCACTGGTCCACGACATCGAGCGGCCACCCAAGTGCCTCAATCTCCGGAATCGATGCGAAGGCTGCCAGCGTGGTGACCTCGCCAGTCTGTCCAGGCACCAACCGGAGAATCTCATCACGCTGCAAGTCGGGCAGGTAGACCGGTCGGTGCGGGTCTGCGTGACTGTGCATGGCTCCATGCTGGCACAGCCAGCGTGTCGCCTTGGCCGTCAACTACTTGGACTTTCGCAGTGGATAGGTTCAGACCACGCCCGACCGCCGGGCGCAGTCAGGAGAAGCAGCATGAACGAACAGCCGAACACCACGATCATCGAGAATCTAGCGGAGGACCTCACCCCCATCGCCTACGGTGCCGCGAAGAACATGAAGGAGCGCACCGACGCGTGGAATGAGCAGGGCGGGGACCTTCAGTCGATCCTCGATCTTCAGAAGGAGGACTTCCGGGAACTGCTTCGCGCGCTCGCTGCGGTCGAACTTGAGGTGCGAACGCTCAAGGGTGAAGTAATCCGGGGAGAGGACGGCGCAACCACCGGGGGCGAGCCCCAGGCCTAAGCCCGACTGCTGACGCTGAGGCGGGGAGGGCTATCTCGTCCGGTCCTCCCCGCCCCAGATCCCGAAGCGCTCCTTCGCCGTCTCCGCGTACGCCGCGCACAAGTCCAGAACCGGGCACGACTGGCACAGAATCGCCGCCTGCGCCCTCTCTCCTCGGCTCGGTCAGCCGGTGAACCCGTCCGGCTCCTCCTGACACGGCACAGAGCCGTCAGGGGCTTCCAGCAGAGCCACCGTGAGCGAGGCGTAGGCGTCCAGCGCCTCGGGACTCCGGACCAGTTGGGAGCGACCGTCGATTTTCCCGTCGGTCCGGCTCATGACCGACCCTCCGAGCCCCGGCGAATGCGTTGCAAGTTGCTCGCGCTGCTGATCCGACGCGGCGCCGGAGCACCCGTCCGCTCAGCCCTACGGAGAGCGATCTCCGCAGCCTGCCTCGAGGCCGCGGACTTGCTCATCGACGACCGCGCCGCCGCCCCGATGTCCCTGACGACTCTGCCCCTCGGCACGGCCACGGACCCCGGCCCCACCTCGGGACGGTCCGTGAGATCCGCGATGACCATGCCGACCGCCGCCACGATGTCATCATGCGTGCCCGGCGGATTCTGCAACTTCACCGTGGACGGGCCGGTCTCGATCAGCCGCGCGGACAGGAACTCCGTCCGCACCTCCGGATCATCCGGAAGCGACAGAGCACGGTCACGAAGCGCGACATAGGTCGACCGCGCCAGCCGGTTCGCCCCAGCCGAGGAGAACACGAACTCCTCCGCGCGCACGCCCTGTCTCGTGAGGTTGCCGGTCAACTGCTCGGCCTGCATCCGATCGAACCGCAACTTGGCGCGGTACTGACGGCACAGCCGCAGAGTCGAGGCTTCCACCTCCGCGAGATCCACCTTCGCATTGCGCTCCGGTCGCCAGTAGACAACCCGGTCGATCACGACCCGCCGACCCTCCGGAGTGCGCTCCGAGTGCCCGGCGGCCAGCGCGGTCAGATCGCGGCGCGTACCAACGTCCAGCGCCGCCACGTACTCCACACCGGGACGCGGGTCGATGCTCAGCGAGCCGGGCCGGATCGCGGCCTCCACGTCCTCCGGACGGGTCAGAGCATCATCCGACTCGGCCCACTCGCACAGGATCAGACGCCGCCACTCCGCCGCCGTGAGATCCGACTGTGTGGACTCCACGTCCTGCGGGGACCACCACGGCGACGGCCCCGGCGTCCTCGAGGTCCGCCAGTGAGCAGAGTCCTGAGCATCGGCCCATACCTCCGCCCCGAGCCCGACCGGGGAACCGGCGGTGCCGATCACCAACAGCCGCGAGCCGGGCACCTTCGGCACTGCCGAGACGATCGCCCCGTAGAGCCGCCGGTGGTTGGTGGTCGAGGGCCAGACGCCCAACTCGTCGACCACCGACAGCCAGGGCCGTGTCCCGTAGGCCGAGGCCGCGTCCGAGGCTTCCACGGTCAGCGTCGCCCCGGTCGAGCGCACGCGCACCGACCGCGCCCCGAGATCCACGGCCCCGGACAGACCCGGCGTGCGCCCGACGATCCCGGCCAGAGCATCCGCGAACAACCCGGCCTGCTCCGCGTCCACGGCGTAGATGTGGCACCGGGCGCGGGCCGGAGCCTCCGTCAGCAAAAGCGCCAGGCACATCGCGGCGACATCCGTCGTCTTGGACATGCCGCGCCCGCGCAGGATGAAGTGACGGCGCGGCGCGCCCTCGGAGGTGTCGAGCACGGCCTGAGCGTCGGCACGCTGGAAGGGGTAGGCGATCTCGCCCCACGTCCTGCCCTCGTCCATCACGAACCCGGCCATCAGCGCGTACGCGTCTAGGGCATGTCTGACAATCGTTTTGACCATGCGAGCACAGCATTCAGGACCACAGCGGCCCGGTAGATGATCGCGTACTTGTCATACCGGGTCGCCAGACCCCGCCACTGCTTCAGGTGAGCGTACTGACGCTCGATGACGTTGCGGCCCTTGTAGGCGTCCGCGTCGAGGCCAATGGGGCGCCCGCCGCGGGCACCGCGCCGTCTGCGGTGGCCCTGCTGGTCGGCCGGTTCGGGGATGACCGCTTTGATCCCACGGGCGCGTAGGTGGGTGCGGATCGCCCGGGAGGAGTACGCCTTGTCGCCCAGCACGGCCTCGGGGCGGGTCCGGGGCCGCCCTACTGGCCGGGTCACGCGCAGCTGCTCCAGAAGAGGAAGCAGCATCGGGGAGTCCCCTGCCTGGCCGGGGGTGATCAGGCTGACCAGCGGCAGCCCGGTCCCATCGACGAGCTGATGGATCTTCGTGCTCAGCCCGCCACGGGAGCGCCCGATGCCGTGATCGGCCGGTTCCTCACGCGGATTCTTGTAGTTCGATCCATCCCCCTGTGTGGCGGGTGATGTTCGTCGCGTGCTGGTGGGCGCGGGCGATCGTGGAGTCCACCGAGACCGACCAATCGATCAGGCCTTCGGCCTCAGCGGCGGCGGTCAGCGTGGCCAGCACCGTGTCCCAGGTGCCTTTTTCGGCCAAGCGCCGATGCCAGGTCCACACTTCTCTGCCAGGGCCCGTAGACCTCGGGCAGATCCCTCCAAGCGATTCCGCACCGGTACCGGTAGATGATCGCCTCCACCATGGCGCGGGCGTCGGCGAACGGCCTGCCGGCCCGGCCGGCCCGGGTCGGGAGCATCGGGGCGATCAACTCCCATTGGGTGTCAGAGAGCATCTGGAACCGGGACATGTCCCCAGGGTCTCAGCTGACTCGTGCATCTATTCTCAGACACGCCCTAGGCCACGAGTGGGTCAGGCGCCGTTACATCGCGCCTCGCACCGGATCCCAGGCTGCACGACTGGCGCCCTTCCGGCCATCTCGACTTCAGTGGTCTCTGATCTCAGATGTCAAGATTTCCACGGCGTGTCGCGGTATGCAGCATATTCACGCGTTTGTGAAATCTTCGCTGCATCTCGACAGCACCCCACCCTCTGATCGCCTCCCGGTACCCCCTGCCGTAAAATCGCAATCATGTGGAAGGCAGATCACCCCGGTACCCCCTTCCATGGACTTGACTCGTCGGGTAGCCTCCTCAGCGAGACGGAGTCGAGAGGAGGAGGCTAACCCGAGCGAATCAGCCCATTCCAGAGGGCAATATCTCTCTTTTCTTTCTTCCCCGTCCTTCCGGATTTCCCGATGGGTGGAGGCGCTCGACTCCCGCTCTTCCCGCGGGCTTCCCGCTCGCGTTATGGCACCTGAACGGCACTCCTGCGGTGCCGTCTCCGGCGCACTTCCCACCCCCGTGTGGCCCATGCACATCGCCTCGCCACTGCTGCTCATCCCCCGAACGGAGCCGCCCCTGATCCAGGCCCAGAGGGGGTCTCTGGGGCGTGGATCTGTGGCTGGGCAGTGGCGGCAGACTCCCCTCCCTCTGGCCCTCGTGCGGCTTGGTTTCCGCCGGGCCCCTGGCTTTCTGCTCCCGGCCTGTACGCCCGCGCACGGCTGCGCTCTGGCTCCCGTCTACCTTCGGTGCTCCTTGGATGCTCGCCGGTCGCTGGTGCTCGTATGGCACGGCTTCCCGCTGGGGAGCTCGCGTGAAGATGTCGCAGCCGCTGGTCTACGTGTCGTAGGGCCCGGCCGGGGGGCGTCTCAGAGACCGCCGTGCGGGGTCATGTCGATCTGTTCAACAACCCGGTTCTGGGTGGTGTCCACGACGACGGTCATGGGGCGCTCGGTCCGCGGCGCGGTGACCCAGGGGTCCTCGCCGGTGGTCTCGGTGGCCACGATGAGCGCGACGTCGACGCGCTCGCCCTGGACGGTCTGCGCGCGCGACTCGAGCACCTGCACCGACGTGCTGGCCTTGGCCTGTACGAAGCGGTGCTGGGCGTCGGATTCCCAGTCCCGATCGACGTCGAGCGTCTTCAGCAGCTCAGGGCTCACCGTGGGCGCCAGCGCCTCCCGCCACTGCTGCCGGCTGGTCTGCCACGTGCGCGCGTTCATGGCCTGCGCAAACCGGCTGGCCACGTCCTCGGCACGCTTGCGGGCGTCGGGGTCCAGACCCTGGACGGCTCGCTCCTGGGCGGCCTTCTCCACCCCGATCTGGGAGCTGCGTGCCGCACTGACCGATGACGGGCTGACCTGGGCGTTTCCAGATTTCGACGGCCCCGTGGAGGTGGTCGTTTCCCGATTCGTTTCCTGACTCGCAGCGCTGGCCGGGGCGGTGCTGGCCGACGGCTGAGGCCAGGCTCCGGCCGTCGAGTTCGCGGCCGCCGCGGGGGTGGGGGCCGGCGCCTCCGGCGCCTGCTCGCCGGGGGTGCCGGTGAGCAGCCACGCGCCGGCGCCTGCCGCGGCGAGAGCGCCGACCAGGAAGGGCCAGGCCCGCCCCGTGCGGGGCTGGGGCTCCTGGGGGTGGCGGGTGGTGTCCGTGCGGCTCACTTCTTCTCCTGGATCACGTCGAAGTAGACGGTGTCGGTGCCGGTCTGGGTGACCGGGTGCTTGCGGGTGCCGGCGGACTCGTTGATCGCGGAGATCATCATGCCGTCGCCGACGTAGATGCCCACGTGCTCCCACCGCCCGCGGGTGGGGTCCCACTTCTGGGCGACGATGTCGCCGGGCTGCGGGGTCTCGGTGCGCTTGCCCACGGTCCACGGGGCCTGGCGTGGCATGTCGATCCCGTTGTCCTGGTAGACGCGTGAGACCAGCCCGGTGGCATCCCAGGATCGGAAGTCCGCGGCGCCGTAGGTGTAGGTGCCGCCGATGCCGGCTTCGGCGCGGGAGACGATCTTCGAGCGCGAGAAGTCGGCCGGGATCTCCAGGCGCTTGGTGTCCTCGTCCAGGGCGTGGTTGCCTTCGGGGGCGGTGCTGGAGGTGGCGCTGGCTGCGGCCGCAGCCCCGCCGGCGCCCTGGCACATCATGGGGGTGGTGCCGGTGACCTGGCCCAGGATCTGGTTCGCCGCGTTCTCCCACTTGTTGTACTCGTCGGGGTGGCGCGAGTTCTGTACGGCCTGGGCAGCCGGCCCGGGGGCCATGCCCTCCCAACCGGGGATGTCCAGCAGGCCCGGGGGCATGCCCTTGTTCGGGCCGGTTGGGCCGCCGAAGAACGCTCGTGCGGCGTACTCGGGGTTCATCAGCTCCGGCACGCTTCCCCAGCCGGCCACGGTGCGCTGCTGGAAGACGTTGACCGAGTCCTTGTTGGTGCCGGTCTTCTGGTGCGGGTAGTTCATGGACTCCGGCAGGGTCGGGTTCGCCATGTTCTGGAGCATGGTCTCCTGGAGCCCGGTCATCAGCGCCACCTGGATCCCCTTGTCCGAGATGTTGAGCTCGCGCGCCACCCCGATGATCAGGGCCGCGTTCTCCACCTGCTCCGGGGAGAGCGTCCACTCGCTGCCCTCGGGCAAGGTGATCCGCACCGGCCCGTTGACCTTGGGGGGCTGCCCGTCCGAGGCGGCGGCGCCCGCGGGCGAGGATCCGCTGGCCAGCTTGGCCGAGGGAGCCGAACTTGAGGAGGCTGCTGCCGAGCTCGAGGACGCCGCCCCCGCGGCACCGCCGCCGGCCGGAGAGGTCAGCCGGGGCATCTGGCCCTTCTCCAGGATCAGGCCGCGCTCGGCCAGCCAGGTCTGCGGGTTGGACCGCTCGCCGTTGACGTAGAGCATCAGGTGCAGGTGCACGCCCGTGGCCACGCCGGTCTCGCCGGCTCCGGCCAGGTGGTCCCCGGCCTTCACCTGCTGGCCGGGCTTGACCACGGTGGTGCCGTTGGCGATGTGGACATACCGCCACTCGATCCCGTTGCCTGAGTCGATCTTGAGGATGTTGCCGCCCTCTTCACCCTCCATGTTGGTGCCGATGACCGTGCCGCCCATGACGGCGTTGATGGGGGTGCCCTCGGGGATGCCGCCGATGTCCACGCCACCGTGGAAAAGCAAGGGCGCCTCGCTCGTGTAGCCCGGGGGGATGTACCCGGGCCCGAAGGGGTTCGGGCGCGGCCCGTAGTCGGAGGTGACCCGGCCCATCAGCGGGATGGCCAGGGACCCGTCCGCGGCGGTCAGGCCCCCCACGACACAGGAGAGGGAGGACTGCTGCATCTTCAGCTTCTGCTGGGCGCCACCGATCATCAGGATGATCAGCAGGATCAGCACCACCACGAAGGCGACGACGGCCACCACGGCGCCGGCCCCGATGAAGACGGCGCGGCGCTTCATGCGTGCTGCCCCCGCGGGCCCTGGGCGGCCCGGAGGCGCTCGCGCATCCGCTGGGTGGCCTCCGTGCTGTGCGCCCGCGGCCGCCGCGGGGGCTGCTGGGGGCCCTGGCTCGAATCCACGACGGTGCCCTCGACGACCTCGGGCCGGCGAGGGGTCACGGTGGCCTTGCCGTCGCTGCCCACCGTGATCCGGGACTGGCGAGGCACCCGCTGGGGCTTGCCGGGGCCGGTGAGCTCCTTGCGGTTCTGGCGCTCGATGGACCAGGCCGCGCCCTGGGCAACGACGTTGACCGCCCCACCCATCGGACCACCGATGGCGGCCGCCCCGACACCGACGGCACGCACCAGCGGAGCCGGGGGCAGCTGCCCGCCCGGACGGCGCCGGCGCGCAGGCCCGCTGCCGCCGTCGGCGCGCGCGGCACGGCCGAAGACCTGGGGGCCGCGGGGATCCGGCCGGCGCGGTCCTCCGCTGGGCGTATCGGAGCCGCCCGAGGGGCCGGCGCCGCCGCCGGTCGGCCGGGAGCGCGCAGGCCCGTCCTGGCCGCCGCCCTTGGCCAGACCGAGGCGGCCGAACTTGTAGCCGCCCAGGGCCGTGCCGGCCATGCCCACCAGCGACTTCATCGGCACGCTGGACTTCTTCTCCTGGCCGGCGCCCAAGCGCGAGAGCCAGCGGGCGGTCTGGTCGCCCTTCTTCATGATCCCGTGACGCACGCGCAGCACCAGCCAGATCAGCGCGATCAGCATGAGCACCAGCAACAGCATCTGGAGGGTCACACCGAGGGCTGCGGTGGCCAGCAACATGTTGGCCACCAGGCGCAGGGACACGGCCACGAGCACGATCGCGGCCACGATGACCACGCCGCAGGCGATCACGCCGACGAACGCGCCGAAGAACTCCTTGCGGGAGGTACCCGGCACGATCGAGATCATCACGGCCAGCACCTGGTAGACCCCGTAGAACAGGGCGGTGAGCACGGCCAGGAACAGCACCACCGCCATGGTGGCCACGAGCACGGCGAAGGCTGCCGAGCCCAGGTTGGTCATGAGCATGGGGGCGACCTTGATGAAGGAGGTCGACTCGGACCAGCTCTTGGCCGACTCGCTGCACCCCTTGACCGGGTCCATCACGGACTTGGACTTCACGTCCATGGGGTCCGCGGCCTTCATCGTCTCGGTGAAGGTGCTGGCGCAGCCGCCCTCGAGCAACTGGCCGAAGGCGACGGCCTGGGAGGGGCCGCGCAGCATCGCGTCCGTCAGGTCGGCCATCACGGACTGGCCCAGGGCCGAGGAGGCGTCCGCGCCGCCGTCCATCGCGCCCTTGCCGCCGGTGGCCTCCACGGCGATCTGCGCCGCGGTCTGCTGGGAGGTCTGGAGGACGCCGTCCGGGCCGGTGATGTAGGCGACCGGGTTCAGCGCGATGTTCGTGGCGACCACGACCATCATCACGGAGACGAACATCTCCCCCCAGGCCGCGCCGCGCTTGCGCATGAAGAACAGCAGGCCGATGGTCGTGCCGGAGATCATTGCCGCCAGCGGGATCCAGTGGATCTGCGCGACCAGCTGCCCGAAGTTCTGGCCGAGGACCTCCATCGGGCCGGAGAACCAGGAGACCCACTGGAAGCTGAGCAGGGTGTGCAGCAGCCACATGCACGTGGTCACGCACATGTAGTGCAGGCCCCAGAAGAGGTCGAGCACGGAGACCAGCGCGTCGCGGGCGGGGTTGATGTCAATGCCGCCGGCGCCGTGGTCCAGGGGCAGTGCCTCGTACTTGGAGATGGGCACACCGGAGGAGTCGGTGACCTGCTGGGACCACTCCTCCAGGCCCATCACCCCCGACTGCGCCGGGGCTGCCGGGGCCGCAGAGGCGGCCGGGGCGGCCCAGAGCATGGTCAGCAGCACGGCGGCGCTGACGCCAGCTCGTCGCATCCATCCGCGTGCGCTCATGCGTGCACCAGCTCCTTGGCGGTCTCGGTGGAGGCTCCGCGCTTGGGCGGGGAGCTCATCACGGCCTTGAAGCGGGCCGGCGAGAGCGGAGGAAGCACCTTGATCTTGGCGACGTTTCCGTAGGCGTCACGCATCAGCGCCTCACCGCGGCGCTCGGGGGCCACCTCCTCGTTGTCGTCCAGGGGGGAGAGCCCGGAGGTGACCAGCTCGACCCACTCGTCCTGCCCCATGTCGGCCATCCAGTCGAGGTTGCGCTGGGCCATCTTGGAGTCGCGGGAACGGCAGACGATGCGCACGGGGATCAGCGCCTGGAGCTGCTGGGATCCGAAGTCCGTTGACGCGTCATGCGAGCCCAACGCCACGGCGGCCTTGTGCTTGCGGCCGTAGCGGACCACGTTGGACAGCTCCAGCTCGGTCTCCGGGGAGCCGGTGGCGTGGTGGGCCTCGTCGACGATCATCAGCGACTCGATGGAGTCGTCGGCGTAGAGCACGACGCGGCTGATGGCCACGATCAGGGCATAGAGGGCGCGGCCGATGACCTTCTCCACCGGCAGCTCCGCCTTCAGCGCGGCGGACTCCAGCTCGTGGCGTCGGGGCAGCTCCACGCCGCGGGTGCAGAAGGTGAGGAAGCGCGAGGACAGGTCCAGGGTCGGCAGGGACTCGTCGAAGAGCAGGGGCCCGAACTCGGTGGACTGCACGTTCTGGAGGCCGAACGCGATCGCGCGGGTCTGTTCCGGCTCCTCCCCCGCCAAGCCCTGGCCGGAGAGCAGGTGGGCTACCAGGGACCCCATGGAGGTGATCTGGTGCTCCTGCGCGTAGTCGGGGTGCAGCAGCTGGCCGAGCAGCCGGCCCTCGGCGGAGTTCGAGCCGAAGCCCAGCAGCACGGAGACCAGGGAGCGGGTCACGCGCGCGGCGACCTTGCCCGGGAACAGGCGCAGGGGGTCGATCGACCAGCGGGTGTCGCCGAGCTCGACGACGGTGGGCTGGGAGCCTTCGCGTTCGGTGAGCAGTCGACCCAGGGCCGCCCACTCGGTGTTGTCGGAGCGGTCGATGGCCACGATCTGGCCGCCGCGGTCGAAGACGTTGCCGGCCACGATCTTCAGCAGGGTGGACTTGCCGGAGCCGTTCTCGCCGGTGACGGCGAACGAGCCGGACATGTCGGCCTCCATGAGGCCGCCGATGTTCATGAACACCGGGCTGCGGCGCGAGGAGGAGATGTTCGTGCCCAGCCGGAATCCGGTGCGGGTGCCCAGCGCGTCGGTCACCAGGGGCACGCCGAAGGCCAGGTGCCGGCCGGTGACCAGCAGCTCGAGCTTCTTCACCACGGAGGAGGCCGGCGTACCTGGCAGGCACGCCCACCACAGCGACTCCTGGTAGCCCAGGGGCGTGATCACCTTGAAGTCGCGCGCCGAGTAGGCCGCCTGGATCATCTGGGCCTGGTCCTGGGCCTGTTCGGGGGTCTCGGCGCCGACGATGAACATCACCGCGACGTCGACGGAGACCTCGGCCTCTGAGGAGTTCAGTGCGGCGTGGTAGGCCTTGAGGTCCTCGGCGATCGCGTCCAGGCGGGTGGATCCGCCGGTGATCGCGTGGGAGTCGCCCTCCTGCTGGTTGTACTCCTCGTTGAGCTTCTCCTCGGCACGCTTGTTCCGGGCGGCGGCGCGCTTGGCCGGCAGCACGTTCATGCGCATGATCCAGTCCGCGTTGACGCTGAGGGAGTCGATGTAGGAGACGTACTCGTCGTCGGGGAAGGTGAAGCCCTCGCGGGGGCCGGCGGTCAGGGCCATCACCACCTGGTACGAGGCCTGTCCTGCGGTGGTCTCGGAGGCGATCTTCACGTACCGGCGGCCGAAGGGGTTCAGCCGTTCCTTGGCGCTGACGTCGGACTGGCCGCCCTCGTCCACGAGCGGCTCGGGAATGCTCGCCCCGGAGGTGAACGCCTGCACGTCCTCTCCGCCAGCGGGCGCGGTGGGATCCGATCCCAGGCCCCGGCTCTGGGAGTGCGCGTAGATCCAGGCGACCTCGGCCGGAGAGGAGGGGATGGCCTTGAAGGCGGCGGGGATGGCCCGGCCGATGTGCTCGGCCGTGCGCCCCAGAGCCTGGATCTCCGCCTCCGTGGGTCGCCAGGTGGGCAGGGCCAGCTGCTCGCGCAGCTTGCCGTCGACGGAGCGGATCAGGGTCTGGAGGCGGTCGGTGATCGACTTGGACGGCAGCGGCACGGCCAGCCAGTAGGCTCGCTCGCCCACGGGGATCGTCTCGAGCTCGTCCAAAGAGAGCTCGACCTCCTCGAGGTAGTTGGGGCACTGCTCCAGGTCGACACCGTCGAGCATGCGCTCGACGACGGCGGCGGGGTCGAGCTCGGCGCACAGGCCCATGAGCATGGCCTCCCCGCGCAGGCCCTGGAAGAGGGCCTGGTGGGCGAGCATGGCCCGCTCTTTGTGCTCGCCCTTGCCGAAGCCGTAGGGCAGCCCGTGCACGCGCCACATCGCCCACACCGTGCCCGTGGAGGTCCACATGAGGTTCTCGCGCAGGTACAGGAGGGAGTTCTTCATCGCTGGGTGTCCTTGTTCTCGGTCGTGCTCTGCTGGAGGAGCCGGGCCACGGAGGAGGTGCCCATCGGCCGGTACGTCGGCGCGGGCTCGCCCTGCGGTTCGTCGGTGGCCATCGCGCGGGCGGGAGCGGTAGGGGTGGAGGGCTTCTCGGGCATCCCTGCGGGAGCCTTCTTGGGGGCGAACGTCTCGCCGCGGTAGTGCCCGTGGGGCGGCTTGGACCAGGCCAGGAAGGCTCCGGTGATGACCAGGCCCAGCTCGTGGAGGTTGTCCGGGGCGAAGCGCAGCAGCCAGGTGACCGCCAAACCGGCGGCCAGGGCGCCGGCGAAGTCGAGCAGGTCGAAGCCGGTGGTCCAGGACCCCCGGACGGCCCACAGCAGCGCCACCGTGATCGCCCCGCCCACGCCCTGCACGAGCGTGTAGGGGCCCCCGGGCACCCGGGTGCCGTCGGGCAGCCGGTAGAGCGTGGTGGGGATGCGGCGGATGCTGCTGTAGAACCGTCCGGTCTCGGTCATGGCTTACTCCTGGCCGATCACTTGATGGTCGTGCCGGCGGAGTCCGCGGCCCACTGGACGCCGGCCACGCCGCCCCAGATGAACAGGCCGCCGGCCAGAGCGGAGAGCAGGATCGCCGGCAGGGTCCACTTGCCGCGGGCCGAGCCGATCAGGAAGATCACCACGCCCAGGAAGATGATCAGCGCGTTGAGCACGCCCTGGGCCTGGGAGATCAGGTTGTTGATCGAGGTGAAGAAGTTGGCGCCGAGCGTGAGGGAAGAGTGGAGGTACGGGGTGAAGACGTTCACGAGGTCTCCCTTTCAGAGATGAGGGGTCAGTGGGTCGGGGTGGACTGAGGGGCTGAGGTGTCGATCAGGGGGGCCGGGTCGAGGGAGGTCACCTCCCATCGGCCGTCGCGGAAGGTCACGGTGACCGGCACCGTCACGCCCATACGCGAGTTGCGCTCATCGGGCAGCTCTGCCTCCGCCTGGATCAGGGCGCGCACCGGGGTGCCAGGCTGGACGGATTCCAGGACCTGATCGGCGCGGATCTCCTGGATGAACAGGCGGGTGTAGGGGGCGGGGTCGATGGCGGCGAGCTTGTAACCGGGGGCCAGGAAGCGGGAGACATCCGAGCGGCCGGCGCCGTAGGCCTGGAGGAAGCCGTCGAGCATCTTTCCCAGGTCGGTGTCCGGGCCGACCCGCTGGGAGTAGTTCAGGGTGACGGGGTCTCCGTGAGCCGGCCCCGGCACCGGGGTGGGGTAGCCGATGACCTGCAACTGGCCGGGGGCCTGCTCGTGAACGGCCACTTGGTAGTACCGCAGCGTGTAGGGGACCGGCTTGGCGGTGACCCCAGCCGCCGGAGACGGACTGGCCGCGGACGGGGACGGCGACGGCGAGGCAGAGGACGTCGGCGAGGCGGTCGCCTGCTCCAGCAGGGACAGGCTCTTGGTCGCCTCCGCTCCCTGCGGAGCGCTCGGCGCCCCGGAGCGCTGCTCCACATGGGCGGCGACGGTCACGGAGGTGATGCTCGGGTCCTGGCCGCGCTGGACGCCGGCCACGGCGACGTCGCGCACGCCCAGCGGCTCCACGGGCAGCTGGGGGATCTTCGTGCCACCGATGTAGGGCTCCAGCAGGCTCTGGTCATCGCGGGTGGCACGCAGCCACGCCGAAACGTAGGACGTCGCCACGCCCTCGGCTGTGGACGTGTCGGGCACCTCCACCGTCGGCGCCGGCTGGGATGCCGTCGAAGCGGCCAGCACCACGGCCAGGCCGGACAGGCCCAGGCACAGCACCATCGCCCCGTAGAACCCGTAGAGCAGGACCCGGGAGGCCAGGCTGTTCACCTTGGACTTGGCCGGCGTCGGGCTGTTCTGCTCCGGCGCCTCCGCGGCGGGCTCGGTCTTCTTCTTGCGAGAGAGCAGCTTCACCGATCCTGCCCTCCCATCCGCCGGGCGATGAGGGTGGCCTCGCGCAGCTGGTCGGAGTCCAGGAGGCGACGCATCTCCTCCTGGCTGGCCTGGTCGAACGGCCGCGCACACAGGTCCGCCAGACCCGCCTCCAGGACGGCCTCGGCCTCCCGCATGGTCTGGGCCTCACGCACGAAGCTGGCCAGCTGCTCATCGGTCACGATCTCGGGGGTCTGCTCGGACATCACGGGGGCTCCTTGGACGGGCGATCTCTCACCGGACTAAAGGCCGCCCGCGGGAACCGATGTCCCTTCCTTGCGGGAACTTTTTCTCCGCCCCTCCCCCACATCCGCATGATTCCGCCGATCTCCTGCGGTCCAGGTTCTGGAAATCCAGACGATCGGCAGATCCAGATCCAGATCCAGATTCGTTTCCCGACCTGCTCGTTTGGCTGGTCAGTGACCCGTCCGGGACGCCCGGACACCACTGATGGAGGGACCGAGTCCGATGAGCACCACCACCTACGCCCCGACCGTGATCGACCGCCTGAACGCCGAGTGGGCCGTGCGCTACGCCGAGACCTCCCACCCCTGGCCTCACGGCGCTCAGACCGGCATCGAGCTCGTCCAGACGGTGGCCCGCAGCACCGTGGAGGTCCGTGAGCAGATCATGCGCGGCCTGCTCGAGCAGGCCGCGGTCGGCGACGAGGACTGCGCCCGCGCCGTCCTCCAGCTGATGCTGCCTCGCTTCACCCTGATCGCCGGCCGTCACACCCGCATGCGCATGGCCGCCATGCACGGAGACCACTCCGCCCGCGAGGAGGTCTCCGCCGCCGTCATCGCCGCAGCGTGGAAGTGGATCCGCAGGCCCTCCCTGCACCGGGCCGGCTCGTGCATCGGCAACCTCGCCATGGACGTGCTCAAGGACTCCCTGCTCGAGCGCAAGCTCTACGACGGCCAGTCCGACGTCGAGGCCCTGCCCTCCTGGCTGCCGCAGCTGGCCGAGGAGCCGGCCGACGATGAGGCCGCCGACAACGGCCGTGCCACCCGGGACCTGTGCGCCCTGATCGCCTGGGCTCGAGACAACGCCGTCTTCTCCAGCCGCGATGCCGCGGTCTTCCTGCGCTACCAGCTGGCCGACGAGGCCGAGCGCGCAGCCCTGAGCGACGAGTACGGCTACAGCGGCCGCGGCCTGTGCAAGCGCATCAACGTCCTGCGCACTCGCCTGACCCAGGCCGTGAAGGACTACGCCCTGGAGCGCAGCGAGCTGGCTCCCGACTACGCGGCCCTCATGGAGCAGGCCCCGGCCGCCTGAACCCCAGACCGCGACCACCTCACCGAACGGCTATCCACGGATGCACAGCGAAACCTCCCCCCACTACAGGAGGAATACATGTGGTTTTACTACATGGGGACCCTCCAGAATCGGTGCAATCATGCCGATTCTGACGGGGTGACTGTCACAAGATGCACACACTGGCCGTCACAAGATGCACGTGGATAACCTCCGGCCCGACCGGCGCACCGTCACAAGATGCACACACGCGATCGGCTTGATCCCGCCGATTTCGCCCCCAATCTGCGTCCACTCCGCCGACTATGAGCCCCCGTCACAAGATGCACGTGGATAACTCCCCGGCGACCGCAGTTCTCCACACCCGCTCCGTCCCCTCCACGCCCACCCGTCATCGGGTCCGAAAGGTCACCTCAGCCATGAACCACACGCCGGACATCACCTCCATCGACGCGGCCACGCGCCCGGCCCTCTCGCCCAGGCGCCTGCGGCTGCTCGAGCTCAGCGAGGAGATCGAGCAGAACCCCGGCGAGGTCGCCTTCTCCACCCGCATCTGGGCCCAGCTGAGCCTGCCCTACCGCGACCCCGGAGCCACGGTCCCCCACTGGAGCCGACGCAACGGAGACACCACCCTGACGCTCTCCCCCGGCCCGGCGGGCTTCCCCTTCGGCGTCCTGGCCCGCTCCCTGCTCACCTGGATGTCCACCGAGGCCGTGCGCACCCGCTCCCGCCACCTGGACCCCGGCCCCTCCCTGCGCGCGTTCCTCTCCAGCGTCGGCACCTACCCCTCCGGGGCGAATCAGCGCCGTGTGATGGACCAGCTCCACCGGCTCAGCACGACCTCGATCATCATCGAGACCAGCCGCGAGACGCCCGGCCGGCGCACCCTCAGCGGCCAGAACATGCACGTGGCCCACCGCTACGAGCTCACGTACCAGCGTGGGGCCGACCATGCGCGCATCGAGCTCAGCGAGCCCTACTTCGAGGAGGTCATGCGCTCCCCCGTCCCGGTCCTCTCCTCCGCCCTGGCAGCCCTGGGCGGCTCCCCCATGCGCATGGACCTCTACGTCTGGCTCTCCTACCGGATGTCCACGCTCCAGCGCACCACCACCGTCTCCTGGCGCCAGCTGGAGACCCAGTTCGGCGCCCAGTACGCCCAGCCGCGCCAGTTCAAGGCCGCCTTCTTGAAGAACCTCGAGCCCGTGAAGCTGATCTACCCCCAGGCGAAGGTGGCCGTGGTGGACTCCGGCCTGCGCCTGCACCCCTCCGCCACCCACGTCCCGCAGGCAGCCCACCAGCGCCCCCGGCACCTGCGCGTGGGCTGATGCACCACGAAGGGACCCGTGGACTTCGGGGCAGGGAACAGCGGGCCGATCACGGCCCAGACCTCGTCCGAGATGACATCACGCGACACCCCTCAAGACTGGCGCACCCAAAGCTTGAAACCCTTTAGCAACACGCCCTAAGACTGCGTCCGGGCGGGTTCGGGGCCGACCTGCCGGCCGGGTCACACGCAGCTGTTCCAGCAGCGGCAGCAACATGGGCGAGTCCCCTGCTTGGCCAGGGGTGATCAGGCTGACCAGTGGCAGCCCTGCACCGTCGACGAGCTGGTGGATCTTCGTGCTCAACCCGCCCCGTGAGCGCCCGATACCGTGATCGGCGGGCTCTTCACGCAGATTCTTGTAGTTCGATCCAGCCCCCTGTGAGGCGCGTGGTGTTCGTCGCGTGCTGATGTGCCCGGGCGATCGTGGAGTCCACCGCCACCGACCAGTCGATAAGGCCTTCAGCGTCAGCAGCCGCCGTGAGGGTCGCCAACACCGTGTCCCAGGTGCCCTCTTCAGCCATGCGCCGATGCCAGGTCCACACTTCTCTGCCAGGGCCCGTAGACCTCGGGCAGACCACGCCACGGAATCGAAGCACCTGTACCGGTAGATGATGGCCTCGACCATCGTGCGGGCATCGGCGAAGGGTCGGCCCTGTCGGCCCGTGCGGGCTGGGAGCATCGGGGCGATCAGCGCCCACTGAGCATCGGAGAGGATTTGGAACCAGGACATGCCTTTCAGGGTGTCAGCCGACCCCTGGACTCATTGTCAGACACGCCCTAGTGACCCCGCCGTACGGAGTGGTGCTGGAGCCATTCGCTGGATCGGGGACGACGGTGGAAGCAGCGGTCAGCGATGGCTATCGCGTGCTGTGCATCGAGAAGGATGCGTCGTACGTTCCACTGGTTCAGTCACGGTTGGACCGTTAGCCGAGCCGTGGTCGGGGAGCTTCTGGCGACGAACGATCTTTGCCGTCTCGATGCCGTACTATTGAATGGCGCCACGCCGTAGTTGTGAGTTCGGGGATATTCTGAACTCATGTCCGTCTCTGAGTTGTCCGCGAGTACCCAGAACTATTTGAAGGCTGTGTGGGGTCTGACGGAGTGGTCGTCGGTGCCGGTGACCCCGACACTGATCGCGGAGCGAACAGGGTTGAAGCTCTCTTCGGTCTCGGATGCTGTACGTAAGCTGTCGACGCAGGGTCTTGTCGAGCATGCTCCTTACGGCTCGGTGGAGCTGACGGAGACGGGACGCTCCTACGCGCTGGCGATGGTCCGTCGGCACCGACTGATCGAGTCATTCCTCGTCAGCGTCTTGGGCTACTCGTGGGATCAGGTGCATGACGAGGCTGAGCACCTCGAGCATGCGGTGTCAGATTTCATGATCGACCGGATCGACGAGTTCTTGAAGTTCCCCACCCGGGACCCTCACGGCGACCCGATCCCATCTGCTGACGGGACAGTGCACATCCCGGACGCGACGCAGCTGACCGGAGTCGGGGCGGGGCACCGAGTGGTCGTCGAGCGCATTTCGGACTCGGACCCAGCGCTCCTGCAGTTCTTCGAAGAGCATGGTTTCGTCATCGGATCAACACTGGAGATCGACGAAGGGGCGCCGTTCTCGGACGCATTGGACGCGCGAGTTGCGGGATCGGACGCCTCGGTAGCACTGGGCCGTTCGGCGACAGATGCACTCTACGTGTCTGTCGCGGCCAGTTGACGCTGTCACCGCGCAGCTTCGTTGTGGAGTGACGCATGGAGAACGGCTGCTCCGGCAGGGAGTAACGTGCCGTGCCATTGCGCTGTGCGGGCTTCGATAATGTCGACTTCCGCTGTGCTTGCCCGGATGTGTAGGCGTGTGCCGGGGCTAAGGCGTCGCTCGTCGAGGAACGCCAGTGTTTCGACTGGTGCATCGGCGACGCGTGTGATCCTCACGGGAACCCATCGACGGCGTGCGAGTTCCCACAGAGGGGTATCTTGATGGGCTTCGATGCGACCGTCTGCGGTGGGGATGGGGTGCCCGTAGGGGTCGTGGGTGGGCTGGTCGAGGGCAGCTTCGATTCGCTGGAGGAAGCGGGGTGAGCTGCTGGCTTCCAATGCGTCGGCGTTCGTGGCGAGTTCACTCCAGGGCAGACTGAGGACATCGTGGAGGAAGCACCGAAGCATCCGGTTCACCCGCACTGCTCGCATCGTTTCGAGGTGTCCCGCTGGAGTAAGGAAGATGCTCTTGTACCGTTCGTGGTCGACGAGACCGTCACCGACGAGTCGCTTTACCTGTTCGGACACGCTCCCCGGCACGAACCTCAGCACACGGGAAAGACCTGTGGCTGTGACCGGAGCGTCACTGGTCTCGGTCAGGGACCAGATCGCACGGAGATACCGTGCTCTGGTCCCTGACCGGTCGCTCTTGCCGCGCATGCGGGATGCCTTCTACTGCGCGGAAGCGAGTGCGCGTCTGCGGCGTGTGTTCATGATCCGGGTCCCGATGAGCCCGTGCCGGGGGCTGAAGAGGTAGACAAGCGCGAACACGGCTCCCTGCGCGAGGACGACCATGCCGCCGGAAGCGGTGTCGAGGTAGTAGCTCAAGTACAGGCCGATGACAGCGCAGGCTGCGGAGATGGCGGGAGCGATAAGGAGCATGCGCCCGAACCTGTCCGTGAGCAGGTATGCGGTCGCTCCCGGGATGATGAGCATCGCCACGACCAGGATGACGCCCACGGCCTGGAGGGCGACGACGGCGGTGAGGGCGAGGAGGCCGAGGAGAGCCGCGCCGAGGATCTTCGGGTTCAGACCGATTGCGTGGGCGTGGGTGGGGTCGAAGGCGTAGAGGGTAAAGTCGCGGCGCTTGGTGACGAGGATCGTGAAGGTGATCGCGCCGAGGATGATCACCTGAATGAGGTCGGCCCAGGACACGCCGAGCAGGTTGCCGAAGATGATGTGGTTCAGGTCGGTTTGCGACGGCGTGACGGAGATCAGCACGAGCCCCAGAGCGAACAGTGTCGTGAACACGATTCCGATTGCGGCATCTTCTTTCACTCTGCTGGTGTCTCTCACCGCACCGATGAGGGCGACAGCGAGGAATCCGAAGACGACCGCTCCGAGGGCGAACGGCGCCCCGACGATGTAGGCGAGGACCACTCCGGGGAGGACGGCATGGGAGACGGCGTCGCCCATGAGTGACCAGCCGATCAGGACGAGCCAGCACGAGAGCACCGCGCACACGATCGAGGCGATCAGGGTGGTCGCGAGGGCGCGGACCATGAAGTCGTAGCTGAGGGGTTCGAGGAAGAACTCGATCAGGTTCATCAGTTGTCGCCTCGGTTCAGGACGTCCAGGCCGAAGGCCAGGGCGAGGTTGTCGGGTTGAAGTACCTCGCTGGGGTCGCCGTGCATGAGCACGCGCCGCATCAGAAGCACGGCTTCGTCGGCCAGGTCGGGCAATGCGTGGAGATCGTGGGTGGAGACGAGGATCGTGGCCCCGTCGTCGGCGAGCTCTCGTAAGAGCCGGGTGATCGTGGCCTCGGAGCGTTTGTCAACGCCCGCGAATGGCTCATCCAACAACAGGATCGTCGCGCCCTGAGCGATGCCCCGAGCGACGAACGCGCGCTTCTTCTGCCCCCCGGAGAGCTGCCCGATCTGCCGGTCGGCGTATTCGGTCAGTTCGACCCGTTCGAGCGCGTGGTCGACGGCGTCATGGTCGACTTTTCTCGCGTGGCGGGTGAATCTCATGTGCCCGTAGCGTCCAGTCATGACTACGTCGCGCACCGACAGGGGAAACGCCCAGTCGACGTCTTCGCTCTGGGGCACGTAGCCAACGGTCCTGGCCTTGCGTGCTTTCGTCGGGTTCTCACCGTTCACGCGTACGGTTCCGGAGTCGGGGCGCAGCAGCCCCATGATGGTCTTGAACAGGGTGGACTTCCCGGATCCGTTCATGCCCACAAGCCCGCATACACGTCCGGATTGAATGTCGAGGGTGGCGTGGTCGAGGGCGAGGACCTCACCGTAGTGCACGGTGACGTCGCGCACGGAGATCGCTGTCTCCATCAGTTACCTGCCGTCAGGGCATCGATGATGGTGGTCGCATCGTGACGGATCAGCTCCAGGTAGGTGGGGACCGGGCCGTCCGCTTCGGAGAGGGAATCGACATACAGCACACCGCCAAAGGCGGCATCGGTCGCTTCGACGACCTGCTGCATCGGGGCATCGGACACGGTGGACTCGCAGAACACCGCGGGTACATCGTTGTCGCGCACGAACTCGATGGCAGAGGTGATCTGCTGAGGCGTGGCCTGCTGCTCGGCGTTGACCGCCCAGATGTACTTCTCCGTCAGTCCGGCATCCCGTGCGAGGTACGAGAACGCGCCTTCGCAGGTGACCAGTGCCCGTTGGTTCTCGGGCAGGACCGACAGCTCGTCGACTAGCTCGTCCTGCACTGCCTGCAGCTCGGCCTTGTACGCCTCGCCGTTGACCTCGTACTCGGCTGCGTTCTCGGGGTCGAGGTCACTGAAAGCGTCGACCATGTTGTCGACGTAGATCTGCACGTTCACCGGGCTCATCCAGGCGTGCGGGTTCGGCATGCCCGCGTAGGCGTCCTCGGTGATGTCGATCGTCTCGACGCCGTCACTGACGACCACGTGAGGCACATCCAGTCCCTCGACGAACTGACCGAACCATGCTTCGAGGTTCATTCCGTTGTCGAGGATGAGCTCCGCCTCCGACGCTCTTCGAATATCTCCCGGGGTGGGCTCGTAGCCGTGGATCTCCGTCCCCACCTTTGTGATCGACTCCACCCGCAGGTGGTCCCCCGCGACGTTCTCTGCGATGTCCGCGAGAACGGTGAATGTCGTCAGCACCACGGGACGCTCGTCGTCCGCTCCTGCATCGTTCTCGCTGGATGTCGCGCAGCCAGCAAGAGAGAGCGCGAGCACGGATGCTGCCAGAAGCGGCAGGGCACGGCGGGGAAGGAAGCGGGAGTTACGTGGCATGGATATTTCCTTAGTTAAGCGGGTGGCGTTCATGTGAGTGGTGGAAGCGGAGGGCGAGGTGTTGGGGGCGGGCCAGCGCGATGGGATGCGGTGATGAAGTGGTCGAGCTTGTCGGATGTTTCTCCGCGCAGGTACACGCCGAGCATGCGCAGGAGGTTCAGCGTCACCGCTTCGGGGTCGGAAGACGTTCGCAGCAGGCGACCGGCAGCGTCATGGTCGGCATCTCCCACGGACTGAAACAAGGTGATGGCCTCCAGCCATGCACCCTCACTGCGCTGATCGGTGTGCGTTCGTCTCATAGCCCACAGGGTAGTGTTCGGTATGCCGTAGTTTCAAATGGTTGCGTGTCGTAAACCTGTGAACTACATTGATGTTATTACTAAATACGTTGCTCCAAGCACTGGTGAGGCACAACATGTAGTGGTTGCTGGCGGGGTGCGTCGCAACCGGAGAGCGAGGAGGATCGCCATGCCAGCCCTACCCGAGTCCCGGCGCGAAGCGCCCTCTGTGCGCGAACTTGCCGCCGCCCAGTCTCCTGATCTGGTGTTCTTTTCGAGTGCTTCGGAGAACACTCGCCGCTTCGTCGACCGGCTAGATGTTGTGGGGCATGAGGTTCTTGGCAGGGCGTGTCAGATGGTCTGTGTAAGCCGTACCGAGAGGAACGGTAAGAATCATGACCATGATCGACGAGAAGAACCCAGGCGAGCCCTCGGGCCAGGACCTGGTCGAGCAGCTGAAAGCCTCAGGG
>NZ_JABFBA010000017.1:0-8525 GCF_017168445.1 Micrococcus sp. KRD026 | reverse complement strand
GGCTTGGGCGGGGCCGGCATCGGCTTGGCCGCCGGTTTCGGAGCCGACGACGGCGCGGCCGGCTTGGCGGCGGACCGCGGCTTCGGCGTGGCAGCCGGCGCAGCCGAGGACTGCGGCTTCGGCGTCGCGGCCGGCTTCGGGGACGATGCGGGCGTGGCGCTGGAGGCCGGCTTCGTGGCCGGGCGGGGAGCCGCCGGGGCCGGGGTCTTCGGTGCCTGCGTCGTCTCGGCCGGGGCCGCGGAGGCATTCTCCTGCGTCCGGGCGGCCATGGCCTTCAGCTGCTCGGGGAACGCGTCCCCGACCGAATTCCGCACCGGGGCGGAGTCGGACGCCGCCTTCTGCGCGGCGCGCTCCTTGGCCTCGCGGGCGGCCTGGTCGCGACGCGAACCGCCACCCTGACGCTCGCGGTGGCTCTCGGCCGAGTTCTTGCGCTGGTCCGCGCGCGCATCGGCCTTGGTGCGCAGCGGGCCGACCACCATCACCATGTTGCGGCCGTCCTGGCGCGGCTGCGATTCGACGGTGCCCAGCTCGGCGACGTCCTCGGCGAACTGCTGCAGCAGCTTGATGCCGAGCTCGGGACGCTGCTGCTCACGGCCGCGGAACTGGATGATGGCCTTGACCTTGTCGCCCTGGCTCAGGAACTTCTTGGCGTGGCCGGTCTTGGTCTCGTAGTCGTGCTTGTCGATCTTCAGGCGGAAGCGGACCTCCTTGAGGACCGTGTTCACCTGGTTCTTGCGCGACTCACGGGCCTTCACCGCGGCCTCGTACTTGTACTTGCCGAAATCCATCAGCTTGCACACCGGAGGCTTGGCCGTGGGGGCCACCTCCACGAGATCCAGGTCCGCCTCGGCGGCGAGCCGGAGGGCGTCCTCGACGCGGACGATGCCGACCTGTTCGCCGTTCGGGCCGACCAGGCGGACTTCCGGAACGCGGATACGCTCGTTGATGCGGGGATCGCTGATGGTGGTACTCCTCTGTGCGAGACGACGGGTGATCCCGCGCCCACCGGAGGGACCCTCGGAAACGAGGAAGGCCTCCCCTGCGCGGACGCAGACGGAGGCCTCGACACGGTCCCGTCGGACGGGACCCTCGGTGCGGGGTGCGCGCCACGACGCGGCGGTCCCGACCGGCGACCCGGCAACTCGGCCCGGGGCGAACCGGACATCCTGCTGACGCGGGTGGGAGAGAGGCCTCCACTTTGCTGCTCCTGGCCCGTGCACGCCTGCTCCGGGGTCACCGGATGACGAGGACGTGCGCGGACCACGAGTGGTCTATGGGAAGCTTACCACCATGACAGACGAACGTCAGGCCCAGGACGCCACCCCCATGGACGCCCCCGCCGAGATCCGCGACATCCACGAGGTCCCCGCCGTCGAGGTCATCACGACCACCGCCGTGCACCTGATGACCGCCGCCGCCGTCAAGTGCGGCCTGGCCGACTCCCCCGACGCCCGCGAGCTCATCGATCTCGACGAGGCCCGCAAGCTCATCACGGCCCTCGCCGGGCTGGTCACGGCCGCGGCCCCCGAGATCGGCAGCCAGCACGCCGGCCCGCTGCGCGACGGCCTGCGCTCGCTGCAGCTGGCGTTCCGTGAGGCCTCCCCGTTCCCGGACGCCCCGGGCAAGGGCCCCGGCGAGAAGTTCACCGGCCCGGTGAACTGACCACGCCCCCCGATGACGACGACGGCGCGCCCCCGACCGGGGGCGCGCCGTCGTCGTTGGGGCGGGGCTCAGGCGTCCGTCGAGGCCTCCGGGGCGGGGGTGAGATGCCGGGTGACCGGCGTCGTGAAGAGGGTGAGCAGCGCGACGCCGGAGACCGCGAGCAGCGGCCCACCCAGAGCGGCGGCGTCCACGCTGAAGAGCCACGAGGACAGGAGCACACCGAAGAGCTGGATCGCGACGGCGGCGCCGCGGCTCCACGCCCGACCGCGCAGCAGGGCGACGGCGGTCGCGAGGATCCACAGGGTGAGCAGCGCGTAGATGACGACCAGCATCACGCGGGCGCCGGCCGGGAGCACCCCGTCCGCCGCATGCACCACCGCGTCCACGGCGAGCCAGAGGAGCGCGCCCGCCTCGGCCAGGAGCGCCGCGGCGACCACGAGGACGGCCACCGGCAGGCCCCGGCCGGGTCGGGGCGGCGGGACTGTGCCATGGGGCCTCTCCTGCGGGACGGCTGCGGGGACGGACGTGTCCCCCACCGTACGCCGGGCGGTGCGCGGGCCAGGTCCGCGGCGACGCGCCGCCCCGGGCACAGGTGTGACCAAGGACTCACTGGGAGGTGCGGTGATGCACCTCATTCACCTCTTGTTCACTCGTGAGGGCCGTGCGAGGATGGCACGCGAAAGATTTCCGGGGGCCGCGTTCGTACGAAAGCGGTCCCCGTTGCAATGACCAGGGTCGCCCTCCGTATCGGTCGTGCCGCGTGTCGTCCGCGCAGGCCCACGCGCCCGCCGCCGGCGGAGGCCGTGACCACCGGCGCCCGCGGGCTCCGGCTCTTCCGACAGAAAGTGAGCGGACCGATGGATTGGCGCAGTAAAGCAGCGTGCCTGGACAAGGACCCGGAGCTGTTCTTCCCCGTGGGCAACACCGGCCCCGCCCTCCTGCAGATCGAGGAGGCCAAGGCGGTGTGCCGCTCGTGTGAGGTCGTGGACACGTGCCTGAAGTGGGCCATGGAGTCCGGCCAGGACTCGGGCGTCTGGGGCGGCATGAGCGAGGATGAGCGGCGCGCCATGAAGCGCCGCGCGGCGCGTGCCCGCCGCGCCTCCTGACCCACCCGGACCACCGGCCCCGTCGACCTCGTCGACGGGGCCGTCGTCATGCCCGGCCGGGCTCACGTCAGGGGCAGGCGCAGCACGACGCGCGTGCCGCCGTCGTCGGACCGCTCCCAGCGCAGGGTGCCGCGCAGGTCCCCCTCCACGAGCGAGTGCACGATGCGCAGGCCGAGCCCCGATCCCTCGCCCGCGCGGGGAGACTCCCCCGGCACCCATCCGTCGGGGGCGGCGGGGCCGCCGTCCGTCACGGACACGACCAGCACCGTTCCTGCGGGGGTCGACTCGCGGTCGGCGTGCAGGCCCACGCAGCCACCGCCCGGCGCCGTGCCGTGCTCGACGGCGTTGGCCGCCAGCTCATTGAGCACCAGCGCCAGCGGCGTGGTCACGTGGGAGGGCAGTTCACCGAACTCGCCCGTGACCGCGACCTGCAGCGGCCGCCCGTCCCCGGCCACCTCGACGGCCAGGCGGAACTGCCGCTGCAGCAGACCGTCCACGGGGACCTGGTCCTCGATCTCCTCGCTCAGCGTCTGGTGGACGAGGGCGATCGTGTCCACCCGCTGCATCGCCTGACGCAGCGCACGCTCCGCCTCGGGCGAGGACGTGCGCCGCGCCTGCATGCGCAGCAGCGATCCCACGGTCTGCAGGTTGTTCTTGACGCGGTGGTGGATCTC
Organism: Micrococcus sp. KRD026; assembly: GCF_017168445.1. Lineage (NCBI taxonomy): Bacteria > Bacillati > Actinomycetota > Actinomycetes > Micrococcales > Micrococcaceae > Micrococcus > Micrococcus sp. KRD026. Next base: position 5,083 of record NZ_JABFBA010000017.1, on the reverse strand, counting down.
GCGGATGGTCGCGTCCTTGGTGAGCAGACGCTGCTCCTGGCGGCGCAGCTCGGTCACGTCGCGCAGCAGCAGCAGCGCCCCCTGCCAGCCGTCCGGACCGAGCAGGGGGACGGAGCGCACCGTGAGGGACGCCCCGCCGGACTGCACCTCCCGCCGTCCGGCACGCCGGCCGGTGAGCACGGCCCACGTCCCCTCGTCGGTGGGAACGCGGGCGGCCTCGGTGCTGGCCAGCACGTCGGTGAGCCGGTGCCCCTCGAGGGTCGAGGCGATGCCCAGCCGACGCAGGGCGGAGACCGCGTTGGGACTGGTGAACTCGGCGACCGAGTCCGGCCCGAGCACGACGAGGCCGTCCCCCACCCGCGGCGTGCCGCCCGCCCAGAGGCCGGAGGGCTCCTCGGGCGCCGGCCAGCGGCCGTGCTGCATCATGTCCAGCAGGGTGCTGGCCGTCCGGCTGTAGTTCTCCTCGATCACCGAGCGCGCCGGCCGGCCGTTCGGGTCCGCGTGCGCGGAGACGACCGCGATGACCCTCCCGGCGCGGACCACCGGCCACAGACGCACCTGCAGCGTGCCTCCCGGGGCCTCGACGGGGCCGGCCCCCTCGGCCCGCTCCCCGCCATGCCACGTCTGCCCGACGACGGCCCGCAGGTCCGCGCGGGCGCGCGAGCCCACGATGTCACGGTGGAAGAGGGTGGGAGCGGTGAAGGGCCGGACCTGGGCGAGCGCGACGAACCCTCCGGCCTCGTCGCGGCGGGGCACGGGGCACCAGAGCACGAGGTCCGCGAGCGCCAGGTCTGCCACGAGCTGCCAGTCCCCCACGAGCCGCTGCAGCCAGGCGCGGTCCTCGTCTCCGATGTCCGGGTGCGACGTCAGGGGGTCCTGCGCGAGCGAACTGACCATGGGATCAGGGTACGGCGACGTGCCGGGCGGCCCGTGTCCGTGGCGTCGCGGGCGGCGTCGGATGACACGGCGGCGATGGTCTGCGAGGGCCGTGCGCGGTGCCGTCCGCGGCGGGCGGGGCGGGCAGGGACACCGGCCAGCGTGGCGAGGGCGCGACGCAGCGGGCTGTTCGGAGCGGCCTCGGCGAGCACCTGGCCGGCGAGCAGCGCGGGGTCCGCGGCGGCCGGGTCCCACGGCAGGAACGCCTCCAGGGGCGTGGCCGGCGAGGCGTAGCGGTTCCAGACGGCCTCGACCTGCCCGCGCGGGGCGACGCCGGCGGCCGCGGGCCGGAGCCGGTTGACCACGACGCGCAACCGTGCCGCCGGGGCCGCCTCCGCCAGCTCCTCGACCCCGCGGACCAGGCGGGGCAGCGCGACGGCGTCCGGCCCGCCGACCGCGATGACCTCGTCGGCCGCGGCGAGCGCCGCCAGGGTCGCACCGTTGCGCTGTGGGGCAGGCACGTCGAAGGACAGCTCCTCGTCCTGTTCGAGACCGAACCCGACGTCGACGACCACGCGGTCCCAGCGTTCCCTGGCGGCCGCGATCAGCGCGGAGACGGCGGCGGGGCGCAGCTCGGGCCACCGGTCCACGCGGGTGAGTCCCGTCAGAACCGTCAGGTCCGCGCCGGCGACGCGGACGCGGACGCCCGCGGCCGCCAGGTCGGCGGCGCCCAGTCGGCCGTGGTCTGCCCGCCGCACGGCCCGCGCCACGCCGGCCGACTCCTCCGTCAGCCCCAGGTGCACACCGACGGCGGGGCCGTACGTGTCCAGATCGACCAGCAGCGTGTTCCGGCCGGCCACGGCGTGCTCGGCGGCGAGGTTCACGGCGACGGTGGTGCGTCCCGGAGCGCCGGTGGGACCCCACACCACGGTCACCAGGGACTCCCGCGCGGGTCCGGTCGGTTCGCCCTCCTCCGGAGAGGGTGCGGGGTCGGCTCCCTCGTCCGCGGTGGCGGGGCCGTCGTCAGGCGTGGCCGCGGCGGGGGCGGCGTCCGGCCCGGCGTCGTCGGGCTCGTCGGCGTCGCGCCAGGGGTCCGTGAGGCCGGGCACCTCGTCCGCGCCGAGCGTCTCCAGGGTGATCGGCAGGTCGTCGAGGTCCTCGGCGTGATCCCGGGCGTGGTCGGCGTCCTCCCCGTGCGAGGTCTCCGGCCGGCGGCCCTCCGCGGCGGCGCTCGCGGACTCCACGACGACGGCCGCGATCTGCTCGGGGTCGGCGTCGGCGCGCACGCAGGGCACCCCCATGCCACGGAGGCGACGGCGCTCGGCACGGACCTCGCTGAGCGCCGCCACGCCCACGGGTCGGGGCAGCCGGGCCGTCTCCTCCAGGAAGGCGGCGGTGAGGGACTCGGTGTCCCCGGCCACGAGGACCGCGTCCACGAGACCGGAGCGGGCGATCGCGAGCAGCTCGGCGAGGTCCTCGGCCCGACGGAGGACCGTGATGTCCGTCTGGTGCCGCTCGAGCGGGCCGATGTGGTCCAGGCCCGGCTGGACGGTGGTGGCCAGGGCGATGCGCACGGTCAGCGCACCCCGTGGGCCGGCACGAGGGTGACCCGCGCGTCCTTGACCTTCGCATCCACGATGCGCGGCAGGGTCTCCTCCGGCGCCAGCAGCTGCACCCGGGTGATGCCCGAGCCGCCGAAGCCGTTCTGCTCTGCCGCGACCTCGGAGATCTCGAGCGCCTCGGCCAGCCGGGCCGGGTCCGCATGGCCGCGGCCTCCCTCCGCCGGCATGGCCACCCAGACGTCCACGCGGTCTCCCACGCCCACGCCGGACGGCAGCGGCTCGTCCAGGGCCACCCCGACGGGACGACGGCCGTCCGGGTCCGCGTCCACCAGTGCCGCCGCCGGCAGCAGCTCACCGGCCCGGACCGTCCCGGAGACCATCCGCCCCTCGGGAGCCGGAGCATCGGCGCTGAGGTACCGCTCGCCGGCCTCGCTGAGGTTCACCTCCACGGGGCGCAGGTCCCCGGACGCGATGGGTGTGCCCGGGGGCAGGTCCTCCGCAGCCGTCCAGTACGCGGCGGTCCGCTGGGCGGAGGCGACCAGCGCCACGACGCCGGCGATCGAGGCGAGGACGAGCACGAGACCGACGAGGAGCCGGGGATCCCGCCAGCGGGGCCGGCGCAGACGGCCGCCCTCGGCGGACGCGGACATGGTCGTGGACACCGGATGTTCCCCCCTTCGGACCGGCCCCTCGGGCCGCCGCGGCCCCGGCACCCCGTCGGTGTCGGCCCCTCCGCGCTGCGCCCAGAGTAACCACTGGGGCCGTGGATCGCCGGATCCGCCGCGTACGCTGTGGAAAAGTGTCGCCTCCGGGTGTTCCCGGGGTTGAATGGGTCGACGTCGTGGGCCGCCCGCGACCGTCCTGGACGCCTCGACCGAAGGAGCACCGTGCAGCGCTTTCTCACCCTGACCGACGTCGCGGAGACCCTGAACATCTCCGGTCAGGCCGCCCGTGCCCTGGTCCGCTCGGGTGAGCTGCAGGCCATCCAGGTCGGGGGCCGCGGTCAGTGGCGCATCGAGGTGTCCTGGCTCGAGGACTACGTGGAGCGTCAGAAGGAAGTGACGCGCGCCCGCGTCCGGGAGTGGACCGAGGCGGACGCGCAGGCCCGCTGAGCCCACACGGTCTGCTCAGGCGGGGCGCAGCGCGGTCCGGACCGTCCCCAGCGCCCCGAACGGGATGACGAGCCGCCCGCGGACGGCCGCGGCCCGCCGGGCCTCGTCCCGCGGGTGGCGGGCGATGTCGAGGTGGTCGCCGCCCACCCGGTCCACGGTGCCCTCCGCCAGTGCCGCGCCGAGGCGCCCCGTCACCGCCACCGGCTGGCGCGTCCGCGCGATGCCGCGCAGCACCGTCCCCCAGCCGGCCGCAGCGAGCTCGGGCGCGGCCACGGCCCGGGTCAGGTCGGCCTCCACGGCCGCCACGCAGTCCACCGCGACGATCGCCGACCCCGAACCGTCGACGTGCACGCCGACCCAGCCCTGCCCCACCGTGTGCACCACACCGTCCACGACCTCGCCCCAGGCCAGGTGGAGCCGGACCTGCCGCCCTCGGGCTCCGCGCAGGCGGTCCGCCAGGGACAGCGCCATCCACTCCGCTCGGGTCAGCTCCGCGGCCTCGGCCACCGTCTCCTGCCAGCCGAGGTCGGCCCAGTGCGCCTCCAGGTCGTCGAAGAGTCCGTTCCACCGCATGCGCTCAGCATAGGAGGCTCAGCGCCGGACATCGGTCATCATCAAACATCATCAAACATCACTCTTGACACCCATCAGGCCGTGCAGTTCACTGTGGTCATCATCACCGGCCTGATCACGGGATCCCGGCCGGACGGACGCACAGGAGGAGAATCCATGGAGCGCTCGACATCACCGGCCGGCCCGGCCCCGACCCGTCCGGTCGACCCGGCGGACGCCGTCGGCCTCACCGTCCTGCTTCTGGCCGGACCCGGCCTGCTCGCCTGTGCCGCGGCGCTGCTGCAGACGGGCCCCAGCGCGCCGGCGGCGGAACTGACCCGCGTGCTGGGCCTCGGTGCCGGTCTCGCGGGGCTCGGACTGCTCGCGTGGTGGGCGGTGGGCCTGATCGGGCTGGCGCTCGTCGCGCTGGGGCGCCGTGCAGGTCGGCCGGCCTGGGCCCGCCTGGGCCGGAGCCTCACTCCCGCCCTGCTCGGACGCGTAGCCGGCGCCGTCGTCGGTGCCCAGCTGCTCGCGGCGCCGGCCGCGTGGGCGGATGCGGCTCATCCCGTGCCGGACGCCTCCTGGACCGTGGCCGCGTCCCCCGCGCACGCCACCGGCGTCGAGGCCCCGGCGCCGGACGCCGCGTGGACGCCCCGGCCCCCGGCGCCGGCCCCGCCGGGCGCCGGCACCGGCCGTGCGGATCCGGATCACCCCACCGTCACCGTCCGGCGCGGCGACTGCCTGTGGCACCTCGCCGCCGCCGAGCTCGGCCCGGACGCGACCCCCCGAGAGATCGACGCCCGGTGGCGCCGCTGGTACGAGGCCAACCGGCGGGTGATCGGCGACGATCCACACCTGCTGCTGCCCGGCACCGTGCTGACCTCCCCCGTGTTCGCCCCGCACGCCGGCGTGGACGGACCACGGCCATGACATCCACGACCCTGCACTCCCCCGCTTCGCCTCGTCCTCAGGAGACCGCCA
>NZ_JABFBA010000016.1:73521-76512 GCF_017168445.1 Micrococcus sp. KRD026 | reverse complement strand
GCCCGGGAGCGGGCGGGGTGAGCTCGCGGGGTGAGCGCCGGCGGACCTGGAACGCGTGCGGTCGCTCTGAGCCTGCAAAGTGCGCCCATACCGAGCGCAGGCGTTCCCGGAACGGGCGGGCCGGCGTCGTCGGCCTGCCGGACGAGATGCACGACGTTCTCGCGGTCGGAGGCGATCCGGTGCCAGATGTTGCCCAACGTCCCGGCCTTCGTGGCGGTCTACGAGGCGCTCATGCGTCTGGGCGCGGTGATGGTGCCGCTCAACCCGCTGTTCACCGCCCGTGAGCTGGAGTACTTCCTCGAGGACTCCGGGGCGCGCATGCTCTGGGCCATGCCCGGGCTGCCGGCCGTGGACGAGGCGGCCGGGAACGTCGACGTCGAGGTGGTCACCCTGGACCTCGAAGCGGTCGGGCGGGAGTGCGCCGCCGAGGGCATCGCCCCGGTCACGGAGATCACCCTGCGGGACCCCGACGACGACGCCGTCCTGCTCTACACCTCGGGCACTACGGGGCGGCCCAAGGGTGCCCGGCTGACGCACACGAACCTGCGTTCCAACGCCATGGCGACGGCGACCGGCCTGGGCCGGCTCGGCCCGGACGACGTCGTGTTCGCGGCGCTGCCGATGTTCCACGTGTTCGGGCTTTCGGTGGTGCTCAACGGGGCGGTGTTCGCCGGGTCCGCCCTGTCCCTGATGCCGCGGTTCGAGGCGGCGGACTTCTCGAGGCTGCGCATGCCCCTCTCCGGCGGTGCGAGCCTGCCGGTGGAGACGCTGCGCGCGGCGGAGAAGCTGTACGGCGTGCCCGTGTTCGAGGGCTACGGGCTGTCCGAGAACGCGGGCGCGTGCTTCTTCAACCCCGTGGACGCGCCGACCCGTCCGGGCACCGTGGGCCGGCCGGTGGACGGCTTCGAGTTCCGGATCGTCGCGATGGACGGCGCCGAGGTGCCCGAGGAGGACCTCGAGGCCTCCGGTGAGCTGCGCATCCGGGGCGAGGGCATCATGGCCGGCTACTGGGGCCGCCCGGAGGACACGGAGGCGGCGTTCGACGAGGACGGCTGGTTCCGCACCGGGGACATCGCCCGCCGGGACGAGGCCGGGTACGTGATGATCGTGGACCGGCTCAAGGACGTGATCATCCGCGGCGGCATGAACGTGTACCCCCGCGAGGTGGAGGAGGTCCTCTACGAGCACCCGGACGTGGTCGAGGCCGCCGTGGTGGGTGTGCCGGACGAGCGGCTGGGCGAAGAGATCGCCGCCTTCGTCTCGCTGGCCCCGGGCAGCGCCGTCACGGGGGAGGAGCTCCGGGCGTTCGCGGCCGAGCGGCTGGCCCGCTACAAGCGGCCGCGGGAGGTGACCGTCCTGGACGGGCTGCCGAAGAACGCCACGGGCAAGATCCTGCGCCGCGAGCTGCGTCAGGGGTGAGGGGCGCCGGGCGGTCTGGGCGCGGGTCGTCTGGTCTGAGTGAGAGGAACGACGGACAGGTGGCCTCTCGCTACGCTCCCGGTATGACTCAGCCGCTCGTCCACCCGCCCAAGGCCCAGCCGGGCGACAGGATCGCCGTCGTCTCGCCGTCGTTCGCGGCTCCCGGCTTCGCGCCCGCGATGCACGAGCAGGCGATGCGCCGCCTGGCCGAGGTGACCGGACTGGTGCCGGTCGAGTACCCCACCACCCGGCAGCTCGGGGCGAGCGCCAAGGACCGGGCGCGGGACCTGAACGCGGCGTTCGCGGACCCGGAGATCCGTGCGGTGATCGCCACGGTGGGCGGGGAGGACCAGATCACCGTGATCGGCCACCTGGACGCGGACGCAGTGCGCGCGGACCCCAAGCCGTTCCTCGGCTACAGCGACAACACCAACCTCCACCAGTGGCTGTGGGCGAACGGCGTGGCGAGCTTCTACGGAGGCTCCACCCAGGTGCACCTGGGGCCGGGACCGGCTGTGGATGAGGTGCACGCCGCGTCCCTGCGGGCCGCCCTGCTGACGGGAGGGCGGCTGGAGATCACGGAGCCGGGGGAGTCGGAGGACCACGGCGTCGACTGGCTGGACCCGCGGGCGCTCACCGAGTTCGGGACGCGCGAGCCGGTGCCGGGCCCGCACGACGACGGCGCGCACGGCGTCGGCGCTGGCGCCTCACCGTGGCGCTGGGCCGGGCCGCGGCGTGCCGTGACTGGCCGGACGTGGGGCGGCTGCCTCGAGGTGCTGCCGTGGGTCGGGGAGGTGCGTCGGATGCTGCGCATCCTGGGGGAACGCGCTGTGCACGCCGTGCTGGCGGCCCGGCCGCCGACGAGCTCCTTCGAGGTGCCGCGCGGCGCGGTCGAGCGCGCGCGGCGGCGCAGGCCACTGGGCAGTACTCATCGGTCGTCTTTGGGAACTCCTCCACGTGCCCGGGTGGGGTGTCAGAATCAGCACCGTGAGCACTAACGACGAAGCGGTCGCAGGGCGTCTTCTTAGGCTGCCCGCGGGAACATATGAGCAGGTAGAAACCCTGCACGTGCGGCAGCAGCTGGCCGCCGCGCAGAATCTCGAGCCGGGGTTTGAACCACTCAGTGACACTGCTTTGCCCCATCAACTTGCCGTTCATGTCGGCGGTCTGCTTCGGCATGCGCTGACGCAGGCGAAAACGCCGGAGAAGCAGGTCGAGCTGGTACAACGCGTCATCGCAGCCTTGGGGGCGGACTATGCGCCTGATCTTCCGGTCTCAGAGCCCGGACGACCGGGACGACTGCGGACGCTCCAGGAGATCCGACCTGCCGCATCGCCCGTCAAGGAGCGACTGGCCCGGCCGGCGACGCCTCTCTCCGAGGTTGCCTTGCTGACGAACGCGGTGGGGGAACCCAGCATCGGCGCTGAGATTCGCGACGAACTAGCTGTAGGAGGGCATGACGTTGTTGACTCGGGCCGGTGCCAACGAGGTTGGCGGGGCGTCCCCGCAGGAGGTATGAGGCCGATGGTAGTTGTAGTGGTTCACCCACACCGCCAGGGCCTCACGCCGAGC
>NZ_JABFBA010000016.1:71202-73421 GCF_017168445.1 Micrococcus sp. KRD026 | reverse complement strand
GGACGACCTGCTCCGGGGTGTGACGCTTCCTGCTGTTCGTCATGATCTGACCAGTCTCCCTGCCCGCGACCGCGGGCAACAGGACGACTCTCATAACGACTGGACCTACGAAACGGGGTCAGCCCATAAGCCGTGCTCAGTTGAGTCCCTGATAGTGGTGTAACCCTCCCCGGTCACCGACACCGTCCCCTGCACGGACGCGGTCACCGTGGGAGCCTTCGAGCGAACCTTCCAGAGCACTCTCGAAAGGGACATCACCACGATCAGTTGAGTCCCTGATAGTGGTGTAACCCTCCCCGGTCACCGACACCGTCCCCTGCACGGACGCGGTCACCGTGGGAGCCTTCGAGCGAACCTTCCAGAGCACTCTCGAAAGGGACATCACCACGATGACCGCTCCTCACATTGTCGACCCTGAACGCCTGTTGCGCGAAGCCCTCGGCGAAGCCTCACCAGATCTGCTGCGTCACCTGCTCCAGACCATCATCAACGCCCTGCTCAGCGCCGACGCCGACGCGGTCTGCGGGGCCGAGTACGGCACCGCCTCCGAGTCCCGCACCACCCAGCGCAACGGCTACCGCCACCGACCCCTCGACACCCGCGCCGGCACCATCGACGTGGCCATCCCGAAACTCCGGGCCGGTACGTACTTCCCTGATTGGCTCCTGGAACGCCGGAAGAGAGCCGAGTCCGCGTTGATCACGGTGGTCGCTGACTGCTACCTGGCCGGGGTCTCAACCCGCCGCATGGACAAACTCGTGCGACAGCTCGGCATCGACTCGCTCTCGAAGTCCCAGGTCAGCCGCATGGCCACCGAGCTGGATGAGCACATCGAAGCCTTCCGGCACCGGCCCCTGAGCGATACCGGCCCGTTCGTGTTCCTCGCCGCGGACGCCCTGACCATGAAGGTTCGCGAGGGTGGTCGGGTGATCAACGCGGTGGCCATGGTCGCCACCGGCGTCAACGCCGACGGGCGCCGCGAGGTCCTTGGGCTGCGCGTGGCCACCACGGAGTCAGGGGCGGCGTGGAACGAGTTCTTCGCGGACCTGGTGGCCCGCGGCCTGACAGGGGTCAAGCTCGTCACCTCGGACTCCCACCGAGGCCTCGTGGAAGCAGTGGCGGCGAACCTGCCCGGAGCGGTCTGGCAGCGCTGCCGCACGCACTACGCGGCCAACTTGATGGCCGTGACTCCGAAGTCCATGTGGCCGGCGGTGAAGGCCATGCTTCACAGCGTCTACGACCAGCCCGACGGGCCCGCGGTGCACGCCCAGTTCGACCGGCTCCTGGACTACGTGCAGGACAGGTTGCCCGCGGTGACCGCCCACCTCGACGCCGCACGGGAGGACATCCTCGCGTTCACCGGCTTCCCCAAGGACGTGTGGTCCCAAATCTGGTCCAACAACCCTGCCGAGCGCCTCAATCGGGAGATCCGGCGCCGCACGGACTCCGTGGGGATCTTCCCCAACCGAGAGGCCGTCATCCGGTTGGTCGGGGCGGTGTTGGCCGAGCAGACGGATGAGTGGGCAGAGGGCCGCCGGTACCTCGGACTCGAGCTGCTGGCCCGCTGCTCAGGTCTGGATGCGGACACGACATCCACGACCATCCTGGGCACGGAGGTGATGCCGACCTTGGAGACCTGACCGACTCAAGCCCCCACCGCCTCGAAGACGGTTACACCACTTCCAGGGACTTGACCCCGGTCTGGATGCGGACACGACATCCACGACCATCCTGGGCACGGAGGTGATGCCGACCTTGGAGACCTGACCGACTCAAGCCCCCACCGCCTCGAAGACGGTTACACCACTTCCAGGGACTTGACCCCGTGCTCCAGCCACTCTCGCGGTGGAACAGCCATGCCTTTGCATGGAGGCGCGTCGAGGCGGTCGTATAGTTCACGCGCACCTCGCCGCCGAACTCACCCACGATGCGATCCAGTGCTGCCCGTTCGGTCGCCCCCACGTAGGTCGTCGTGATGACGCGGAACGGCACCTGGCGCTCAGCCAAAGAGGCCAACTGTTTCTCTAAAGTGCGCAGCCCGTGCCATTTCACGAACGCGCACAACAGATCGACGCGGTCGGCCGAGGCTAGTTGTTGTGGGTCATGAGGTTCTTGCCACGGGGTACGGGCTGAGATGAGACGAGTGGGCCTCTCCCGCAGGATGGAAGTTCCTACACCACCGACCTGCCCGAGAAGACCCACTCATGACTCACGCTAAC
>NZ_JABFBA010000016.1:58540-71102 GCF_017168445.1 Micrococcus sp. KRD026 | reverse complement strand
TCCACCGGCCCCTGCGCACCGGCGTGCATGATCACCACCATCGAGTCCGGTCCGGTGCCGTGATGGCGCACGAACACCTCGGCCCCGAGCAGGTGCGCGGGCACCGAGTACTGGGCGTTTTCGAAGGGGACTGCTGAAGGTTCGGTTGACACTTCGGGTGTGGTGGTTCAGGCCGCTTTCGTCGGCCAGTAGATGGTCTCAAACTCGACCGGTGTCGTCTTTCCAAGGGCGCGCTGCCGGCGTCGGCGGTGGTAGGTCCGTTCGATCCAGGTGACGATCGCCAGCCGCAGCTCAGCGCGGCTGCTCCACCGGCGGCTGTTCAGGACGTTCTTCTGCAGGAGGGCGAAGAAGGACTCCATCGCGGCGTTGTCCGCGCTGGAGGCCACCCGTCCCATCGACCCGACCAGTCCGGCCCGGTGCAAGGCGGTGACGTAGGGCCGAGCACGGAACTGGCTGCCCCTATCGGCGTGCACCACGCAGCCGGTGACCTCGCCCGGGCCGCGGCGGGCGACGGCCATCTCGAGGGCGTCAACCGCGAGGGCGGCCGGCATCCGGTCGTCGATCGAGTAGCCGACGATCCGGCGCGACCACACGTCCTTGACCGCGCACAGGTACAGCTTCCCCTCGGCGGTGGCGTGCTCGGTGATGTCGGTCAGCCACAACCGGTTCGGGCCTGTCGCGGTGAAGTCCCGCTCGACGAGGTCGTCGTGCACGGGCGGGCCCGGCTTCTTCCACCGGCTACGAGTGCGGGCGTGGGCGGAGACGATCTGTGCTTGGGAGCAGATCTTCCATACCCGCCGCTCCGAGATCTCGTGCCCGGCCGCGGCGAGCTCGTCGGCGATGAACCGGTACCCGAACCCAGGGTCGTCACGGTGGACCTCGAACGCGGCGTTCATCGCGTAGGCGTCGACCAGGTCCCGCTCGCTGACCGGGTCGGCGCACCAGGCATAGAACGCCTGGGTCGAGAACTTCAGCACCCGGCAGGTCACCGTCACGGGGATCCCGTCGACGGCAAGGTCACGGACCAGCGGGTAGGTCATTTTGGGCTCTGACCCAGCCTCAAGTTCGCCTGCGACAGGTACGCCGCGGCGCGGCGCAGGACCTCGTTCTCCTGCTCCAGCAAGCGGATCTTCTTCCGCGCCTCGCGCAGCTCCTCGTTCTCGGCCTTGGTCACGCCGGGACGGTGGCCGTCCTCGACATCGGCCTGATGGAGCCAGTTGCGTAGGCAGGACTCGGAGATCCCGAAGTCCTTGGCGAGCTGAGCGATCGGGGCCTCGCCACGACGGGCGACCGCGACCACGTCGTCACGGAACTCCTTGGGGTGTGCTGCAGGCATGTCGACATCCTTCCAGCGGGGACCTCATGTCCCCACAGATCAGGTGTCAACCGAACCTTCAGCAGTCCCTGATGACGTCGATCCGCCCTAAGGCGTGATGCTCTGGGTAATTGTCCATACACTAGTTCTAGCCAAGATTTTGGAGGGTTTGAAGCGCCCTGGGTTTGGTTCCGAGCTTCCTGAAGGAGAATCGGATCATGCCCAAGAAGTTCACCCCCGAGTTCCGCGAACGCGCCGTGCGGATGGTCTTCGACCGCCAAGCCACCGAGGGCGGACCACGCGCGGCCTCCATCCGAGTCGTGGCCGAGTCGCTGGGCTGCGGCCCCGAGACCCTGCGCGCCTGGTGCAACCAAGCCATCACAGCAAGCAAGGCCACACCGGCACCCGCCACTGACGAGAGCCTGGGCGAAGAGAATCGCAGGCTGCGTCGAGAACTCGCCGAAGCACGCCGCGCCAACGAGATGGCGGATTCAAGCGGTGGGCGCAAGGAACTCTGCGAGCTTCTCTGATGGTGTCAGATAGCCCAGCGTCTTGCGTGGGCGTCCGTTGAGGCTGTCCTGGATCGCGTCTAACTCCTCGCGGCTGACAACGCTCAGATCGGTTCCTTTGGGCAGGTATTGCCGCAGCAGTCCGTTGGTGTTCTCGTTGCTCCCGCGCTGCCAGGGCGAGTGGGGATCGCAGAAGTAGATCGGGATGCCCGTGGCGGTGGTGAACGCGGCGTGCTTCGACATCTCCGCGCCTTGGTCCCAGGTGATCGTCCGGGTCAGTGCGGAAGGCAGCTTGCTGATCGCTGCGCGCATCGCGGCCTCGACCTGCTCAGCGCTCTTGCCGTCGGGCAAGTGCAGAAGCAGGGTCATCCGCGTCGAGCGCTCAACGAGCGTGCCGACGGCGCTGCGGCTGCCTTCGCCGAGGATGAGGTCGCCTTCCCAGTGCCCAGGAACAGCGCGATCGTCGGCTTCTGCGGGGCGCTCGCTAAGCATCACCATGCCGGGGATGCGGCCGCGGCCATCGGTGGTTCCGCGAGGCTTGCGGGCAGTTCGTCCGGACCGCAGACACCGCGCCAGCTCGCGACGCAGCTCGCCGCGGCCTTGCACGAACAGCGACTGGTAGATCGTCTCGTGGCTCACGCGCATCTCCGGATCATCGGCGTGATCCAACCGTAGGCGCGCTGCCACCTCTTCGGGCGACCACAGTTGCTCCAGCCGGCTGGCGACCTCCTCAAGCAGCCGACCCGACGCGAGCTTGAATGGCTTCGGTCGGCGAGCTTGATGGCGGGCGCGTTCGTGCGCATGCCAGGCCGAGTAGTCGCAGCGCCCGCCGCCGCGCTTCACCTCCCGGCTGACGGTGGACACCGCACGCCCCAGTTGCTCGGCGATCGCGGTGAAGGTGTCACCACGATTGATCCCCAGCAGGATCTGCTCGCGCTCGTCGATCGTCAGGTTGCCCTGGCGTGGTTCCCAGCCGAACGGCTTGGCGTCGACGTGCCTGCCGGTCCGGGCCATGGTGCCGACCATCGGCGCACTGCAGCCGATCTCCTTGGCGATGTCGACCAGCCGCCAGCCCTTCGCGTGAAGCCTGAGTGCGAGCTGCTTCTGCTCCCGGCTGAGATGGCCGTGCTTGCCCTGCATCCGGATCCTCCTGTGATCAGTAACTGCCTCATCTCACAGGACTCGTTGCGCTGACTGCTTGAATCCGCCGATCCTGAAAAAGGCCTCGGCTTTTTTCGCAGCGGAACTCGACCGCCCCACGACGAGATGATCCGGTTCATCGACATGAACCGCGACGATTTCGGGGTCGAGGCCATCTGCCGCGTCATGCGCGAAACAGAATGTGGGTTCATCACCTCCCGGGCCTACCGGGCGGCAAAAACACGACCAGCGTCAGCTCGTGCTCTGCGCGATCGATCATTGATCCCAGAGATCAAGCGAGTTGAGTCCCTGATAGTGGTGTAACCCTCCCCGGCCGCCAACACCGTCCCCAGCATGGACGCGGTCACCGTGGGAGCCTTCGAGTGAACCTTCCACAGCACTCTCGAAAGGGACATCACCACGATGACCGCTCCTCACATTGTCGACCCTGAACGCCTGCTACGCGAAGCGATCGGCGAAGCCTCGCCGGACTTGTTGCGCCACCTGCTGCAGACCGTGATCAACGCCCTGCTCAGCGCTGACGCAGACGCGGTCTGCGGCGCCGAGTACGGCACCGCTTCTGATACCCGCACCGCACAGCGCAATGGGTACCGCCACCGGCCCCTCGACACCCGCGCCGGCACGATCGACGTGGCCATCCCGAAACTGCGCGCCGGCACGTACTTCCCAGAGTGGCTGCTCGAGCGACGCAAGCGGGCCGAGTCCGCGTTGATCACGGTCGTCGCCGACTGCTACCTCGCTGGGGTCTCCACCCGACGCATGGACAAGCTCGTGCGCCAGCTGGGCATCGACTCGCTCTCGAAGTCCCAGGTCAGCCGGATGGCCGCCGAGCTGGACGAGCACATCGACGCGTTCCGGCACCGCCCGCTGGGGGATGCCGGCCCGTTCGTGTTCCTCGCCGCGGACGCCCTGACCATGAAGGTTCGCGAGGGTGGTCGGGTGATCAACGCGGTGGCCATGGTCGCCACCGGCGTCAACGCTGACGGGCGACGTGAGGTACTCGGGCTGCGGGTGGCCACCACGGAGTCAGGCGCGGCGTGGAACGAGTTCTTCGCTGATCTGGTCGCCCGCGGCCTTCACGGGGTGAGACTGGTGACTTCGGACTCCCACCGTGGCCTGGTCGAAGCCATCGCGGCGAACCTGCCCGGGGCTGTGTGGCAGCGGTGCCGCACGCACTATGCCGCGAACCTGATGGCGGTGACCCCGAAGGCCATGTGGCCGGCGGTGAAGGCCATGCTCCACAGCGTCTACGACCAGCCTGACGGGCCCGCGGTGCACGCCCAGTTCGACCGGCTCTTGGACTACGTGGCCGAGCGGTTGCCCGCCGTGGCTGGGCACCTCGATGCTGCTCGGGAGGACATCCTCGCGTTCATCTCGTTCCCGAAGGACGTGTGGTCCCAGATCTGGTCGAACAACCCTGCCGAGCGCCTGAATCGGGAGATCCGGCGCCGCACGGACGCGGTGGGCATCTTCCCGAACCGGGATGCCGTGGTGCGGCTCGTGGGGGCCGTGTTGGCTGAGCAGACGGATGAGTGGGCCGAGGGCCGCCGGTACCTCGGTCTCGAGCTGCTGGCCCGCTGCCGCGAGCCCCTCACGCAAGAACCGGGCACCGTGATGGGCACGGAGGTGATGCCGGCCCTGGCCTGATTCTCATGCCTCGAAGACGGTTACACCACTTCCAGGGACTTGACCGATCAAGCGCATCCATGAACAGAACTACAGCGTCTACGGCGCGCGGAAGATGTGGCACGCGATGCGCCGAGCCGGCTGGGACCTGGGCCGCGATCAGGTCGCACGCCTGATGCGCAGCGCCGGGCTGCACGGGGTCCGCCGGGGCCGCAAGCCCAACACCACCCGTCCAGCCCAGGCAGATGATCATCGCCGGGACCTGGTCCAGCGCGACTTCACGGCTGCGGCCCCGCACCAGCTCTGGGTCGCCGACATCACCTATGTGCGTCTCGTGTCGGGATTCTGCTATGCCGCATTCATCACGGATGTCTGCACCCGCAAGATCGTCGGCTGGTCGGTCGCTTCAACGCTGCACACAGATCGCCTGCCGCTTCTGGCTCTGGAACAGGCATTATTGACGACTGGTGCCCGTCGGGATTCTTCTGGCTTGACGCATCACTCGGATCGAGGGTCTCAATATGTGTCGCTGGCCTACTCGGATGCGCTGATTGCTGCAGGTGTGACTGCTTCGGTCGGTACGGTCGGGGATTCTTACGACAATGCCCTGGCAGAAACGGTCAATGGTCTCTATAAGACCGAGATCATCTACTCCAAGCGCGTCTGGCCCTCGGCTACTGCGGTGGAGATCGCGACGTTGGACTGGGTCCACTGGTGGAACACGGCTCGGCTCCACGAACGACTGGGGTACCGGACCCCGGTCGAGGTCGAGGCTGCTTACACTGACCTCGAGGTGACCGCGCCCGCGGTGCCCTGACCTCGGAACGAAACCCAGGGCGCTTCAGAGCGCGGGGTGTACCTGTGCTCGATCGCCACCGGGCGTGTCAACTTGTCTGTGTAAGCGGGGTGGTCACAGGTAGGGGTTGATCCGGTCGGGGTAGGCCGCGGCGAGCTGGGCGAGGGCCTGCTTCCAGTTCGTGACGGCCTGACCTTCGACGAGCCGGCCCTCCGCCGCACCCGCCCCGCCCCGCAGGGGGTCCGTGGGCGGATCGCGCACGCCGTCGTGTCCCGGCTGCAGCCGCGTCCCGTGCCGCCGGTGGACCGTCGGACCCGCCTGGCGTGGCAGGTCTCGGGGGCACTGCCGCTGATCGGGTGCCTGACCTCGTTCCCCATCGGGATGTCCAAGGACTCCATGGTGATCCCGGGCGTCGGCTATCAGGGCGGGTTCCCCGCGGGCTGGTCCCACGCCCTCAACCAGCCGGCGTACTTCACGTGGCTGTCCAACGCGCTGGTCGCGGGCACGTCGCTGACGCTGGCCGCGCGTCGTGAGGCGCCCACGTCGGACGCGTTCTGGGCCGTGCGCACCGCCGGACTCGGCTCGGTGATGGTCACGGGGATCGTCTACAACGCGGTGCTGCGCGGCCGCGAGCAGGACACCTTCCTCTACCGGTTCAACGACGCGCTGCAGCACATCGTCAACCCCGTGCTCGCCCCGGCGGTGTGGGCGCTGTGCGACCCCCGCGGGCAGATCACGCCGCGGCGCGCCGGGCTGGCCTCGGTCATCCCGCTGATGTGGGCGGCGGCGACCATGGCGCGCGGGCCCCGCATCGACTGGTACCCGTACCCGTTCCTGGACGTGCCGCGGCTCGGCCGACGCAGCGTGGGCGTCGTGCTCGCCGGGATCCTGGCCGGCTTCACCGGGCTCATGGGCGTGCTCGGCACCGTGGACCGCCGCCTCGGCCCGGCCTGAGCGAGGGCGGTCCCCGGCGCTTTCGAACGTGAGAGAGGGCCTATCTCACGTTCGAAAGCCCCCATTCGCCCCCTTTCACGTTCGAAAGCGCGGGTGGGAGGGGCCGACGACGGCGGCGGCGCGTCAGTCGCCGCGGACGGCCTCGGCCACGGGCACGTCGCCGTCCACGAAGTCGATCTTCCGGCCCACCGTGCCCGGCTCGCTGAGCACGGCCACGATCGCCCGGGCGACGTTGCCGCGGCTGGCCCCACGCTGCGGGGCATCGGAGTCGGAGAGGTCCGGGTCCACGGTGATGCGGCCGGACGGCTCCTCGTCGGTCAGGGCGCCGGGACCGAGGATGGTCCAGGCCAGCCCGGAGTCCCGCAGCGCCTCGTCCGCCTCGGCCTTGGCCTGCGCGTAGGTGTAGAAGGGGTCGTCCTCGGGCACGTCGTGGTGCAGGGACGCGCCGAGGTAGGACACCATCACGTAGCGCCGCACGCCCGCGGCCTCGGCGGCGCGCATGCTGGCGACGGCGGCGTCGTGGTCCACGGCCCGGGTGCGCTGGGCGTCCCCGCCGCCCGCGCCCGCGGAGAACACGACGTTGTCCGCGTCGCGCAGCGCGTGGAGCAGCTCCTCCTGGTCCGCCTTCTCGATGTCCAGGACGAGCGGTTCGGCGCCGGCGGCGCGGACGTCCTCGGCGTGATCGGGGTTGCGGATGATCGAGACGACGTCGTGGCCGGCCTCCGCCAGCAGAGGTGCGGCGAGCAGGGCCACCTTGCCGTGGCCGCCGATGATCACGGTGCGGGTCATGGGAATCTCTCCTTCGGTTCGATCGGGTGCTGAACTCCCACAGTAGGGAGAGCCCGACGCCGGTGCGAGGGCGGAGCGGCGCTCCACCACCCCACTCCTCAGCTCTCCGCCTGGCCCTCCCGCCAGTAGCCCATGAAGGAGACGTGCTTCTTCGGCACGCCGCCGGGGCCCACGCTGAGCCGGCGCAGGGCGCGCACCATCGCGGACTCCCCGGCGAGGAACACGTAGGCCTCGGGCCGTTCGTCGGCCTCGAGGGCGGCGACGGTCCACTCGCGCTCGACGGAGGCCGCGGGCGGCGCGACCGGCCCGCCGGCGTCGTCGGGGTCCACGCCCAGCAGGGCGGCGAGGCGGGCGTGCGCCCAGGACCCCGACGGCGCCCCCGGCGCCCGGCGGCCCACGTGCAGGCGCACGCGGCCCCGGTCCGTCAGCTCCGTCACGGCCCGCCAGTCCCACGGCTCGGGGACGGCCAGGCGCTCGGCGATGAGGTCGGCGGCCTGCCCGTCGTGGGGCAGCTCGAGCACGAGGTCCGCCTCGCCGTCGAACCCGCCGAACGGGTCCGCGAGCTCCTCCGCCACGGACACCAGGGCGGGGACGGCGGTCTCGTCGCCCACGGCCAGCACACGGTGCGCCCCCGTCTGCCGCCAGCCGGACCACGCCGGCGCCTCCGCCGAGGGCACCAGCACGTTCACCGCGTCCCCCGCCTGGACGGCGCGCGCCCAGCGCAGGCCCGGCCCCTGATGCGGGTCGGCGGGGTCGTCCGGGTCGCCGTGCAGCACCACGTCCACGGTCAGCGAGGGCACCTGCCGCCCGTCGAGCCGCACGAGCCCGGCCGAGCGCACCGTGTACGTGCGCATCCAGCCGCGCTCCTCCTCGGGGATGGCCAGGAACCCGGCGCGGAACCCGGCGGACAGGTCCGGGTCCGCCGACGTCCCGCCCGGCGGGGGGATCAGCAGCTTCACATAGGCGTCCCGGCGCGGCCGCGCGCCCCGGTACAGGGCGTGCAGGTCGGCGACGCCGGGCGGCAGCAGTCCCAGCAGGTCCCCGCTGGCGGCCTCCAGGTCCGGGCCCGCCAGCACGATCCGCCGGAACCCGCGGCACGGCTGCTCCACGGACACCACGCGCGTGTGCGCCACGATCATGCCGTCGGCGCTCATCGGCGGTCCCCGTCCCCCCGCGGCAGCACCACGGGGTGGCCCAGCAGCGGGTCGGCCACCACGTCCGCGTCCAGGCCGAACACCTCGGCCAGCACCTCCGGCACGATCACCTCGCCCGGCGTGCCCTGCGCCACCACCCGGCCCGCGGCCATCGCCACGATGTGGTCCGCACTGCGCGCCGCCAGGTTCAGCTCGTGCAGCACCGCGACGACGGTCGCCCGGCCCTCGCCACGCGGGTCCGGGAGCGTGCGCACCAGGTCGAGCACCTCCACCTGATGGCTGAGGTCGAGGTAGCTCGTGGGCTCGTCGAGGAGCACCACCGGGGTCTGCTGGGCGAGCACGAGGGCGAGCCACGCCCGCTGCCGCTGCCCGCCGGAGAGCGTGCCGGCCTCGCGCTCGGCGAGCTCCACGAGGTCGGTGCGCTCGAGCGCCGCGGCGACCGCGGCGTCGTCGCCGGCGGCCCGGCCGCCCAGGAGCCCGCGGTGCGGGTGACGGCCGCGCGCCACGAGCTGCGCCACCGTCATGCCCTCGGGCGCCACGGGATGCTGGGGCAGCAGCGCCACGGTGCGGGCGTAGTCGCGCGCGGACACGCGGGCGGCGTCCCGACCGAGCACCTCGATGCTCCCGGCGCGCGGGGCGAGCTGGCGGGTCAGGCCGCGCAGCAGCGTGGACTTGCCGCAGCCGTTGGCGCCGATGATCGCGGTGACGCGCCCGGCGGGCACGTCCAGGTCGAGGTCCGCGACGATCGGCGGCGCCGAGGCCGGGCCGTAGCCGAGCGTCAGGCCGCGCAGGCGGATCGCGACGTCGTCGGCGGCCCCGGCGCGCGGTGCGGCGGGGGACGGGACGGTGAGCGGGGGAGCGGTCATGCGGAGCGCACGCCTCCTGGGGTCCGGCCCTGGCACAGCAGCAGCCAGAGCATGAGCGGGGCGCCGGCGGCGCCGGTGAGCACACCGGTGGGCAGGGCGGCGCCGGTGAGCAGGGGGACGGCCTCACCGGCCACGAGGTCCGCGAGCAGCACGAGCGCGGCGCCCGTGAGCGCCGCCGCGGGCAGGGAGGGCAGGCCACGGGTGAGCCCGCGCGCCACCGGGGTGGCCAGCAGCGCCACGAACGCCAGCGGCCCCACGACGGCGGTCGCCACGGCGGCCAGCACCGCGCCGAGCCCCAGCGCCGCGGCCGAGGTGGGACGCGGCCGGGCGCCGAGGGCGTGCGCGAGGTCCGGGCCGACGTCGGCGGGGGCCAGCCGCGCGTGGAGCACCCCCGCCAGCGGCAGGGCGACCACGAGCACGCCCGCGAGCAGCGCGATGCGGCCCCACGTGACCCCGTTGAGCGAGCCGGCGATCCAGACGGTGGCCGACTGCAGGTCGTGCTGGGCCAGCGAGAGCATGGCCCCGGCCACCACGGCCTGGCCCGCCGCCGCCACCGCGATGCCGGCCACGACGAACCGCTCGCCCCCCACCGAGCGGGCCGTGGCGAACACGGCGACCACCGCCGCGAGGCCACCGATCAGTGCCGTGGCGGCGCGCATCAGGTCCGATCCTCCGCCGGTCTGCCCGGCGGTCGCCAGCATCCCCAGCACGACCGCCGCCGCGGCGCCCTGGGTGACGCCCAGGATGTCCGGCGAGGCCAGGGGGTTGCGCAGCGTGCGCCGGTAGAGCGCGCCGGCCGCGCCCAGGGCGGCGCCGGTGAGCACTGCGGCCACGGCGCGGGGCAGCTTCTCCTCCAGCACGATGAAGCTCGCTCCCGGGATCGTCTCCCCGCCCAGGATCCGCACGAGGTCCGGGACGGTCACCTGGTACGTGCCCCACACCACGCGCAGCAGGGCGAGGACCAGCACGGCCACGGCGAGGCCCGCGCAGGCCCCTCCGAGGCGGCGCCGGTCGGCGCGGCGCAGGCGGGCGACGACGTCGTCCGGGGCGGTGCACTGGAGGCTCATGCGGCCACCCCCGGGCGGCGCAGCAGCGCCAGCAGCACGGGCACGCCGAGCAGGACGGTGGTCACCCCGAGGTGGATCTCCCCGGGCGCCACGACGAGCCGCCCGGCGAGGTCCGCGAGGATCACGAGGACGGCGCCCCACAGGGCGCAGCCGACCATCAGGGCCCGCGTGCTCGGCGGCCGCAGACGGCGCAGCGCGTGGGGCACGAGCAGTCCCACGAACCCGACCGGCCCGGCCAGCGCCACCGCCGCGGCCGTGAGCAGCACGACCGCGCCCAGCAGCACCGCGCGCACCCGCTCCGGGCGCCCGCCCAGGCCGTGCGCGAGGTCGTCGCCGAGGGCGAGGGCGTCGAGCCCGGGGGCCACGGCGACGGCGGCGAGCAGCCCGACGGCGATGACGGGTGCCAGGGCGAGCGCCTCGCCGAGGTCGGCGCGGGCCACCGTGCCCACGGCCCAGAACCGCAGTCGGTCCTGGACCGTGGGGGAGAGCACGAGCAGGGCCGTGGTGCCGGCGGTGGCGCCGGCGGTGAGCGCCGCGCCGGCCAGCACGAGCGCCATGGGGGAGGGGGCGCCGGGCGTCCGGCCACTCCGTGTGGCGGCCGCCGCCACCGCGTAGCCGAGCGCGGCCGCGACCAGCGTCCCGACGGCGGCCAGCGCCAGCACTCCGAACGTGGACCCGGCGACGCCGAGCGCCATGCCCGCCGCCACGGCCAGCCCCGCGCCGGCGGAGAGCCCGAGCAGCCCCGGGTCGCCGAGCGGGTTGCGGGTGGCCCCCTGCAGGGCGGCGCCGGCCACGGCCAGCGCCGCCCCCACGAGCGCCCCCGTCACCACGCGGGGCACGCGGGAGGCCACGGCCGCCGCCTCGATGCCCTCCGGCACGGGGTGCCCGGTGAGGATCGCGCCCAGGGTGTCGAGCGCCGTCGTCGCCGGCACGGTGCGCGCGCCGAGGGCGACGCCGGCCACGAGCGCCGCCAGCAGCAGCGCCGCGGGCAGGGCGCCCATCAGCACGCCCGCGCGGACGCGGGCCGGGGAGGCCAGGGCCGTGGACGGCATGGGGAGGGATCAGCCCTGCGCGGTCTTCGCGGCCTCGGCGATCGGCGGGACGACCTTCTCGAGCGCGAACGGGATGGACAGCGGGGAGATCGCGGAGACGGAGAGGACCTCCTGCTCGTCCGTCTGCAGGACGAGGGCGCCGGCCTTCACGGCCGGGATCGAGCCCAGCAGGGGGTCGGACTCGATGGCCTCGCGGACCGAGTCCTGGGCGGCCCAGGAGACGAACACGTCCGACTCCAGCTCGTCCGCGCGCTCGGGCGACCACGTGAAGAAGAACGCCTGGTCCTCCGGGGAGTTCTCCGTCACCACCGGCGCCTGCTCCATGCCGAGCAGCTCGAGGAACTTCGGGCGGTTGTCCACGTCCGTGTAGATGCTGATCTGGTCCGCGGCGGCGGGGTCGATGGTGCCGTAGACGAAGGACGCGCCCTGGAGGTCCGCGTGCTTCTCGCCGGCGTCCTTGATCTGCTGCTCGAGGTCCGCGATGAGCTCCTCCGCCTCCTGCTCCTTGCCGAGCACGCGGCCGATGACCTCCGTGGACTGCTGCCACGAGGTGCCGTAGGCGGGGACGTCCTTCGGGTAGGCCACGGTGGGGGCGATCTTCGAGAGGCGGTCGTAGTCCTCCTGCGTGATGCCGGAGTAGACGGCGAGGATGACGTCCGGCTTCACGGCGGCGATCGCCTCGGCGTCGATGCCGGAGGCCTCGGACCACTGCACGGGCTTCTGGGCGCCCTCGGTCTCGGCGAGCTTCGCGTCGAACCAGTCGGTGGACTTCTCCGCGTTCCCCCCGAACTCCACGGCGGCCATGCCCACCGGCACCACCCCGAGGGCGAGGGCCACGTCCTGGTTCACCCAGGACACGGTGGCCACGCGGGTCGGGCGCTGCGGGATCTCGGTGGTGCCGTAGACGTGCTCGATGCTGCGGGGGAACGCGGCGTCCCCGCCCGCGGCGTCCGACGACGACGCACCGGCCGACGAGGACGAGGCCGAGCCTCCGGCCGGGCCGGTGGAGCACGCGGCGAGCAGGAGGGTGAGGCCGACTCCCCCGCTGGCGAGGAGGGAGCGGCGGGACAGGGGGGACGGTGCCATGGTGGTGGCCTTTCACGGTCGCGACGCGCGGGCGCCGGGCGGAGGGGGTCGGGTCTGCGGTCGGAGGATGCGTCGGCCCTGCCGGGCCGGCATTAGCAAACACCGACGTGAGGTAACTCCGGAAGGTTAGGGCAACCTAATGCTCCTGTGCAATCCCGGGGAGGGCCGTCGTCGGGGGGAGGTGGGC
>NZ_JABFBA010000016.1:44102-58440 GCF_017168445.1 Micrococcus sp. KRD026 | reverse complement strand
GTCGGGGGGAGGTGGGCGGGATACGGTGGCCTGGTGAGCCAGAACCCCCTCCCCGCCCCACGCGGCGACGCGCAGCGCGGCGCCGCCGACCACCACGACCGGGTCTCCGCGATGTTCGACGCCATCGCCGGCCGCTACGACCTGATGAACGCCGTCATGACATGGGGTCAGGAGCCGCGCCTGGTGCGCCACACGGTGGCGCGTGCCAACATCCCGGCGCAGGCCCGCGTGCTCGACCTGGCCACCGGCACCGGCGACCTCGCGTTCGAGGTGCTCAAGCAGCACCCCGACGCGCAGGTGGTGGGCGCGGACATCGCCGCCGAGATGATGGAGGTCGGCCGTGCCCGCGCGGGCGGGGACCGCATCGAGTGGGTCGTCGCGGACGCGACGGACCTGCCGTTCGAGGCCGGCTCGTTCGACGCCGTGACCCACGGCTACCTGCTGCGCAACGTCGCGGACATCCCGGCGACCCTCGCCGAGCAGTTCCGCGTGCTGCGCCCCGGCGGCTGGGTCGCGGCCCTCGAGACGTCGCCGGCGCCGGACAACGTGCTCAAGCCCTTCTCCTCCTTCTACATCCACCGGGTGATGCCACAGCTGGCGAAGCTGATGGCCGACCGGCCGGAGGCCTACGCGTACCTGTCCTCCTCGACGAAGGCGTTCCACACGCCGGACGAGGTCGCGGACCTCTTCGCGGACGCCGGCTTCGTGAACATCGGGCACGAGACCCACATGTTCGGCACCCTGGCCACGCACTGGGCCATGAAGCCGGTCGACTGACGCCGGCCACGCGGCGCGGCGTGGGCGTGAGGCGGCCCCGGTGGCGCCGCCGGATGTGTCAGGGCTGTGACGAGTCACGCTGATGTCCGCGTTCCGAGAAGACTCTGGGCCGACCCGGCTGGTCCGCGTAGCATGGGGCCCCGTCGAGGGGGATCCGCGCACCCCCGGCCTCCGGTCGCCGCCCGTCCATCATCCCCCGGAACGGCGTCGCCCTCCGTCGCGAGGCGCTCGTCCCCGCAGTCCGCGACGTCCGCGTGGGCACCGTGAACCGTCTCCAGAACGTAGAGGAACCTTGTGAGTCCCATCCAGAGCACCACCGGCCCGTCATCCATGGCGGAGCTGAAGAAGGTCCTGCCCGAGCTCTCGCATCCGGACGGCGCACCGGTGCGGGTGCTCGTCGTGGACGACGAGCCGATGATCGCCGACCTGCTCTCCATGGGCTTCACCCTCTGCGGCTGGGAGGTGATCGTGGCCCACGACGGCGCGACCGCCGTCGAGCTGGGCACCGCCGGCCGTCCGGACCTGGCGATCCTGGACGTCATGCTGCCGGACATGGACGGCCTGGACGTCCTGGAGCGCCTGCGCGCCCACTGGTCGGAGATGCCCGCCATGTTCCTCACCGCCAAGGACGCGACGGAGGACCGCGTGGCGGGCCTGGCCGCCGGCGGCGACGACTACGTGACCAAGCCCTTCTCCATGGAGGAGGTGCTCATCCGCGCGCACCGGCTCGTGCAGCGCTCCGGCGTGGTCTCGGGCGGCTCCGAGGTGCTCGTGGTCGGCGACCTGGTGATGAACACCCGCACTCACGAGGTGACCCGCGGCGGCGACGAGATCGAGCTGACCGCCACGCAGTACAACCTGCTGAAGTTCCTCATGGCCAACGTCCGCACGGTGCTCTCCAAGGAGCGCATCCTGCAGGACGTCTGGGGCTACGACTTCGGCGGCCGCGCGAACATCGTCGAGCTGTACATCTCCTACCTGCGGAAGAAGATCGACGCGGATCGGGATCCGATGATCCACACCATCCGCGGCGCCGGGTATGTCATCCGGCCTGCCTGAGACCGGCGCGGTCCCGTCGGGGCACGGCAGCACCCGCCGCAGGCGGCCCACGTCGCTGGCCCGCCGCGTCGGCGCCGGCGTCCTTCTGATCCTGGTGGCCACCATCACGGCCTACTCGTTCTTCGCGGCCGGCATCACGAAGGCCCTGCTGACCGAATCCGCCTCCCGGGACGCCTCCGAAGCATGGATCCGCGCCTCGGAGCAGCTGACGGTCCCCTCGCCGGGCGGAGGGGACGACGTCGGCCCCGGGGAGGGGTACCTGCGCGCGCCAGGCACCCTCGGCCAGCCCGAGGGCACGGTGGTCGCGCTCGTCCCGCTCTCCGGTCTGGAGGAGCATCGGCAGGACGCCCTCACCGGGCACCGGGTCGGTGACGCCGGGCAGTCCGTGCCGCTCACGGCGCGGGAGGCCCACGACCTTCTGCGCGCCGTCCGGGACCGGCCGGGTGGGCCGATGCTGGACGCCGTCGTCGGTGACGTCTCCTATCGCGTCCAGGCCCAGACCCTGACCGCGCCGGGCCCCTGGGTGGCCGCGGACCAGGGACTCGTGGTGGGGGCGCCGACCGGCGCCATGTCCGACGTCGCGCGCCAGGCGCTGGTCGCGGTCGCCGTCGGACTGTCCGTCACCGTCCTCACCACCGCGATCCTGGTGACCCTGTGGCTGCGTCGGGGACTGGCCCCGCTGCGCGAGGTCGCCGCCGTCGCCGAGCGGGTCGCCCAGGTGGACATGGCCCGCGCCGGGCTCGATCCGGAGGACTCACGCATGCCGCCTCGGCTCCTGCAAGGGCCGGACGAGGTGGCCGTCGTCGCCCAGGCGCTCGAACGGTTCACCGGCTCGGTCGAGGCGGCCCTGGAGCAGCGACGCGTGCAGGAGCAGCAGATGCGCCGGTTCATGGCGGACGCCTCCCACGAGCTGCGCACGCCGCTCGCCTCGGTGCGCGGCTACGCCGAGATGATCGCGATGACGGAGGAGCTCTCCGCGACCGGCCGGCGGTCGCTCGGCCGGGTGCTGTTCCAGGCCGACCGGATGGCGGCCCTCGTGGACGACATGCTCCTGCTCGAACGGCTCGAGTCCGTCTCGCGCGGCCGGGCCATGGGTCTGGAGCCCTCCGAGGAGGTGGCGCTGGCCGAACAGGTGGACCTGTCCGAGGTGGTCCTCGAGGGCGTGATGGACGCCCGCGCTGCGTGGCCGGACCACACGTGGGTGGTGGACCTGCCCGAGGGGGCGGAGCCGGGCACCCAGCGGTCCGTCACCGGCGACCGGTCGCAGCTGGCCCGCGTGGTCGGCAACCTGCTCTCCAACGCGGCCAAGCACACCCCCGTCGGGACCACCGTCACGGCCTCCGTGCGGGAGGACCGGCCCCGGCCCGGCCTCATGCTCGTCAGCGTCCACGACGACGGCGGCGGCATCCCGGCCGACCGACACGCCACCCTCTTCCACCGCTTCGTCCGCGGCCCCGGGAAGGGCCGGACGGACCCCCCGGGCACGGAGCCGTCCACGGGTCTGGGTCTGGCCATCGTGCGCTCGATCGCGCGCAGCCACGGCGGGGACGTGACCGTGGCGTCCGAGGACGGGTGGACGCGCTTCGACGTCGTCGTGCCCTGCACCCCGGGGCGCGCCGGGCCGGGGGCTGCGGGCTCCTGCTGCGGCTCCGCCCGGGGCGGCCGGCCCTGACCCCGGGTCGGCAACCGTTGACGGACCCCCACCCCCCTGTACGTACGGTGCCTGTGTATGACCGAAAGGGTCGTCCGGGACTTCCGGCCGATCCACCCCGACGCCGGTCGGCGAAGGCCGCCGGTGAGAGGAGCACGAACATGACTGACATCCGCCGAACCGCCACTGCCCTGACCCTCGCCGCCGCCGTCGTCACCGGCCTCGGTGCCCCCGCCGCCGTCGCGCAGACCACGGCCCCGGCCACCGAGGCCGCCACGACGGCACCGGCCTCCGAGTCGCCCGCCCCCCAGGAGGAGGAGAAGGACGACAACGGCAACTGGGGCCTGTGGGGCCTGGCCGGCCTGCTGGGCCTGGCGGGCCTGGCCGGCCGCCGCAAGCGTGAGGTGCACGCCGAGCCCGTGCGCCGCGACCACCACGTGGGCGGCGCGCACCGCGACCATGACGTGCACCGCGTGGACGACCGCGCCGGCGACGTGCGCGCCGAGGGCGCGGACACCCGCCGCCCGGGCACCGGCGACGCCCGCTGACCCGACCCCGGCCGCCCCGAGCGGCCCGTGACCGCGACCCCCGCCCCTCCGGCGGGGGTCGCGGCGCGTCCGGGGCGGGTCTCGAATGCGCCCTCCGGTCGCGGTGTCCCCCGCCGAGGGCGCGGCGCGCAGCACCGCGTCCGTGAGGCGGTCCAGGGCCGCGGTCCCGGCCGTCCAGCGCTGCCAGTGCAGGTGCACGTCGGCCGCGCCGAGGGCCGGGATCGGCTCGAGGTCGGGGTGCCGGCCCTCGAGCACGCCCGGCGGGATCTGCACCGAGGGGAGCATGCCCCAGCCCAGCCCGAGCTCCACCGCCCGCAGATACGCGTGCACGGACGGCACCAGGTGGGTCGGCGGGACGATCGCGGGGCGGCCCCGGGTGACGCGGCGCAGCACCGTGTGCTGCAGGCCGTCGCGGGGGCCGTAGTCCACGATCGGCAGCGTGCCGAAGTCCACCCGGCCCCGCGCGTCGCGGTGCAGCTCCAGCAGGAAGGACGCGCACACCGCGTGATAGCGCATCGTGCCCAGCGGGGTGGAGGTGCACCCGGCCACGGGCGTGGGGTCGTCCGTCACGGCGGCCACCACCGCACCGTCCCGCAGCAGGACGGCGGTGTGCTCCTGGTCCTCGGACTGCATCTGCAGGACGACGTCGTCCCACGTCGCCGCCTCGCGCAGCACGGGCTCCCACCACGTGTCGAGGGAGTCCGCGTTGAGGGCCACGCGCAGCGGCACGCGGCCGCCGTCGCCCCGGCCGAGTGCGGCGAGCGCCTCGTCCTCGAGTGCGAGGGTCTGCCGGGCGAGGCGGAGCATGCGCTCTCCGGCCGCGGTCGGCCGGACGGGGACGGTGCGGGCCAGGAGCACCTGGCCCACCTGCCGCTCCAGGGCCTTGATCCGCTGCGAGAAGGCCGAGCCGGAGATCCGCAGGGAGTCCGCGGCGGCGTCGAAGGTGCCGTGGTCGACGGCCGCGACGAGTGCGCGCAGGTGGTCGGAGTTCATGCGGTCCAGGGTAGGGGTGGCCATGAAGGATGTCTTCAGATCCTGAAGAAGATCGCGATGGCACGGACGTGGGACGGCTCCTATCCTCGCTCGGTGACCATCTTCGCCACCGGATTCCTGACCTACCTCGCCCTCATCGTCGCCATCGGCGCGCAGACCCTGTTCCTGCTGCGCCAGATCGTCCGACGCGACCGCGTGTGGACCGTCCTGACCGTGTGCTTCGTGGCCGATGTGGCGCTGCTCGTGCTCGGCGCCGGCGGCGTGGGCGTGGTGGCCGAACGCTGGCCGTGGCTCGTGCCCGCGCTGACCGTGGCCGGCGTGGTCTACCTCCTCGCGTTCGCCGTGGGCGCGCTGCGCTCCGCCTGGCGCGGGGACCGGACCCTCAGCACCGCGGCCGCGGACGGCGCGGGGACCGGGCACGGCCCCGACCGCATGGACCTCGCGGTCCTCACCGGCGAGCTGCCCCTGATCGACCCGGCGACCGGCCGCCTGGCCGAGCGCGAGCCGGCCGGGGCCGGCGTCGGGCGTCACGACGACGGCGCGCCCGGCGTCGGCGCCCCCTCGGGCGGCGGATCGGTGGCGGTGCGGCAGCGCGTGCAGCCGCGCCGCGTGGCGCTGGACCGCCCACAGACGCCGCTGCCGCGGATCATCCTGCTGGCGCTGTCCGTCTCCCTGGTGAACCCGCACGCCATCCTCGACACGGTGGTGATGATGGGCACCTTCGCGCAGACGTTCGGGGCGGCGAAGTGGGCGTACGTGGGCGGCGCGGTGGCGGCCTCGCTCGTGTGGTTCGCCGCGCTCGGCTGGGGCGGCACCAAGCTCGCCCCGTCCATGGACTCGGCGCGGACGTGGCGGATCGTGGACGCCGTGGTGGGCGTGCTCATGCTGGGAATCGCCGTGAAGGTGGGGCTCACGCTCCTCTGAGCCGCCCGGGGAGGATGATGGGGGCATGAGTCCTTCCCCCTCCGACTCCGCCCCCACGCCGACCGTCGCAGCCGGGGAGGTCATCCGCGTCTCCGCCGTCGTGCTGGCCCGCCCGGACCGCCGCGTGCTGACCGTCCGCAAGGCCGGCACCGCCATGTTCATGTTCCCCGGCGGCAAGCACCTGCCCGGCGAGGCCCCCGTGGACACCGCCGTCCGCGAGGTGGCCGAGGAGACCGGGCTGCGCCTGCGCCCGGACGAGCTGACCCGCCTCGGCGCGTGGGACACCGCCGCCGCCAACGAGCCCGGCGCCGCCCTGCACTCGGAGGTGTTCGCGCTGTGGCGGCCCGTCGCCCGGCACGAGGTCCCCGAGCCGACGGACGAGATCGTCGAGCTGCACTGGATGGACCCCGCCGCCCCGGCCGCACCGGGCGGGCACGGCGTGGCCCCGCTGCTGCACCCCGTGCTGGCCGCCGTCGCGGCAGCGCCCCCGTTCTGACCTCCAGGCGGGCCGACCGGCCCGCGCTGACGTCCGCACCGGCCACTAGCCTGGCCGGGTGACGTCGCTGCTCCGCATCCTGCGCTTCGCGCCCCAGCTCCACCGCCTCTACCTCGGCATCGCCGTCAGCTCCGTGCTGGCCGCGGTGCTGGCCCTGGCCACCCCGTTCCTGATCGGTGCGGCCACGGACCGGATCGTCGCCGCCGTCGCGGGGGAGACCGACGTGGCCGAGGCCGTCACCGCGGTGACCTGGCTGGCGGTCGCGTTCCTCGCCGTCGAGGTGGCGACCACCCTGGTGGTGAGCGTGGGCGGCTACTGGGGCGACGTGATGGCCGCGCGCATGCGCACCATCCTCTCCACGCGGTACTTCGAGCAGCTGCTGCACCTGCCCCAGCGGTACTTCGACACCGCGATCACCGGGCGGGTCGTCAACCGGTTGAACCGCACCATCAACGAGATCACCCAGTTCCTGCAGTTCTTCGCGAACAACGCGTTCACCATGCTCGTCACCACCGCCGCGGTGCTCGTGATCACGGCGTTCTACTGGTGGCCGCTGGCGATCCTGCTGGCCGTCGTCTTCCCCGTGTACATGTGGCTCACCGCGCGGACGTCCGCGAAGTGGCAGGTGTGGGAGGGGGAGAAGAACACGGAGGTGGACGTCGCCTCGGGGCGGTTCGCCGAGGTGGTCTCCCAGATGTCCGTGGTGCGGGCCTACAACCGGCAGGACCACGAGCTCACCGGGTTCCGCGACCGGTTCCTGCGGACCGTGGAGATCACCCGGCAGCAGTCCCGGTTCTGGCACGGCATGGACGCCGGGCGCCGGCTCGCCCTGAACGTGGCCTTCGGCGCGATGTACCTGATCGTGTTCGTCCGCACCGCGCAGGGCCTGTTCTCCGTGGGCGACATGGTGATCCTCCTGCAGCTGATGAACATGGCCCGGCAGCCGATCTTCTCCATGAGCTTCCTCGTGGACTCCGCCCAGCGCGCCGTCGCCGGGTCGAAGGACTACTTCGAGGTGCTCGCCGAGGAGCGCGAGCGGGCCGGCGGGGCGGCGCTCGCGGCGGCGAGCGCGGAGGAGCCCCGCGCGCCGGCGGAGCCGCGGGCCGACGTCGTGCCGGGTGCGCCGGACGTCCCCGCGGACGTGCCGGCCGTGCGCTTCGACGAGGTCTCCTTCGCCTACGACGCCGACGCCTCCCGCCCCGTGCTGGACCGCGTGTCCTTCGACATCCCGCGGGGTGCCAGGGTGGCGCTCGTGGGCGAGTCGGGCGGCGGGAAGTCGACCATCGCGCACCTGCTGCTGGGTCTGTACCCGGTGACGAGCGGACGCATCGAGGTGTTCGGACAGGACGTCGCCGGGCTGGACCTGGCCGCGCTGCGCGGGCGGATCGCCACCGTGTTCCAGGAGCCGAGCCTGTTCTCCGGGACGGTGCGCGAGAACATCGCCTACGCGGACCCCGACGCCTCCGACGAGCGCGTCCGGGCCGCCGCCAAGGCCGCGTACGCGCACCGGTTCGTGGCGGCGTTCGACGACGGCTACGAACAGGTGATCGGCGAGCGCGGGCTGCGGCTGTCCGGCGGGCAGAAGCAGCGGATCGCGGTGGCGCGGGCCGTGCTGAAGGACGCGCCGATCCTTGTGCTGGACGAGGCCACCTCCGCACTGGACACGAAGTCAGAACGGCTCGTGCAGGCGGCCCTCGAGGACCTGATGGTGGGGCGGTCGAGCCTGATCGTGGCGCACCGGCTGAGCACGATCGCGTCCGTGGACCGGATCGTCACGCTGCGCGGCGGGCAGGTGCAGGAGATCGGGACCCCGGCCGAGCTGGCCGCGTCCGGCGGGATCTACGCGCAGCTGCTCGAGCTGCAGAGGGCCGGCACCCAGGAGGCCCGGAAGATGCTGAAGGAGTACGGGCTGAGCGGGTGATCCCGGAATCTTCTGCGGATCCGACCCTTCCGAGCGCTGCGCGGCGGCCCAGAAGGGTCAGATGTGCAACGGATTCCCAGCGCGCGGCAGGACGTCCACGACGACGTCGGCCCGACGCCTCCGCAGGGCCTGTGGACAACCGGGCCCGCCGACGTCGGGAGCGAGCAGGATCGGGGCCATGCGCGTGCCCGGACCCTTCCCCGCCCACCTCCAGGACGCCCCGTTCACGCGGGCGCAGGCGCTGGCCGCCGGGGTGTCCGGGTCGCGGCTGCGCAGCCGGGACGTCGAACGCGTCGCGCACGGCCACTACCGCTGGATCGGCCCCGTCACCGGGGCGACGCCGCCCGCGCGTCCCCTCGCCACCGAGCTGTCCCGGCTGCAGGACCTGGCGGCGATGCGTCCCGACGTCGTGGTGACCGGAGAGTCCGTGGCCCGGTTGCTGGGCTGGCCCCTCCCGGACGACGTGAAGGCCCGGGTGCGTCCTACCGTCCTGCGGTCCCGCACCCGCCGGGTGCTACGGGAGCCCGGCGTGCGCACCCGGCTCGTGGACCTGGACCGCGTCCTCGTGCGGAGGGACCGGCTGCACGGGCTGCGATGGACCTCGCACGCCGACACCTGGTTCCACCTGGCCACCGTCCTGGACCGAGACGCGCTCGTGGCGGTCGGAGATCGGCTGGCACGGGAGGACGAACGGCGGGGGAAGGTCGCGCTGGCCACCCGCCGGGAGCTCGGCGCCGCGCTCGAGCGGCACACCGGCGAGGCCGGGATCGTGCGGGCGCGGGAGGCGCTCGCGCTCGTGCGCACCGGTTCCGACTCCCCGGCCGAGACCGAACTGCGCCTGGCGCTGATGGCCGCGGGGCTGCCCGAGCCGGACCTGCAGATCGAGCTCTGGGACCCGGACTACTCGCTGTGGCACCCCGCCAGCGCGGACCTCGGCTACCGGCGGTGGCGGATCGCGATCCACTACGAGGGCAAGACCCACGACGGCGCCGCGCAGGTCGGCAAGGACACCCGCCGGGACGCGGTGTTCCTGCGTCAGGGCTGGCTCAACATCCGGGTGGCGGGGACGGACCGGTGGCGGGGATTCGTCGAGACGGCGGCGCTGGTGCGGGCCGCGATCGCGGAGCGTGGCGGTCTCGACGCCGGTGGCGCGGAGGATCGTCTGCGGAACTGACCCTTCTGGGGCGGGAGCGGACGTCCAGAAGGGTCAGGGGCGCAGAAGATTCCGGAAGGCCGACGACGGCGCCGCGTCACGCGACGACGCACCGCGGCCCCGCTCTTACCATGACGGGATGACCGCACCGGATCCCGCCCCCACCGACGCCCGCCGCGCGGAAGACCGCTCCGCCCGCATCGCCGTCACCGTCTTCCCGCTGCTGGTGCTCGCCGCCGCGCTCGTGGGCTTCCTCGCCCCGACCGCCGCGAAGACGCTGCTGCCCCAGGTCAACCTGTTCCTCGGGATCATCATGTTCGGCATGGGCCTGACGCTGACCCTTCCGGACTTCGGCCTCGTCGCCCGCCGGCCGCTGCCCGTGCTGCTGGGCGTGGTGGCGCAGTACGCGATCATGCCGCTGCTGGGGCTCGGCGTCGCCGTCGTGCTCCAGCTGCCGCCCGAGCTCGCGGCGGGCGTGATCCTCGTGGGCTCGGCCCCGGGCGGCACGTCCTCGAACGTGGTCAGCTACCTCGCCCGCGCCGACACCGCCCTCTCCGTGGCCATGACCTCCGTGTCCACGCTCCTGGCCCCGCTGCTCACGCCGCTGCTCACCCTGTGGCTGGCCGGCCAGTACATGGCCGTCGACGGCGGCGCCATGGCCAAGTCCATCGTGAACATCGTGCTCCTGCCGGTCCTAGGCGGACTCGTCGTGCGCCTGCTGCTGCGCCGCGTCGTCGACCGCGTGCTGCCCGCCCTGCCGTGGGTCTCGGTGGTGTTCATCGCGCTGGTGGTGGCCGCCGTCGTCGGCAACAGCGCCTCCCGCGTGCTGTCGGCGGGCCTGCTGGTGTTCGCAGCGGTGGTGCTGCACAACGGGCTCGGCTACCTGCTCGGCTACGGCGCGGCGAAGCTGTTCCGGCTGCCCACGCCCGTGGCGCGCACGGTCTCGATCGAGGTCGGCATGCAGAACTCGGGCCTGGCCGCGGGCCTCGCCGCGCAGTACATCTCGCCGGCGGCGGCCCTGCCGGGCGCCGTGTTCTCGATCTGGCATAACCTCTCCGGGGCCGTGCTCGCGATGGCCTACCGCCGTTCCGACGGCCGCAGGGCCGCGGGCGCCCCCGGCTCGGCCCCGGCGAATCGTCTGCGGAACTGACCCCTCCGAGGCGGGATCGGACCCCCAGAAGGGTCAGTTCTGCAGACGATTCCGGACGGTCGACGACGACGCCGGCCGCCGGGCAGCGCGCGAGTGAGGGCCGTGGCGCGGCCCGCTCACACCGCGGCCCGCCCGCTCACACCGCGGCCAGGCCCGCTCACACCGCGGCCAGGCCCGCTCACACCGCGGCCAGGCCCGCTCACACCGCGGCCAGGCCCGCCACGGGGCTCAGCCGGGCCGCCCGACGCGCGGGCAGCAGCGACGCCGCCAGGCCGGCCAGCGCCGCCACGGCCACCACCAGCACGAGCTCGAGCCACGGCACGGCCGGGCGCACCGCGGTCCCGGCGCCCGCGGTCGCGGAGAGGTCGGCGAGGACCAGCTGCGCCCCCGCCCAGCCGTAGAACACCCCGAGGGCGCAGCCCAGCACGGCGGCCACGGCGGCGATCAGCACGGCCTCGATCGCGATCGTCCCGCGCAGTCCGCCTCGCGTCAGGCCGAGGGCCCGCAGCAGCGCGTTCTCGCGCGTCCGTTCGATCACGGACAGGCTCAACGTGTTCGCCACCCCGATCAGCGCGATCAGCACGGACACCGCCAGCAGCGCCACCACGATCCCGAGCATCGCGTCGATGATCCGGGCGTAGAGCGCGCGCTCGCCGGCCCCGCCGTCGATCACGGCCGCCCCGGTGCCCGCGGCCCGGGTCACGTCCTCGCTCAGGCCCTGCAGGCGGTCGACGGGGACACCGGGGTCGAGCGCGACGAGCAGCTGGCCCGGCACGGCGGCGCCCGCGGCCCCGTCCCACCCGGCCTCGCGCAGCGGCTCGGCCGCCACGTACACGCCGGAGCTCAGCGAGCCCGCGCGCACCGGGACGAACGTCCGCTCGGCCCCCGCCACCTGCCCGCGGACCTGATCCGTGTCGACCCAGTCGGGCACGAGCGCCGTGCCGGGGTCGCCGAGGCCGGTCACGCCCTCGGGCAGGCGCGCGACGACGGCGCGCAGGTCCGCGGCCGGCGTCGCCAGCACGGGGGACCCGTCCTCCGTGGCGCCCACCGAGGTGGCCAGGGCCACCGCCTGCACGTCCGCCGTCGCGGCGACGGCCTCGGCCGCACGGGCCGGGTCCGCGTCGGCGGGCAGCTGCACCACGAGGTCCACCGGGTAGGCGGTGTCCAGGGCGAGGGCCGTCTGCTCCTGGGCGGTGCGCCCGCCGGTGAGGAACAGCGCCACGAGGGTGGTGCCCACGAGCAGGGCCGCGGCGGTGGCGGCGGTCCGGGACCGGTGGCGCACCGCGTTCAGCCCGGCCAGGCGACCGGGGACGCCGGCCGGACGGGCCAGCACCGCCGCCCCCCGCACCGCGGCGGGCACGAACAGCCGCGCCAGCAGCAGCACGCCCACGAAGGACAGCGCGCCGCCGCCGATCGCCGAGACCGGCTCCCTGACCGACACGCCCCCCAGCATGAGCGCGGTGCCACCGACGGCCAGCGCCAGTCCGATCGCCGTGCGGACCCGGCCGCCGCGCGATGCGGCGGTCACCTCGTCCCTGGGCCGCAGGGCCTTGAGCGGGGCGACGCGCGTCGCGGCCACCGCGGGGGCCAGCGCGGCCACGACCGTCACCGCCACGCCCACGGCCACCGAGACGGCGAGCCCTGCCGGGTGCAGCCCGAACGTGAGGAACGGCAGGTCCAGCATCGCGCGGGCGGCCGCGGCCACGCCGGCCACGATCGCCACGGCGAGCCCGGCGCCCAGCACGGAGCCCACCACGCCCACGACGGCGGCCTCGGTCAGCACGGAGGCCCGCACCTGGGCCGTCGTCGAGCCGATGGTGCGCAGCAGCGCGAGGTCACGGGTGCGCTGGGCCACGAGCACCTGGAAGGTGTTCGCAATGACCAGCGCGGTCACCAGCAGGGCCAGCGCCGCGAAGCCGCCGAGCACCCAGCCCAGCAGGTCGGTGCCGCCGCTCAGCTGCGTCACCGCCGAGCGCACGGCCTCGTCCGGGGTCGCGACGTCGACGTCCGCCCCGGCCGCGGCGGCCTCGGCGACGGCGGCCTCGGCGACGGCGGGGACGTCCGCCCCGTCGGCCAGGCGCAGCAGCAGGTGGGGGGTGAACCCGGCCTCCCCGTCCTGGCCCTGCACCGCGGTCAGCGCCGCGGGCGAGGCCCACACCTGCGCCTGCCCGGAGAGCATCGGGTCCGGGGAGGGCTGGGTCAGGCCCGTGACCACCGCGTCGACCGGCGTGGTGGCAGGGGCGGGGCCGGACTCGCTCGCCAGCGCGACGACGTCGCCCACGGCCACCCCGTGCCGGTCCGCGGTCTGCGCGTCGAGGGTGACGCCGCGGGCGTCGTCGGCGGCGGGCAGGGCGCCGGCGGTCACGGTCAGGCCCGCCAGGGCCGGGTCGCGGGGCAGGGGCATCACCGCGGCGCCGAACTCGGCGTCCGCGGCGCGGGCCGCCGCCCACGCCATCCGCAGGGCGTACGCCTCCTCGACGCCGTCCAGGCGGGCCAGCGGGCCGGGCTCGGCACCGGTGCCGGCGAGGTCGGAGACGTCCTCGGACCCGCCCGGCAGGACCACGAGGTCGGCGCCGGCGTAGGTGCTGCCGAGCGTGGCGCGCAGGGTGGCCTGCGCCGTCGAGGAGACGAGGAAGGAGGCCGCGAGGAACAGGGTGCCGATCAGGATGGCCAGCACCAGGGAGACGTAGCGGCGCGGCTGGGTGCGCAGCTGGGAGAGGGCGACGGTCCACATGGTCAGCGCACCCCGCCCTCGGCCGGAGCGGACAGGGCGGTCAGGGCCGCGGTGACGGACTCGACCGTGGGGTCCACGAGCTCGCCGGCCAGGTGGCCGTCCGCGAGCAGCACGACGCGGTCGGCGGCGGAGGCGGCCACGGGGTCGTGGGTGACCATGATGACGGTCTGGCCCATCTCC
Organism: Micrococcus sp. KRD026; assembly: GCF_017168445.1. Taxonomy (NCBI): domain Bacteria; kingdom Bacillati; phylum Actinomycetota; class Actinomycetes; order Micrococcales; family Micrococcaceae; genus Micrococcus; species Micrococcus sp. KRD026. The sequence goes on along the minus strand of NZ_JABFBA010000016.1, from coordinate 44,854 downwards.
CGCGCGGACCGGCGCAGCAGGCCGAGCACCTCGGCGGAGGTGGCGGTGTCCAGGTTGCCGGTGGGCTCGTCCCCGAACACGACGTCCGGTCGGGTGAGCAGGGCGCGGGCGACGGCGACACGCTGCTGCTGACCGCCCGAGAGCTCGTGCGGGCGGTGGCCCAGCCGGTCCGCGAGGCCCAGTGCCCGGGTGATCTCCTCCAGCCACGCGCGGTCCGGGGTGCGGCCGGCCAGCTCGAGGGGCAGCACGATGTTCTGCTCGGCCGTGAGCGTGGGCACGAGGTTGAAGGCCTGGAACACGAAGCCCACGCGGTCGCGGCGCAGGCGGGTCAGGGCGGTGTCGTCCAACCCGGTGATCTCGGTGCTGCCGAGCCGCACGGAGCCCGAGGTCGGCGCGTCCAGCCCGGCCAGGCAGTGCATGAGCGTCGACTTGCCCGACCCCGAGGGCCCCATGATCGCGGTGAACGCGCCCGAGGCGAAGTCCACGTCCACCCCGCGCAGGGCGTGCACCTGCGCGTCACCGCGCCCGTAGGCGCGGGTGAGGCCGCGGGCGCAGACGGCGGGCGCCGTCGTCGTGGTGGCGGACGACGACGGCGTGCCCGGCCCCGGCGCGACGGGGCCGGGGGTCGTGGGAGAGGCGGGGTGCGAGGTGCGTGGGGTGTCCATGGAACCCACTCTTCCGCGCGGACGCGGCGGGGCGGATCGGAGGAGGGGACCACCTCTGCGGGCGGCGGGTCATGCCCGGGGATGAGG
>NZ_JABFBA010000016.1:13627-44002 GCF_017168445.1 Micrococcus sp. KRD026 | reverse complement strand
GGGCACGGCGGTGGGACCGAGGCGCGGTGGCGGAGGCTCGCGGAGGACCTGGGGGCCGTGAACCTGGCCTCGCTCGCGGCGGCCCGGGACGACTTCGACCCCGCCGACCGGCCGCCCGAGGCCCTCATCGCCGAGGCCGAGCGTGTGATCCTCGAGCTCGCGGACCAGGTGGTGGCCGAGGCGCGGCGGGCCGGGCTCGTGGGCCCGGACGTGACCGGGGCGGACTACCTGTTCGGCCTGCTCATGGTCACCCGGTCGCCGGAGTGCGCGCTGCTGGGCCACGGCCCGGACCAGCGGCGCTGGCTGCTGGACACGTACCTGCGCGGCCTGCGGCCCTGAGGGCGCAGCCGGGTCAGTCGCCCGGGGCGTCGTCCTCCAGGACGGGGCGGGCGGTGGCCCACGCGACGGCGCCGGCGAGCAGGCCGGCGCCCGCGGTGAGTGCCAGGCGGAGCAGCCCCTCGACCCCCGTGAACAGGCTCAGGCCCAGCATCACGACGGCGGCCGTCACCAGCGCCACGAAGAAGGCCACGCATTCACTGTCCCGCTGCGCCTGCTCGGCGGCTGGGTCGGAGGCGCGGGACGTCGTCGGGGTGGGGTGGTCCAGGATGCTGCCGGTCATGGTGCCTCTCCTCCAGTGCGCGTCGGGCCGGGGCGGCCATCGGCGCGTGCACCCCGGCGGCGGACCCGCTGCGGGGCCTGCGTCCAGCATCGCGGAGGGGGTGGGCGCACCGGCAGGGCCATGAGGATGAACCTCGGGGCGTCCGACTCATACCCAGGTATGACCTGTGATTGTGCTGGCAGGTGCCTGGGGAGTGGCTCAGGGAAGGGCCCCGCCGCCCCGGCCGACCGCCCCGGCCGACCGCCGAGGCCGGCCGTTGAGGCCCGCGCGGTGGGCGATGAGCACGGCCTGCACGCGGTCGCGGGCGCCGAGCTTGGCCAGCACCCGGCCGACGTGCGTCTTCACCGTGGCCTCGGAGAGCACGAGCTCGGCGGCGATCTCCAGATTCGCGGCGCCCTGCGCCATGAGCACCAGCACCTCGTGCTCGCGCGGGGTCAGCGACGCCACGGCCGCCTGCTGCTCCTCGCACTCGGCGCTGCGGACCTGGTCCGAGCGCAGACGCGGGGCCATGTGCGTCAGGAGCCGGCGCGTCGTGGACGGGGCGATCACGGCGTCGCCCCGGTGCACCGTGCGGATCGCGGCGAGCAGCTCCTCGGGCGGGGCGTCCTTGAGCAGGAAGCCGCTGGCGCCCGCCTCGATCGCGTCGAAGGCGTACTCGTCCAGGTCGAAGGTGGTCAGCACCACGACGCGCGGGGCGTCCGGCCGGCGCAGCAGCGCGCGGGTGGCCTCGATGCCGTCCATCTCCGGCATGCGCACGTCCATCAGCACGACGTCGGCGCCCGCCACGGACACCGACGCCACCGCCTCGCGCCCGCTGCCCGCCTCCGCCACGACCGTCAGGTCCGGCTGCGAGTCCACGAGCATGGCCAGCCCGGACCGGATCAACGCCTGGTCGTCCACCAGGGCCACGCGGACGGGGGCGGTCTCCTCGGAGCTCATGGGGTCATCCTCTCAAGTCGGGCGGGGGCGGCCACCCCTCACACCGCCGAGTACGGCAGGTGGGCGGACACGCGGTACCCGGTCCCGACGCGCGGCCCCGTCTCGAGCGTCCCGCCGAACAGGGCCGCCCGCTCGGCGGCCCCCCGCAGACCCTGGCCGCTTCCCCGGGTGGCGGGGTCGGCGGCGGCGCCGCAGCCGTCGTCGTCGATCTGCAGATCCAGGCCGCGGGCGGTCCAGGCGAGCGTGACGAACGCGTCCGCGTCCGGCCCGCCGTGGCGCAGCGTGTTGGTCAGCGCCTCCTGCACGATCCGGTACGCGGCCAGCTCGCCGCCCGCCGGCAGCGCACGGCGGGGCGTGCCGGTCTCCAGCAGGGACACCTCGAGTCCGGACAGCCGCATCGTCTCCACGAGCGCGGGCAGGTCCGCGAGCCGCGGCTGGGGTCGGCGGCCCGGGGGTAGGCGGGTGCCGCGGCCGTCGGGGGAGGCGTCGGCGGCGGGCCGCCGGGCGTCGTCGTCCGTCACGCCGGGCACCCCGGCCACGGTCTCACCGGTCTCGCGGAGCACGCCGAGCAGCTGGCGCATGTCCGCGAGCGCGGAGCGGCCGGTCTGGCCGATGGTCTCGAGCGCGGTGACCGCGAGCGCGGGCTTGGCGGCGGCGGCGTACCGGGCGCCGTCGGCCTGGGAGATGATCACCTGCAGGGAGTGGGCGACGATGTCGTGCATCTCCCGGGCGATGTGGCTGCGCTCGTCGGCGGCGGCGAGCTCGCGCTCCTGCCGGGACTGCACCTCGAGGCGGTGGGCGCGGTCCTCGAGGGCGCGCACGGTGAGGCGGCGGTTGCGCACGACGTCGCCGAACGCCCACGCGGTGAGCACCATGAGCCCGCAGCCGATCGCCATGATGACCATGGCCAGCGGCTCCGCGGGGGAGCGGACGGTGAGGCCGTCGGGGGTGACGAACTGCGCCGGGAACAGCCACACCTTCACCCCGTTGGCCACGCCGCCGACCAGCCCCAGGAGGAGCCCGGCCACGGAGACGCTCCGGGGCGCGTTCGCAGCGAGGTTGTAGACGGTGAGCGGCACCATCAGCAGGGACAGGCTGAACTCGGGCCCGGCGAGCAGGTGCAGGACGGCCGCGGCCGTCACGACGGCGGCCGAGGCCACCGGGCGCACCCGACGCACGGCCCACGGCAGGACCATGCCGGCCCCGGCCAGGAGGGAGACGGCCGTCTGCCGGCCCTGGGGGTCCGGGGCGACCATCGGCCCGAGCGCGATCCACGGGAGCGCCACGAGTACGGTGAACAGGGCTGCGGCGGCCATCACGTCCGTGCGCACGGGGTGCAGGCGCGTCCACTGGTCGAGGCGGCGCAGGGGGTTCACGCGGGCCAGCCTAGGCCGCAGGCGGAGGGGCCGGCGTCAGCCCGCGGGATGATCCGGGGCGGTCCTCAGGGCGTGAGGGAGGCGAGGACGTCGGCGGCCGGCGCCTCACGGACCCGGTGCGCCTCGGTGCCGGCCCACAGGTGGACGCGTTCGAGGTCGCCGACGGCCGCGGCGGCGGCGCGCAGCCCCTTCGTCAGGACGTTGACCTCGGGGTACGCGGCGGGGGCGTCCGGGTGCTCCGCCATGAACGCGGTGGCCAGCGACCGCGCCCACCGCCCCGTGTAGGCGCGGGTCAGGGCGGTGCGGGCCCGGCCGTCGTCGGCGGAGAAGCGTGTCCCGGCCGCACACGCCGCGACGGCGGCCCGGTGCGCCGCCGAGGTGCCCGCCTCCGGGGTGAGGAGGAACGCGGTGCCGGCCGCGACGGCGTCCGCGCCGGCGGTGAGCAGGGCGCGCACGTCCTCGGCGGTGCCCACGCCGCCGGCGGCCACCACGGGCATGGCGCTCGCGGCCCCCGTCCCGACGACGTCGCGCACCGCCGCCAGCACCGTCGGCAGCTCGGCGCGGGTCGGCTCCGCGGCCGGGTCCGACGTGCCCCGGTGCCCGCCGGCGCGGTGGCCCTGCACCACGAGGAACGCGGCCCCGTGGTCGAGGGCGGCCCGCGCCTCGGTCGCGTCCGTCACGGTGGCTCCGGCCGGGATACCCGCGGCGGCCAGCCGGGCGAACACGTCCGCGGCCGGCAGGCCGAACGTGAAGGAGACCAGCGGCCACGCCTGCTCCTCGGCGGCGGTGAGCAGGGCGTCGAAGTCGGCCCGTTCGGCGTCGGGGTCCGGGACCACGTCCGCCGCGGCGGGCAGGTCGGCGGCGCCGTCGGCCGTCAGGTCCGCCCGGTATGCGGTGACCGCCGCCGCCCGCGCCGACCGTGCCGCCTCCGTGCGCGCCGCGTCCGGGAGGGCCGTGTTCACCGCGTCCGGGACGAACAGGTTCACGCCCCAGCGGTCCGCCCCCTCCGCGCCCAGCAGCGCGCGCAGCGCGTCCACCTGCGCGCGCATCTGCGCGGCCGTCCGCATGCCGCCGGCGAGAAACCCGCCGCCGCCGGCGCCCACGACGGCGGCCACCAGCTCCGGGGTCGAGGGGCCGCCGGCCATCGGGGCCACCGCCACGGGCACGGGCGGGATCAGGCGGGCGCGGGTGACGTCGTCGGGGTGGGATGGCTGCGTCATGACCCCCAGAGTAAGGGGAGGGGTGTCGGCCCCACCCCGCGCCTACAGTGGGGCGCAGTACACGAGGGAAGGGGGTGCGCCGTGGAGGTGCTGCTCGCGCTCTCACCCATCCTGCTCACCCTCGTGCTGCTGCTCACCCGGCTGCCCGCGTGGGTGGCCCCGGCCGCCGGGACGGCCGTGGCCGTGCTGCTGGCCCTCACGGCCTTCGGCGTGGCCCCGGGCGACCTGGGCGGCGCGATCGGCGCCGGCGTGCCCACGCTGCTCGAGATCCTGGCGATCATCGCGGGCGGCATCACCCTGTCCCGCGTCATGGAGTACTCCGGCGGGCACGCGCGCCTGGCCGCGTGGCTCTCGGCGGGCAACGGCCCCACGATCGCGACCGCGCTGCTCATGGTGCACGGCGTCATCCCGTTCCTCGAGACCGTGACCGGGTTCGGCGTCTCCCTGATCGTGGGCGTGCCGCTGCTGCTGGGCCTGGGCTACACGGCGTTCCGGTCCGCGCTGATCTCCATCCTCGCGCTCACCATCGGCCCGTGGGGGTCCATGGCGCCGGGCACGCTCATGGGCGCCCGCCTGTTCGGCCTGGACTTCCGGGAGATCGGGGTCACCGCCGCGGTGTTCAACCTGCCGGCCTGCCTGGTGGCGGGCGTGGCCACGGTGCTGCTGCTGCGCGGGGCGCGCGGCATGCGAGTCGACGCCGGCCCGGCCCGGACACTGCCCTGGCTCGGCGTCGCCGTGCTCTCCGGGGTCGCCCAGTGGGCGCTGATCCTGGGGGCGAACCTCGTGGTCGGCACCGCGCCGGCGGGCGCCGTCGCCACGTTCGTGCTCACCGTGGCCTGGCTGCTCGTGATCCGCGGCGGCCGGCTGCTGCCCGGGCCGGGGCGGGACGTGGTGCCGTACCTGACGCTCATGGCCGGCACCGTGCTGGGCACCACCGTGAAGGGCGCCTTCGGGCTCGAGGGGGTGGCGGCCCTCGTGGGGACGCCGGCGCTGTGGGCGTTCGTGGCGGTGGGCGTGGGCGTGCAGCTGCTCCACCTCGACGCCGCCGCCCGCCGCCGCGTCCCCCGCGAGGCCGGGAAGCTGTGGGTGGGCACCGCCATCCCCAACGCGCTCTACGTGGCGTTCGGGCTCATCCTCTCCGCCGGCGGGGTCTCGCAGGCGCTCGCGGGCGCACTCAGCGGGATGGGGGAGTCCTACCTGGTGGCGATGCCGTTCCTCGGCGCGTTCGCCGGCTTCATCACGGCCTCGAACACCGGGGCCATGGCCCTGATCGGCCCCCTGCAGATGGACACAGGCGCCGCCCTGGGCGTCCCCCCGCCCTGGTCCAACGGCCTGCACAACGCGGCCGCGGGCTGGGGCATCGTCGCCGGGCCCGCTCGCATCCAGGTGGCCCACGGCATGGCCGCGGGGGCGCAGTCGCCGCAGATGCCCGGCTGGGCCGTGACGCGGCGGAACCTGTTCGTGGTGCTGCTGCCGGCCATGCTCGCCGGGATCCTCGGCATGGCCGTGATGGGCTGGTTCCTGCTGCCGCGGTGACGCGCGGGGGGTGGAGCGGGGCCTGTCTCTTATACACGCGAGCTCCTGCAGAACACGGTGGAGCTCGTCACGGGTGTGCACGAGCGCGTCGACGCCGCGACGGCGGACGCCACCGCCCTGGCCCCCGTCCTCGAGCCGGAGGGCCGCGCGCTCCTCGACTCCCTCGCCGGGTACCGGGAGGCCGACGCGCTCGCGGTCTCCTCCCGCCTGCGTGCGGCCGGGCATCCTCCGGAGCGCGTGGCCGCCGCGCTGACCCAGGCCGCGCTGCGGTCCCGGGCGGAGGTCCGCCTCGGGCGGCAGGCGCGCCGGATGCTGTTCACCCGCGACGGCTTGGAGCAGGCCACCCGCCCGCTGGTCGCGGGCCTGCACGCGGACCGGCTGGCGGCCGCGGGGGCCCGGTGCGTCGCCGACCTCGGCTGCGGTCTCGGCCTGGACGCGCGCGCCTTCGCCGACCGGGGCCTGGACGTCGTGGCGGTGGAGCGGGACGCCGTCGTCGCCGCGGCCGCCGAGGTGAACCTCGCCGGCCTCGGCGGTGCGCGTGTGGTGCACGGCGACGCCGTGGCCTGGGCCCGCGCCCACGTGCCCGCCGAGGCGGACGCGGTGTGGCTGGACCCCGCCCGCCGTCAGGTCGGCGGGGGCGGGTCCGCGCGCGTGTTCGACCCCGAGGCGTTCTCCCCGCCCCTGAGCGTCGTGACGGACATCGCCGCGACGGGCGTGCCGGTCGGGGTCAAGCTCGGCCCGGGGCTTCCGCACGAGGCCGTGCCGGAGGGCGCCGAGGCCGAGTGGGTGAGCGTCGACGGCGACGTCGTGGAGGCCGCCCTGTGGTTCAACGCGGCGGCCCGCCCCGGGGTGCGGCGGGCGGCGCGCGTCATGACCGTCCGGGGCGGGAAGACGACGACGGCGCAGCTCGTCTCCGGCGCGGACTTCGGCGACTCGCCCGAGGTCGAGGCCGTGGGGGAGGAGGGCATGGCGGGGCTCGTCGGCGCGGTCCTGCACGAGCCGGACGGCGCCGTCATCCGGGCCGGACTCGTGACGGACCTGGCCGCGTCCTGGCCCGTGCCGACGCGGCAGCTGGACCCCCACCTGGCCTACCTCGTCGCGCCCGAGCCGGTGCGGGACGGCCTGGCCCGCGCCCATCGGATCGAGGCGGTGCACGGCTTCCACCTGGCCTCCCTGCGGCGCTGGGCGAAGGAGACCGGGGTGGGCCGGCTGGACGTGAAGAAGCGGGGCATCCGCGAGACGCCCGAGGAGGTGCGTCGCGCCGTCCTCGGCGGGGCGAAGCCGGGCCGGCGTGGCGGGGCCGGACGGCACGCCACCCTCGTGCTGGCGCGCGTGGGTCGGTCGCGGTTCGCCCTCGAGGTGACGCCGTTGGACTGACGGGGCTCGAGGCCGGGGGCCCCGGGCGGCGGGAGCCGTCGAACCCCCGTTGGGGGATTACGGCACCCTCGTGTACGGTATTCGACTGAGGCAAGGCTCACCTCTACGGGAGCGCGCCCACCACCCCGACTGCTCATCCCGGGGCAGCCCCGCCGCCCAGAAGGAGAACCATGCCGCGTTCCGCCCGCGCCCCCCGCCTCGCCCGTCTCGCCCTGACCTCGGTGGCGGCCCTCGCCCTCGTCGGCTGCTCCGCCGGCGGCGCGGCCACGGGCTCGTCCTCCGCGAGCGCCTCCGGCGAGTCCTCGGCCTCCGCGAGCGCCGCCGGCGGCTCCTCGGCCGCCTCGGGCGGCATCGCGACCGGGGTCACCGTCACCGACATGTCCGGCGCCGAGGTCACCCTGCCGGAGGAGGTCGACTCCGTCATCGCCACGGACAACCGCACCTTCCGCACGCTGGACGACTGGGGCGTCGAGCTGTCGGCCGCGCCGAAGCAGATCATGTACAAGGGCGAGGGCGGGCCCTCCTACCTCCAGGACGACTCGGTCGCCGACATCGGCAACCACCGGGAGCCGGACATGGAGCTGTTCGTCACCGCCGAGCCGGACGTCGTGTTCAACGGCCAGCGGTTCAACGAGCGCAAGGCCGAGATCGACGAGCTGACCGGCGACGCCGCCGTCGTGGACACGGACTTCGACGTCACGCAGACCCCCATGGACGAGGGCCTGAAGGAGCTGACCACCCTGCTGGGCGAGGCCACCGGCCACGAGGCCGATGCCGAGAAGCTCATCGCCGACTTCGACGCCGCCACCCAGCGCGCCAAGGACGCCTACGACCCCGAGCAGACCGTCATGGGCCTCATCGCCTCGGGCGGAGAGCTGTCGTACGTCGCGCCCAGCACCGGTCGCGCCATCGGCCCGTTCTTCGACATGCTGGAGCTGACCCCGGCCCTCGAGCAGTCGGGCACCGACAACCACCAGGGCGACGACATCTCCGTCGAGGCCATCGCGAAGTCGAACCCGGACTGGCTGATCGTCATGGACCGCGACGCCGCCATCGGCGAGGAGAACGCCACCGCCGCCGAGCTGATCGAGCGCTCCGAGGCCCTCCAGGACGTGACCGCGGTGAAGGAGGGCAACATCGTGTACCTGCCCGCCGACTTCTACGTCGCCGAGGACATCCAGAACCACACCACCGTCATGGAGGACCTCGCGAAGGCCTTCGAAGGCGCGCAGTGACTCTCGACGTGCGTCACCACGTCGCCGACGCCCCGCCCCGGCTCGAGGAGCCGGGGCGGGGCGACCGCGTGTGCTGGGTCCCGCCCGCCGTCCTGCGGCCCGAGCGCACCCGCTGGCAGCGCACCTGGCCGCTGCTGGTCGGCGTCGTGGTGACCGCGGCCCTCGTCGTGGTCTCGCTGTTCGTGGGCGTGTACGACGTCGGCGCGGAGGGCGGACGCGAGATGTTCGCCATCACGCGCGTGCCGCGCACGGTCGCCCTCGTGCTGGCCGGCGCCTCGATGGCGATGTGCGGGCTGATCATGCAGCTCATGACGCAGAACCGCTTCGTGGAGCCCAGCACCACGGGCACCACCGAGTGGGCCGGTCTCGGCCTGCTGGTGACCATGGTGCTCGTGCCGGGGGCGGGCCTGGTGACCCGGATGGCCGGGGCCATCCTCTTCGCCTTCGTCGGCACCCTCGTGTTCTTCCTCTTCCTGCGGCGTGTGCGCCTGCAGTCCTCCCTCATCGTGCCGATCGTGGGCATCATGCTCGGCGCCGTCGTGGGCGCCGCCTCGACGTTCCTCGCCCTCCAGACGGACATGCTGCAGCAGGTGGGCGCGTGGTTCGCGGGCTCGTTCACCTCCGTGGTCCGCGGCCGGTATGAGCTGCTCTTCCTCGTGCTGATCGTGTGCGTGGCGGTCTTCGTCATCGCGGACCGCTTCACCGTGGCCGGCCTCGGCAAGGACGTCGCCACGAACGTCGGCCTCAACTACGACGCCGTGATCCTCACCGGCGTGGCCATGGTGGCCGTGGCCACCGGGGTGGTCACCGTGGTGATCGGGGCCCTCCCGTTCCTGGGGCTCGTGGTCCCCAACCTCGTGTCCATGGTCCGTGGCGACAACCTGCGCACGAACCTGCCCTGGGTGGTCATGGTCGGCGTGTGGATCGTGATCGTCTGCGACCTGATCGGGCGCACCGTGATCGCCCCGTTCGAGGTGCCCATCTCGCTGATCCTGGGCCTCGTGGGCGCGATCGTGTTCCTCGCCCTGCTGCTGAGGCAGGCCAAGCATGGTTGAGCCGCTCGCGACCGCCCCGGGTCGCATCCCCGCCCCGCCCGGCGGCGCCACCGCGGCCGGGCCCGTCGACGCCGACGCCCCGCGCCGGTCCGGCGCGTTCGTCACCGCCGCCGACCGCCGGAGGTATGCGGTCGTCGTCGCGGTGCTGGCCGTCGTCGCCGTGCTCTCCACCGCCGGGGTCCTGCTCTGGGGCAACGAGGCCGAACCCGGTTCGCGCGCGTTCTGGATGATCGCGCGGATGCGCGTGGAGTCCCTGGGCGTGATCGGCATCGTGGCGCTGTGCCACTCCTTCGCGACCGTCAGCTTCCACACGGTGACGGGCAACCGCATCATCACGCCCTCGATCATGGGGTTCGAGGCGCTCTACACCGCCGTGTCGACCGCCGCCGTGTACGTGCTGGGGGCCGCGGGCGTCGCGGTGCTGACCGGGGTGGGGCCGTTCCTCGCCCAGGCCGCGCTCATGGTGGCGCTGGCGACGGCCCTGTACTCGTGGCTGCTCTCCCGGCCCTACGGCAGCGTCCATCTGATGCTGCTCGTGGGCGTGGTGCTGGGCGGCGGGCTGGCCGCGCTGAGCACGTTCATGCACCGACTGCTGGACCCGAACTCGTTCGACCTGCTGAGCGCGCGGCTCTTCGGCAACATCTCCAACGCCCGGACCGAGTACGTGGCGATCGCCGCGCCCATCGCCGTCGTCGTGTGCGCGCTGCTGTGGCTGCGCTCCCGCCGCCTGAACACGGTGGCGCTCGGCGCCGACGCCGCGACCAACCTGGGCCTGCACCACCGGCGCGAGCTCATGGTGACGCTGCTGCTGGTCTCCGTGCTGATGGCCATGACCACCGCGCTCGTGGGCCCGATGACGTTCCTCGGGTTCCTCGTGGCGACGCTGGCGTACAGCCTCGTCGACACCCACGACCACCGGTTCATCCTCCCGGTGGCGGCGCTGGCCGGGTACGCGGTGCTCACGAGCGCCTACTTCGTGCTGCGGCACGTGTTCTACGCGGGGGGTGCGGTCACGGTGGTCATCGAGCTGATCGGCGGCATCACCTTCCTGGTCGTCGTGATGAGAAAGGGACGTCTGTGATCGAGCTGCGCGGCGTGGTGAAGCGCCACAGCGACGAGGTGTGCATCGGACCCGTGGACCTGGACATCCAGGCCGGGGGAGTGACCGCGCTCGTGGGGCCCAACGGGGCGGGCAAGTCCACGCTGCTGACGATGATCGGCCGGCTGCAGGACGCCGACGCCGGGACGATCGCCGTGGGCGGGCACGACATCACCACGACGCCGTCCCGGAAGATCGCGCAGACCCTGTCCATCCTGCGGCAGGAGAACCACTTCGTGACGCGGCTGACCGTGCGACAGCTCGTGGGGTTCGGGCGCTACCCGTACACGCGCGGGCGGCTGACCCTGGAGGACGAGCGGCACGTGTCCGACGCGATCGACTTCCTCAACCTCGGCCCGTTCGAGAACCGGTACCTCGACCAGCTCTCGGGCGGCCAGCGGCAGCGCGCGTACGTGGCGATGGTGCTGGCGCAGAACACCGAGTACGTGCTGCTGGACGAGCCGCTGAACAACCTGGACATGCAGCACTCGGTCCAGATGATGCAGCAGCTGCGTCGGGCCGCCGACGAGCTGGGCCGGACCGTGGTGATCGTGCTGCACGACATCAACTTCGCCGCCCACTACGCCGACCGGATCGTGGCCATGGGCGACGGCCAGGTGGTGGAGACCGGCACCCCGGCCGAGATCCTGCGCCCCGAGGTGCTGGAGCGGATCTTCAAGACCCCCTGCAGCGTGGTGGACGGACCGCACGGGCCGCTGGCCGTGTACTACTGAGCGGGGCGACGGTGAGGCCGGCCCGGGTCGGTCCGGGCGGGGGTCGGGTGCCCGGCCGACGCGAGCGTTCCGTGGGCAGAACCCGCCGGGTCTCGCCTTCCGGGGGCAGGACCCGCGTGTTTCCAGGTTCCGTGGGCAGAAGCACCCTCGCTTCTGCCCACGGAACCCCTGCGCATGGACGGCAGGGCCATACGCGACGACGACGTCAGGCATCCCAGCCGTTCGAGACCTGTGCCCGTCGTCTGAGGACGGCCTCGATCACCCGCGCATATCCCTCGCCGACGTCCCGGCCCGTGACGTGCAGGGTCATCTGCCCACGCTCCGCGTAGTACTGGTCTCGCCGGGCGTCCCGGGCGTGTTGCTCGGCACTCCGGTGCACCTCGCCGTCGTACTGGAGGACGAGCCGGCAGTCCTCGAACCACAGATCGGCCTCGGGGGCGTCCCGCCGCCCGGGGTCGAACACGTGCTGCAGCGTCGGCTCGCCCAGCCCCGCCTCGACGAGCGCCAGCCTCAGCCGGGTCTCCTGCGGCGAGTCGGCACCCACCCGTACGCGCTCGAGCGCCGCCGTCGCCCGCGGTCTTCCGACGAACCGCCCGAGCGGCCGCATCGCCTCGTGCAGCGCGGTGACCGTGGTGATGGGAGGCCGCCGGCCGCGCGGGGACCAGGGGTGACGGACCAGGTGGTCACCCGCCGACACGAGGGATGCCTCGTCCCAGGGGTGGCCGATCGAGCACAGATCGAGCCAGGTCCGTTCCGGCGTCGTCACCCGTAGCCCGAGCACGGAGGTGACGTGGCCGGCGGGCAGGGGTCTGCGGTGCTCCATGACGCCGGGGATCCGCGCCCGTGCGGTGCCGCGGTGCAACGTGATCTCGACGGCGGCGCGTCGCGTGGCCCCGCCCGGGGGAAGCGGGAGGCCGTGGAGGTGCGCCGCCGTCTCGTGGGAGAGAACGGCGTCGGGACGGGACCGCAGGAGGGCGGTCAGCAGGTCGAGGCCGACCCCGTGGTGCGGCGGCGGGAGCCCAGCCGACTCCCAGGTGCGCAGCGGCATGTCACGGCGACGGTGGATGCCGCGGGCGAGGCGGAGGACGTCGGACCGCCGCACCCGGCTGGGCGGCAGACCGCGTTCGAGCACGTCGCGGGTGGTGAAGACGGGGACGAGGGGGAGATCGGGGGCGAAGGACATGGGTCGACCTTGACGCGGTCGGCCTGACGACGGCCGGGCGGGCCGCGTGTCTGTGCACACCAGCGCAGGGTGGGCCGGCTGTGCAGGACTCGGCGGCGGCCGGTTGTCCCGCCGGGACGACGTCGTCATGGCTCGGTGGGCAGAACTGCGAGGAGTTCCGCCCACGCAGCATCCGTGGGCAGAAGAGAGGGCGCTTCTGCCCACGGAGGCGACGGGGTTGTGGGTTCTGCCCACGGAGGCGCCGGGACTGCGGTGGCCGGCCGGGCGCGGGAGCCGGCCCGGTCCGCCCCGAGGCGGGGGCCGACGTCGACCTTCGGTGGACGCGCGGCGGCCTGTGCGCCTCCTAGGCTGGACGCCATGATCCGAGTAGTCGTGGCCGACGACCAGGCGTTGATGCGCACCGCCCTCGAGCACTTCGTGGCCCAGGCCGAGGACCTCGAGGTGGTCGGCTCCGCCGAGGACGGGGTCCAGGCCCTCGAGGCGGCCCGCACGCTGGCCCCCGACGTCGTGCTGATGGACATGCAGATGCCCCGCATGGACGGCGTCGAGGCCACCGCGCGCATCTCCGCCGAGGCCCCGGGCGTGCGCGTCCTGGCGATCACCACCTTCTCCTCCGAGCAGTACCTCGTGCCCGCCCTGCGCGCCGGCGCCGCAGGCTACCTCGTGAAGGACGCACCGCCGGCCGAGGTCGTGGACGCCATCCGCCGCGTCCACGCCGGGGACGCCGTGTTCTCCGCCCGCGTGGCCGCGGACCTGGTGGAGGCCGTCACCGCGGCCCCCGAGCACGCCGACCCCTGCCCGGCCGAGCCCCTCGCCCCGCACGAGCGCCTCACCGAGCGCGAGCTGGACGTGGTCCGCGAGCTCGCCAAGGGCGCCTCCAACGCGGAGATCGCCGGCGCCCTGTTCCTCGCGGAGGCCACGGTGAAGTCCCACATCGGCAAGGTCCTGGACAAGTGGCAGGTCCGTGACCGCGTGCAGATCCTCATCCGCGCCGCCCGCGCGGGCCTCGTGGACATCGGATGAGCATCGCGGCGCCCGCCCCGGCTCGGACGACGACGGCGACGTCGCGCCCGCCCGCCGAGTCTCCCCTGGACTCCCGCCTGCCCGCGATCCTGCGCACGGAACCCGTCTCCCGGCACATGCGGATCGTCCTCTACGTGATCGTCGGGCTCATGGTGCTGGGGGAGATCCTCACCCTGGTGCTGGGGCCCACGGTGGCCGCCGGGCTGAGCGCTGACCCCGAACTCGCGGGCATCCTCGAGGAGGACGGCGGGCTGACGGGTGAGGGGCGGGAGCCGCTCCTGCGCTGGGTCCTGTTCCTGGCGAGCGTGCTGGTCACGCTGCTGTTCGGGTGGCAGCCCACCCTCGCGGCGGTGTTCGTGCTGCTCGGGAGCACGTTCGGTCTGGTGGGCCTCGTGGAGGCGGACCACGCGCACCTCACCCCGCAGGCGTTCAGTGGCGGGGTCGTCCTGGGCGCGGCCATGGTGACGCGGTACTCGCACCGGGTGTTCGTCTGGTTCGCCCTGGGCGCCCTCATCCTGCTCACCGTCGCGGGCGAGGTCCTCACCGACGGCACGTGGGCGGACGAGGACAGCCTCAAGGGCGTCATGGTCATCACGCTCATCGTCGCGCTGTGCGTGGCGGTGCCGGCCTTCATGATCCGCCGATCCCGGCATCGGGCCCGGGACCGCGAGGCGGCCCTGCGCCGGGCCGAGGAGGCCGCCGCCTGCGCCGCGGAGGCGGAGCGGCAGCGGATCGCGGCGGAGCTGCACGACGTCGTCGCGCACGGGCTCACCGTGATCTCGATGCAGGCCGCCATGCTGCCCACCCAGAGGGACCCGGACAAACGGGCCGCCGCGGAGAAGGCCATCGAGGAGGCCGCCCGGCAGTCCCTCGTGGACCTGCGCCGCATGCTCACCGCGCTGCGCGGCTCCTCCCGCAACGCGCAGACGGCGGAGGGGGACGCCGTCGTGGACCTGCCGGCCCGCCTCGACGAGTTCGAGGCCCAGCTGCACGCGGCCGGGTTCGCGGTCGAGCGCTCGCTGACCGAGCTGGACGAGCTGCCGCGCTCCCTGGAGCTGACCGTGCTGCGTGTGGTGCAGGAGTCGGTGACGAACATCCTCAAGCACGCCCCGCGCCGCGGCACGGTGCGCCTGACCTCGCAGCTCGAGGGCGCGGACCGCCTCGTGCTGTGCATCGCCAGCCCCATGGACGAGGGCGAGCCCCGCCGCGACCGCGTGGTGGTCGCGATGGCCAGCGGCTTCGGCCTGGCCGGCATGCGCGAGCGCGTGGCCGTGTTCGGCGGCACCCTCACGGCCGGCCCGCTGGGCGGCTGCTGGGTGGTCCGCGCCGAGCTGCCGCTGCGCTGAGCCGGGGCGGCAGCCGCGTCCTCCCGCGTCCTCCCGCGTCCGGGGGCGAAAGTGGGCGGTATCCGCGCGGGATACCGCCCACTTTCGCCCCCAAAGGGACGGGGTGGGGTGGCCGACGACGGCGGCCCTCAGCCCAGCGGGACCGTCAGCTTCTCGCCGGGGGACAGGGTGTGCTCGCGGCCGGCGATGATCATCGGCACGTCGTGCCACATGCCCTCGCCCGCGGCCACCGTCACCTCCCGCTGGGTCATCTGGATGACCACGGGCTGCTGGCGGAACCGGATGGTGAACCGGGCGCCGGGCAGCTGGGCGGGCATGCGGGGGTGCAGCCGGACGACGTCGTCGCGCGTCTCGAGGCCCGCGTAGCAGCGGATCACCGTGTCCACGGTGCCCGCCATCAGGCCCAGGTGGATGCCCTCCTTGGTGGTGCCGCCCTGCGTGTCCGAGAGGTCCGACTCGAGGGCCTCCGTGAACAGGTCCCACGAGCGGTCCGGGTCCGTGCGGGCCGCCACCCACGCGTGCACCAGGCGGGAGAGCGTGGAACCGTGCGTCGAGCGGGCCTCGTAGTACGTGACCATCCGCTCGAACGCCTCCTGCGGCAGCTCGTAGCCCATGCGGCGCAGGATCCGGTCCAGCTCCTCGGAGGAGAACAGGTAGCCGAGCATGAGGGTGTCGGCCTGCTTGGAGAGCTTGTACCGGTTGGTGGCGTCGCCCTCGGCCTGCAGGATCAGGTCCATGCGGCCGATGTTCCCGTACTTGGCGCGGTAGGCCTCCCAGTCGAACTCGAGCAGGTCCTGGTAGCCCTCGAACTGGGCGAGGATGCCGGCCTCCTCGCCCTCCTTGAAGAACGGCACGGTCAGGCGGGTGCTGACCTCCTCCCAGCGCTCGATCTCCTCCTCGGAGATCTCCATGAGCTCGGGCAGGCCGTCGTCGATCGTGTCCAGCCAGCGGACCAGGCGGGCGGTCTCCGCGAGAACCCACGAGGTCAGCACGTTCGTGTACGCGTTGTTGCGCAGGCCGGAGCCGGGGGTCTCGGGATAGCCGTCGTGGAACTCGTCCGGGCCCATGACGCCGTGGATCTCGTAGCGGTCCGTGACGGCGTTGTGCAGGGTCATGGACATGAAGAACCGGGAGATCTCCACGAGCATCTCCGCGCCGTAGTCCGAGATGAAGGACGTGTCCTTCGTGATCTCGATGTACCGCAGCACCGAGTAGGCGATGTCCAGGGAGACGTGCCGCTGGTTGTGGGAGTTGTCCGGCATCCACATGCGCGAGCGCGGGTTCCACAGCTCGGTGGGCGTCTCCTCGGAGCCGTCCGCGCCGGACTGCCACGGGTACATGGCGCCGGCCCAGCCCGCGGCCTGGGCGTTGGCGCGGGCCTCGTTGAGACGCCGGTAGCGGTACATCAGCAGGCCCCGGGTGATCTCGGGGCGGCGCAGCGTGAGCATCGGGTAGACGTAGATCTCGTCCCAGAAGATGTGGCCGCGGTAGCCCTCGCCGTGCAGGCCGCGTGCCCCCACGGAGGCGTCCAGGTCCCGGCGGCGGCCGTAGGCCGTCTGGAGCACGTGGAACGTGTGCAGGTTCAGGGCGAGCTGCTGGCGCAGCGACGCGCCGTCCTTGCCCATCGGGACCGCGGACCCCACCGGGGCCGAGTGGCCGGCGGCGACGACGGGCGGCGCGTATTCGCCGCCGGCCTCCGCCGCCGTGGAGCGGCGCTGATGCCGGTACGGCTCAGCCAGGTCGATGCGCACGGAGAACCGGTCCCAGTTGGTGCCCCAGCGCTGCTCGTGCAGGGTCAGCAGGTTGCGGAAGTTCTGGGCGCGCTGGACGTCCTTCACCGCCGACTCCCACACGGAGGCGTTGGCGTGGTCGTGGCTCGTGGCGACGGCGGCGACCTTCTCCAGCACGAGCGGCACGCCCTCGTCCACGTGGAGGAGGATGTCCTGGCCGACCACCAGGTCCGAGCCGTCCACGGGGCGGCGGATGGGCTCGTGGTGGCCCACCGGCGCCACCTGGCGGGTGCGGGTGGCCACGGCCACGTGGATGCCGGACTGGTTGGTGGCGGTCTCGAGCAGGACGGTCTCGCCGTCGATCTCCCGGGCCTGGACCGGCTCGAGGTGCTGGTTGGCGAGGGTGCGGTCGTCGGAGACGTTGAGGTTGGCCACGCGGCCCTCGATCTTCGAGCGCACCGTGAGGTCCCCGGACCAGTTCTCCGCCACCACGGTCAGCTCGATCGCGGCGAGGTGCCGATTGGCCAGCGAGGTGAACTGCCGGGTGTGGACCGTGGTGCGCCGGCCCTGCTCGTCCTCGAAGGTCATGGTGCGGGAGAGCACGCCGCGGCGCAGGTCCATCTCCTGGCCGTACTCCACGAGGTTCTCCTCACCCGGCAGCAGCGGGCGGCCGTGGCGCGGGGTCACCACGAGCGGGGTCCAGTCCTGGATGTTGACCATGTGCTCGGTCTCCACGACCCGGCCCTGGACCATCGAGGTCAGCCGGTTGAACACCCCGGCCATGTAGGTGCCGGGGTAGTGGACGGAGGAGATGCGCGTGCCGGGCACAGCGCCGCGGGTGCCCCAGTACCCGTTGGCCAGGGTGCACAGCACCTCGCGCGTGCCCTCGGAGGCCGGGTCGAAGCGGTCCCAGCGCAGCACCCACGCGGGGTCGAACGGGGTGGTGGTGCGGTCCTCCAGATGCAGGGTCCCGTAGTCCTGGACCACCAGGTGGGCGCCGGCCGCCTTGAGTCGGCCCTTGCCGAGCTCGGGCTCGCGGTCCACGCCGATCACGAGGCCGAAGCGGCCGTCCGCGGCGGCCTTCACGCCGGAGACGGCGTCCTCGAGGACCATCGCGTCCGCGACGTCGACGCCCAGCTCGCGGGCGGCCTCCCAGAACATCGCCGGGTCCGGCTTGCCCGGCAGCCCGCGCTCGACGGCGGTGTTCCCGTCCACGATCACGGGGAAGAAGTCCAGCACGCCGCCGGCCGTGAGCACGGCGCGGGAGTTCTTGGAGCTGGTGACCAGTGCGACCGGCACACCCTTGGCCCGCAGCCGCTCGAGGAGGTCCTGGGCCTCCGGGAACACGCGGACGCCGTCGCGCTCGAGCACCTGCTCGAAGTAGCCCTGCTTGCGCTCGGCGAGGGCGAGGACCGTCAGCTCCGGAGCCGTGTCCGCTTCGGGGGAGTCGGCCTCGGGCACCTGCAGGCCGCGGGAGGCGAAGAACGTGCGGACCCCGTCCTCGCGGGGACGCCCGTCCACGTGGTGCAGGTAGTCGGCGGCGGCGTCGAAGGGGCGCAGCACGTCCGGGTCCGCGGCGACGACGGCGGCGTTGGCGGGCAGCGCGCCCACAGCGGGCAACGCCCCGTCGAAGAGCTCCTTCCACGCCTGCGCGTGCACGCCGGCGGTGTCCGTGATGACCCCGTCCATGTCGAAGATGACGGCGCGGTAGCGGCGGAGCCGGTGACGGCGGGCGTTCAGGTCCTGCGGAGCGGCGGGGGTGAGCGTCTGCGACATGGGAACCAGCCTACGGGCGGGGAAGTGGGGCCGCACGGGGAGTGCCGCGGCGATGTTCACCGCAGCGAGCGCGCCGTCGTTCCGGCCGACCGCACCGCAGCGACATCACAGCGGTTCTCAGCTGCGGTGATGTCGCTGCGGCGCGGTGGGTTCCGGGAATAGGGTCGTGCCGACGGGGCGGACGTGTGCCCCCGCGCGCCGGAAGCGTGGCCCGGGAACGAGCAGGACACACTCGGCGGAGATGGCCGGGGGGCGAAGGGCTCATGAACTGGATGATGAGCAAGTGATGGATGCTAAGCCGACGCGGTTGCGGAAGAAGGCGACGCGGGAGGAGATCCTGGCGAGTCTGCCGGTGCAGGCGCGGGTGCGTCCGGCGCGGTGGTTGCTCCTGTGGCTGATCGTCGTGGTGTGCATCGCGGTGTTCGTGTGGGTGATCTTCCGGCCGCCGGAGGATGTCTCGGCCGGGTTCGGGGTGTGGCGTGTGGCGTCGTTCATCGGGTTGGCGCTGGCGTTGGCGGTGCTTCCCGCCGCGACGATGGGTCTGTTCCGGCCTCGGCATGTCACGTTCGATGAGCGACGGGTGTGGACGCGGGACTGGTCCGTGGACTGGGCGGACGTGAAGGAAGTCCGTGCTGTGGCGCCAGAGTCGGAGCACACGATGAAGGTGGCGCTCAAGGTGGACGAGCGGCTGTGGAACGAGGGTGGTCTGCGCAAGGCCAACCGGTGGGACTCGGGACGGCCGTTGCAGGGTGGCGGGTTGACCCGTGCGCAACCGCTCGTGCTCACGCAACCCGCGCTCGCGCCGTCGGCTCTGACGCTGCTGCAGGTCTTCGTCGAGTTGAAGAAGCGGAACCGTCGGGCGGGGAGCCCGCGGTGACGCGCCCCGGCTTCCGTCACCGCCGGGTCAGCAGCGTGAGCACCTCCGCGTGCCGGGTCTGGGGGAACATGTCGAACACCTGCACCCGCGCCACCCGATAGCTCGGCATCCGGGCCAGGTCCTGCGCGAGCGTCGCCGGGTTGCAGCTGGAGTACAGGACGGTGGGCACACCCGAGTCCTCCAGCGCGTCCGCCAGCTCGGCGCCGATGCCCCGCCGGGGCGGATTCACGACGACGGCGTCCGGGCGGGGCCGCCGTTTCTTGAACGAAAGCGCCTCCGGAGCCCGCCGTTTCTCGAACGAAAGCGCGGAGGTGGCGTCGCCGGCGGAGAAGCGCGCCCGGTCGGCCAGGCCGAGCTCCGCGGCCGTCTCCCGGGCCGCGGCCACCGCCTCGGCGGAGGACTCCATGCCCCACACGTCGCGCACGCCGGCCCGGGCCAGGTGGAACGCGAACCCGCCCACCCCGCAGTACAGGTCCCACGCCGACGCCGGCAGGCCGGCCTCGGCGACCCACGCCGCCGCCGTCGCGTACAGCCCCTCGGTCACCGCGGTGTTCGTCTGGAAGAACCCCTGCGGGCGCAGCCGCAGGCCCACCCTGTTGAGCCGCATGGTGAGCGTCGGCCCGCCGGCGAGCACGATCTCCTCGTCGCCCTCGGGCAGGGCCACGTGCTCCGGCAGCAGGTTCGCGCTCACCACGGCGGCGGGTGTCCCGCGCGCCGCGAGGTCGTCCAGCAGCCCCGGCACCGCCGCGCGCAGCGCGTCCAGCCGGTCGGCGGAGCGCAGCACGAACCGGACCATCGCCTCCCGGTCGGGGGAGAGCGTCACGATCACGTTCTTCAGCTCGCCCGTGCGGGCGGCGACGTCGTAGGGCTCCAGCCCGGCCGCCGTCACCGCCGCCGCGCACGCGTCGAACACGCCTTCCATGCCGGCCTCGTACAGGCCGCAGTCGCGCAGGTCCACGCCGGCGCCGTCGTGATGGCGGGGGTGCTGCCGCGGGTCCAGGATGCCCAGCCGCGGCGCCGCCGCCGACCCCGTGACCACGAGCTTCGCCTTGTTCCGGAACCCGGCCTCCGCGGAGGCGAACGGCTCGGCCACGACCGTGTCCGCATCGAGCGCGTCCGCCAGCGCGGCCAGGACCGCGGCCTGCTTGTCCGCGAGCTGCCGGGCGTACGGCACGCCCATCAGCGGGCAGGAACGGCACTCGCCGACATCGAAGTGGGGGCACTGCACGGGCGTCGCCTCAGCCCTCGAGGCTGACCCGCAGGCCGGGCCGGTCCAGGCGGATCGCGAGCTGCTCGAGGGCCAGCTCGGCGGCCGCGGCCAGGTCCGCGTCCACGTCCATCACCATGCCGGTGAGCACGGGCAGGGCGGACTCGAGGTCCTCGGGGCGGGCGAGGGCACCCAGTGCGGACGCGGCCGACGCGCGGACCTCCGGGTCCGGGTCGGCACAGCCGGCCCGCACCGCGTCCACGAGGGTGCGGTCGACGGCGGCATCGCGGCGCAGCGAGCCGGCGCGGGAGGCGAGCACGAGGTGGGCCGCCGAGCGGACGTCCGCCTCGGGGGCGGTGAGCGCCCCGGTCAGGGCGGGCAGCGCGCTGCGGTGCCACGCGTGCATCAGGGCCAGGGCGCCGGTCGCGGCGGGGCTGAGGTCGCCGTCGTCGCCGGTGAGGGCGCGGGCGGCGCCCGAGGTGACGTCATCGGGAGTGGCCGCGCCGGTCATCAGGCGCACCGCCAGCCCGGCGACGGCGGCCTCCCCGCGCTCGGCGACGGCGGCCTCGGTGCGGCGGCGCAGGCGGTCGTGCGGAGTCTGGGGCTCCGCGGGCAGGGGGAGACGGTCGAAGGCGGTCATGGGTCCATTGTCCCCCGTGCGCGGACCCGCCTGGGGCGCGGCCGGGAGGTTCCCCGCAGACTCCTGGACGGGGCGTGACCGGCCGCACAGGGCCCGGACTCGGGTGATACGTTCGACGGCATGAGACCCCCCGGAGCCCTCGCCCTCGAATTCCGGGCGGACAGCTTCGATCATCCCACCGGCCTGGTGGACGCCGGCACCGTCATCTCCTGGATCGAGAAGGCCGGCTACGCCGTCGCGGCGAGTTGGGCCGGGACGTTCGTGCGTGCCCGCTACATGGGGCACACTCAGTTCCGGCACCCCGTGCCGGTGGACCGCCGTGCCGTGGTGCAGGCGCGCGTGGTCCACACGGACGGCGCCGAGGTGCACGTCCAGACCCGCCTGCTGCTGCCGGAGATCCGCGACGACGACGGCGACCCCGTGGTCGCCACCTCGTCCCTCGTGGTCTACGCCGCGGAGGAGGGCGGGGTGCCCGTGACCGTGCCGGTCTGGGAGCCCTCGACCCCCGGCCAGATCGAGCGCGACGAACAGGCCCGCCGCTCCACCGTGGCCCGCCGCGCCGTCGAGCGCGGCATGGCCCGACTGCCGTTCCCCGCGCCCGGGGAGGCCCCCGAGGAGATGAGCACCCTCGCGTTCCTGGCCCCCAACGCGGAGGCCACCGTGGGCGGCACCATCAACGCGGGCGCGATCCTGCGCTGGGTGGACGAGGCGGCCGCCGTCTGCGCCGCCCGCTGGACCGGACATGAATCCGTGGTCGCGGTGTTCGGCGGCGGTGTGCGCTTCGTGCGGAACATCCACGTGGGCGACCTCGTGCGCGTGGAGGCCCTCCTGGTGAACACCACGGAGCGGTCCATGCATGTGGCGCTGCGCGTCTACGCGAGCCGACGCACCGGGGCGGAGTCCCGCCTGGTGGCGCACTCGATCGCCGTCATGGTGGACGTCTCCGCGGAGGACCAGGCCCAGCGGGTGCGGCAGTACATCCCCGAGAGCGAGAGCGCCCGGAGGCTGCAGGAGACGGCGATCGAACTCGTGCGCATGCGCTCCGAGGTGAGCGCGGCCTGGACCGAGATGCGCCGCTCGACCGATCCGCGCTGACGGGGCCCTGAGTAGACTGAGCGAATGCGTCGACCGTCCCTGCCGTCCCTGTCCCGCCTGCCGGTCCGTCGTCTCCTCCGGGGAGCGGCCGTGGCCGCGGGCGTCGGTCTCGTGGGACTGCCGCTGACGGTCGCCGCCGGGCTCACCGGCGTGGACATGGTCAAGCGCGGCGGCCGAGTGCGCCGACCCGCGCCGAACCCCGGCGTGTTCGACGCCCACGTGGAGGGCTCCGAGCTGCGCATCTTCACCTCGGGTGAGGACCTCTACAAGGAGATGATCGCCGCGATCGACGGAGCGCAGCGGATCATCAAGTTCGAGACCTTCATCTGGAAGGGCGACCCCACGGGCCAGCGGTTCATGGACGCCTTCAACCGGGCGGCCGCGCGCGGCGTGGAGGTCTACGTCTCCTACGACGGGTTCGGGAACCTCGTGGTCCCGCCCCGCTTCTACCGTCAGCTGGACCCGCGCATCCACGTGTTCCGGCTGCCGGCCTTCGCCCGCCCGATCTGGCGAGGCGTGGTCCGGCACAGCGGGTTCAACCACTCGAAGATCATGGTGGTGGACGACGAGGTCGGCTTCGCCGGCGGCTTCAACATCGGCGACGACTACGCCCGCCTGTGGCGGGACACCCACGTGCGTGAGCGCGGCCCGGCGGTGTGGGCGCTGGGCCAGTCGATCTCCATCAAGTGGAACGCCCACCACCGCGCGGGCGAGCAGATGTCCTGGCGCCCCCCGGACACGTGGGACCCGCGCGTCACCGTGGCCGCGAACCAGCCGCCGCTCCTGGTCTACCCGATCCGGCTGAGCTACCTCGACGCCATCCAGCGGGCGCAGCACCGCATCCTCATCAACACGCCGTACTTCATCCCGGACCAGCAGGTCCTCGAGGCGCTGCTGCACGCGGCCCGGCGCGGGGTGGACGTGCAGGTGATGGTGCCGGAGGACTCCAACCACATCGTGGCGGACTGGGCCTCGCGCGGCTTCTTCGGGAAGATGCTCGAGGCCGGCATCACGATCCTGCTGTACAGGGCCAGCATGATCCACGCGAAGACCGCCACCGTGGACGGCATCTGGTCCACCGTGGGCTCGGCCAACGTCGACCGCCTCTCCCTGGGCTTCAACTACGAGTCCAACGTGGTGGTCGTGGACCGCGACTTCGCCGCCCGGATGGAGGAGATCTTCGCTCTCGACGCCCAGCGGGCCGTCCGGATCGACACCCCGCGCTGGGAGGACCGTCACGGCCTCGCCCGCGTGGTCGAGGCCCTGCTGGTACCACTGCGTCCCCTGCTCTGAGGACCCCGGGCGCTGAGCCAGACGTTTCTGCAGTTCTGACGCCCGATCCGCAGCGGAATCATCTGGCTCACGCTCCCCGCCGCGCGAGCCAGACGTTTCTGTCGTTCTGACGCTCGATTCGCAGCGGAATCATCTGGCTCACGCCCCCTGCCGCGTGAGCCAGACGTTTCTGTAGTTCTGACGCCCGATCCGCAGCGAAATCATCTGGCTCACGCCCCCTGCCGACGTCTCCTGATCGTGCCGTCCCTCCCCGTCGCCGCCCGGGCTCACCCTCTCTCTTGCATACCCCTGGGGGTATACCTTACGCTCGTTCTCGACATACCCCAGGGGGTATCGGATGGACATCGAGACCCCCCGACCCGGAGGAGAACCATGCTGCTCGAGCGCATCTACGACGAGGACCTCGCCCAGGCCAGCTACGTGATCGGCTGCCAGGCGAAGAACGAGGCGATGGTGGTGGACCCCCGCCGCGACATCCAGGTGTACCTGGACCTGGCCGCCAAGAACGGCATGACCATCACCCACGTGACCGAGACCCACATCCACGCGGACTACCTCTCCGGCACCCGCGAGCTGGCCCACGCCACCGGCGCCCAGATCCACCTGTCCGGCGAGGGCGGCGAGGACTGGGCCTACGGCTTCGAGGGCAACCTCCTCAAGGACGGCGACACGGTGACGCTCGGCAACATCACCGTCGAGGCCGTGCACACCCCGGGCCACACCCCCGAGCACCTGTCCTTCCTCGTCACCGACGGCGCCTTCGCGGACGCCCCGGGCTACATGCTCACCGGCGACTTCGTGTTCTCCGGCGACCTCGGCCGCCCGGACCTGCTGGACGAGGCCGCCGGCGGCGTCGACACCCGCTTTGAGGGCGCCCAGCAGCTCTTCGCCTCCCTCAAGGCGAAGTTCCTGACCCTCCCGGACCACGTGCAGGTGTTCCCGGCCCACGGCGCCGGCTCCGCCTGCGGCAAGGCACTCGGCGCGCTGCCCTCCACCACGGTCGGCTACGAGCGCAAGTACGCGTGGTGGTCCGACTACCTGAAGAACGACGACGAGCAGGGCTTCATCGACGAGCTGCTCGACGGCCAGCCCGACGCCCACGCCTACTTCGCCCGCATGAAGCGCCAGAACAAGCAGGGGCCAGCCATCCTGGGCGAGCTGCCCGAGCTCGAGGAGCTGGACGCCGGGGGCGTGCAGGCGACGCTCGCCGAGGGCGCCGTGTTCGCGGACACCCGCGGTGTGGACGAGATCCTCGCCGGCACCGTGCCGGGCGCGCTGGCCTTTCCGTCCCGCGGCAAGGTCGCCACGCACGCCGGCTGGGCCTACGACCCGGAGAGCGACGACGCCGCCCTCGTCCTGCTCGCCGAGGACCGCGAGGACGCGCACACGATGCGCGACCACATGATCCGCGTGGGCGTCGACGCCGCCGCCGCGTTCACCACCTCCGTGGACGGCCTCACGTTGGAGCCGGTGCCCACCGTGCAGGCCGACGAGCTGCGGTCCCGCATCGAGGCCGGCGAGGTCGGCGCGGAGCAGGACACCGTGCTGGTGGACGTGCGCAACAAGACCGAGTTCTCCCACGGCACCGTGGCGGACGCCCGGCAGCTGAACGCCGGCAAGGTGCTCTTCCACCAGGAGGAGCTGCCGAAGGACAAGACCCTGGTGACCTTCTGCCAGTCCGGCCTGCGCAACATCGTGGCCGCCCAGGCGCTGCGCCGCGCCGGGTTCGACGTGATCGAGCTCGAGGGCAGCTACGCCGCCTGGCAGCAGTCCTGACACACCCCCAGACCAACCCCGAGGAGCCCCTCCCATGAGCGTCACCCTGTCCCCCGTCGCCCCGCGCGACCTGAAGGCCGAGCTGGCCGCCCGCCCCGACGCCGTCGTGCTGGACGTGCGCACCCCCGGCGAGTTCGAGACCGAGCACATCGCCGGCTCCTACAACGTGCCGCTGGACCTGCTCCAGGAGCACGCGGACGAGGTCGCCGCCCGCCTGGACGGCACCGCGGTGCTCGTCTGCCAGTCCGGCAGCCGGGCCGGCACCGCCCAGGACCGTCTGGCCCAGGCCGGCTTCACCTCCGCGCGCGTCCTGCAGGGCGGCATCTCCGCCTACGCCGAGGCCGGCGGCGAGGTCGTCCGCAGCGGCAACCGCTGGTCCATGGACCGTCAGGTCCGCATGACCGCCGGGTCCATCGCGCTGGTCGGGGCCGTGGCCTCCCAGGTCGGCTCGAAGCGGTTCGGCCTCATCCCCGCCGCGATCGGCGCGGGCCTGTCCTTCTCCGCCGTGTCCAACACGTGCGCCATGGCGTCCGTGCTGGCCAAGATGCCGTGGAACCGCCCCGCGCAGGAGCGCTCCGCGGGCGACGTGATCGGCCGCATCCCCACCGGCGCGGGGAAGCGGAGCTGACCCGTGATGTGGATCGTCCTCGCCCTGGCCCTCGTGGTCGGCCTGCTGCTCGGCCTCATGGGTGGCGGCGGGTCGATCCTGATGGTGCCCCTGCTGACGTACGTGGCCGGCCTCGAGCCGAAGCAGGCCATCGCGGGCTCCCTGTTCGTGGTGGGTGTGACCTCGCTGGTCTCAGTGCTGCTGCACTCGCGGCACGGCACCGTCCGGTGGCGCACCGGCCTGATCTTCGGCGCGGCCTCGATGGTGGGTGCCCTCCTGGGCGGCGTCGTCGGCGGCTTCCTGCCGGGGACCCTGCTGCTGATCGCCTTCGCGGTGATGATGCTCTTCACGGCGTGGGCCATGATCCGGCCCAAGAAGACGCAGCCGGCGGCCGCCCCCTCAGTGGAGGCCTCGGCTGACGTCGAGCCCCGCCGCCACCCGCTCGGGAAGATCCTGCTGGAGGGCGTCGTCGTCGGCTTCGTCACGGGCATCATCGGCGCCGGCGGCGGGTTCCTCGTGGTCCCCGCGCTCGTGCTGCTCGGCGGCCTGCCGATGTCCGCCGCGGTGGGCACGTCCCTGCTGGTGATCGCCATGAAGTCCTTCGCGGGCCTCGGCGGCTACCTGACCAGCGTGACGCTGCCGTGGGACCTGCTGCTGTGGGTCACCGGTGTGGCCGTGGTCGGCGGGCTGATCGGCGTTCCGCTCGTGAAGCGGGTCCCGGAGAAGGCGCTGAAGAAGGGCTTCGGCTGGTTCGTGCTGGCCATGGGCCTGGTGATCCTCGTCCGGGAACTCATCGGTCTCCTCGTGTGACCTCCGGCGACGTCGCCGGATACCCCTGGGGATATGATTCCCCTCCCCGCCACCGTGACAAAGGAGGTCGCCGTGCGCACCGCCGACGCCGAGACCCAGCGCAAGATCCTCAACCGCCTCAAGCGGGCCCGCGGCCAGCTGGACGCCGTGATCCGCGAGGTCGAGGGCGAGGGTCGCTGCAAGGACGTGGTCACGCAGCTCTCCGCCGTCTCCACCGCGCTGGATCGCGCCGGCTTCGCGATCGTCTCTGCGGCCATGCAGTATTGCCTCGCCGACCCCGAGAAGGCGGAGGACGAGGAGAAGCTCACCGTCGCCGAGCTCGAGAAGCTCTTCATGACCCTGGCCTGACCGGCCACCCCGAAGCCCCCTCGCCGAAAGGATCCCTCATGTGCCGTCCTGCGCGCTGCCGCGTCTGCCGCAGGGCCACCTGGGCCGGATGCGGCCGGCACGTCGAGTCCGTCAAGGCCGTCGTCCCCGCGGCGCAGTGGTGCGATGGCCGTCACTCTGATGCCGAGCGCGACGCAGCCCGCGCGGGCCGTGCCGGGGCCGCAGGGTTCTTCGCGAGGCTCTTCGGGCGCTGAGCCAGGCGTTCCGGGGGCGTGAGCCAGATGTTCGTGCTGTTCTGAGGGACCCTCAGCAGCGGAAACGTCTGGCTCACGCCCCCCGTCTGGCGTCGCTCAGTCCTCGTGCGGGTCCGCCAGCGGGTGGTTCGGCAGCCGGCTGTCCGGGGTGCGCCCGCGGCGTCCGACGACGACGGCTGCTGCCCGACCTCCTCGCCCGCGGCTGGGGCACAATGAACCCGGCCCACGTCGGCCCACCTCACTGCGGCCCCACGCGGCCGCGCGCCCATCCCGACTCCCTGGGAGCCCCATGCTCTGGACCCTGCTCCGCCGTCACGGCCGGCGCTATCGCGGCGCCGTCGCGGCCGTCGTCGTGCTGCAGCTGATCAGCACGCTGGCCATGCTGTATCTGCCCAGCCTCAACGCCCGCATCATCGACGAGGGCGTGGCCCGCGGCGACACCGCCCGCATCTGGGACATCGGCCTCGTGATGCTCGGCGTCGCGCTGGTGCAGGTGGTCGCCGCGATCGCCGCCGTGTGGTTCGGCGCGAAGGCCTCGATGGGCGTCGGCCGGGACCTGCGCCGCGCCGTCTACACCCGCGTGGACGCGTTCTCCGCGGAGGAGCTCGGCCGCTTCGGCGCCGCGACCCTCATCACGCGCGGCACCAACGACGTCAACCAGGTGCAGATGCTCACCCTCATGGCCCTGAACTTCATGGTGGCCGTGCCGATCATGGCGGTCGGCGGCATCATCATGGCCATCCGCGAGGACCCGGGCCTGTCCTGGCTGGTGTGGGTCTCCGTGCCGGTGCTGCTGGTGATCGTGGCGTGGATCGTCGCGGGTCTCATGCCGCTGTTCCAGCGGATGCAGGACAACATCGACGACGTCAACGGCGTGATGCGCGAGCAGATCCAGGGCATCCGCGTGGTCCGCGCGTTCGTGCGCGAGCGCCACGAGGCGCGCCGGTTCACGGACGCCAACGCCGCCCTGACGGAGACGTCCGTGCGGATCGGCCGGCTGTTCGTGCTGCTCGGCCCGGTCATCACGATGATCCTCCACCTCGCCACCGCCGCCGTCCTGTGGTTCGGCGGCCAGCGCGTGGACGCGGGGCTCGTGCAGGTCGGCGCGCTCACCGCGTTCATGCAGTACCTGCTGCAGATCCTCATGGCGGTGATGATGGGCACCTTCATGATGATGATGCTCCCGCGCGCCGTGATCTCCGCGCGCCGCATCGGCGAGGTCCTGGACACCGTCCCCACGCTCGGCGAGCCGGCCCGCCCGGTGAGCCCCGCGCGTCGCGACGGCGCCGTGGAGCTGCGCCACGTCACCTTCCAGTACCCCGGCGCCGAGGCGCCGGTGCTCGACGACGTGAGCTTCGCCGTCGCCCCCGGCACCACGACGGCGATCATCGGCTCGACCGGCTCCGGCAAGTCCACGCTGATCAGTCTGCTGCCGCGGCTGTACGACGCGACGTCCGGCGAGGTGCTCGTGGACGGCGTGCCGGTGACCGACCTGGCCCGGGCCGAGCTGACCGAGGCCGTGGCCCTCGTGCCGCAGAAGCCGTACCTGTTCTCCGGCACCGTGCGGGAGAACATGCAGTTCGGGGCCCCGGACGCCTCGGACGAGCGCATCTGGGCGGCCCTCGAGACGGCCCAGGCCGCCGACTTCGTGCGCGCCCGCACCACCGGCAAGGGAGAGGCGGCGGCTTCCGGTCTGGACTCGCGGCTGTCTCAGGGCGGCACGGACGTCTCGGGCGGCCAGCGCCAGCGCCTGTCCATCGCGCGTGCCCTCGTGGCCGAGCCGCGGGTCCTCGTGTTCGACGACTCGTTCTCCGCGCTGGACGTCACCACCGACGCGCGGCTGCGGGCGGCGCTCGACCGCGCGGCGGCCGGGGTGACCCGGATCGTCGTCGCCCAGCGGGTGGCCACCATCACCGACGCCGACCAGATCATCGTGCTGGACGAGGGCCGCGTGGTCGGCCGCGGCACCCACGCCGAGCTGCTGGCGGACAACCAGACCTACCGGGAGATCGTGGACTCCCAGCTGACCGCGGAGGACGTGGCATGAGCGAGCACCTGACGGACGAGGAGATCCTCGAGATCCAGGAGCAGGGCGCCACCGACGACTGGGGCGGCGGGCCGGCCCGCAAGGCCAAGGCGTTCTGGCCGTCCGCGAAGCGGCTCATGAGCCTGTTCCGCACGGAGAAGCTGGGGCTGGCCGTCGTCGCCGTCACGGTGCTGGTGGCCGTGGTGTTCAACGTGTGGGCGCCGCGCGTGCTCGGCCGGGCGATGGACGTGATCTTCGGCGGCGTGGTCTCCGCGCAGATGCCCGGCGGGCTGAGCCGCGAGCAGGTCATCGACGGGCTGCGCGCCCAGGGCGAGGACCAGGCCGCGGAGATGCTCTCCGGCATGGCGTTCACACCGGGCGAGGGGATCGACTTCACCGAGCTGGGCCGGCTGATCCTGATCGTGCTGGCCATGTACCTCGTGGCCCAGCTGTTCATGTGGCTGCAGGGCCGCGTGCTCAACGACCTCGTGATGCGCCTCGTGTTCCGCCTGCGCGAGGACATCGAGGCCAAGATCAACCGGCTGCCGCTGAGCCACTTCGACCGCGGGCAGCGTGGCGACCTGCTCTCCCGCACCACCAACGACGTGGACAACGTCCAGCAGGCCCTCCAGCAGGCGTTCGCCTCGCTCGTGTACTCGGCGCTGACCGTGATCGGCATCGTCGGCATGATGTTCTGGCTGTCCTGGCAGCTCGCGCTCATCGCCCTGATCGCCCTGCCGGTGGCCGGTGTGGTGGTGGGCGTGATCGGCAAGAAGTCCCAGGCGCTCTTCTCCGCGCAGTGGCGGGAGACGGGCCGGCTCAACGGGCACATCGAGGAGTCGTTCACGGGGCACGAGCTGGTGACCGTGTTCGGCCGTCAGCGGGACATGGCCGCGCGCTTCGACGAGCGCAACGAGGAGCTGTACGAGGCCGCGTTCACGGCGCAGTTCTACTCGGGGATGATCATGCCGATCATGCAGTGGGTGAACTGGCTGGGCTACGTGGGCATCGCGGTGGTCGGCGGCCTGCGCGTGGCCAACGGGCAGATGACCCTCGGCGCCGTGACCGCGTTCATCCAGTACTCGCGCGAGTTCAACCAGCCGCTTGGGCAGATCGCCGGCATGTCCAACATGCTGATCTCCGGCGTGGCGTCGGCCGAGCGCATCTTCGAGCTCCTCGACGAGCCGGAGGAGACCCCCGACGGCACCCCCGCCC
>NZ_JABFBA010000016.1:0-13527 GCF_017168445.1 Micrococcus sp. KRD026 | reverse complement strand
GCACCCCCGCCCGCACCCCCGACGGCACTTTCGTTTGGGAAACGGCGCCCTCCGAGAGCGCTTTCGTTCGGGAAACGGCGCCCTCCGCCATCCCCGGGCCCGACGGCGTCGCCCACCTCCCGCGCCCGCTGCGCGGTCGCGTGGAGTTCGAGCATGTGCGCTTCTCCTACACGCCGGAGAAGCCGCTCATCACGGACCTGAACTTCGTGGCGGAGCCGGGGCAGACGGTCGCGATCGTCGGGCCGACCGGTGCCGGCAAGACCACCCTGGTCAACCTGATCATGCGGTTCTACGAGGTGGACGGCGGGCGGATCCTGCTGGACGGCGTGGACACCCGCACGGTCAGCCGCGGCGAGCTGCGCGCCGCCACCGGCATGGTGCTCCAGGACGCCGTGCTCTTCGGCGGGACCATCCGGGAGAACATCCGCTACGGCCGACTCGACGCCACGGACGAGGAGGTCGTCGCGGCGGCGAAGGCCACCTACGTGGACCGTTTCGTGCACACCCTGCCCGACGGCTACGACACCGTGATCGAGCAGGACGCCGCCAACGTGTCCGCGGGCGAGCGGCAGCTCATCACCATCGCCCGTGCGTTCCTGGCCCAGCCCTCGCTCCTGATCCTGGACGAGGCCACCTCCTCCGTGGACACCCGCACCGAGGTGCTGGTCCAGGGCGCGATGGCGGCGCTGCGCTCGGACCGCACGAGCTTCGTGATCGCCCACCGCCTCTCCACCATCCGGGACGCGGACGTCATCCTCGTGATGGAGGACGGCGACATCGTGGAGCAGGGCAGCCACGCCGAGCTGCTCGCGGCCAAGGGCGCCTACCACCGGCTCTACATGAGCCAGTTCAAGGGCGGGGAGGACGACGACGGCGCGGCCTCACGAGACGACGCCCGGTGATGGCTGCAGCAAGCGCAAAGGGAATCGGGACGGCCTGAGGAGGCCAGGAAGAATCCCTTGCCGTGGGAGGCCTTAGCGCCTAGTGTGTGACGCGGCTCATATTTGAGCTTGAATCCTGAGGAGGATCGTCACGGGTATGAAGCAGCGGGTTACAAAGGTCGGGGCCGGTATCGCCGTCGCGGGATTGTTGGCCGTTTCTGGGGCAGTGCCGGCACAGGCATTGACGGACTCCGGGCGACAGGACTGCAGTGCCGGAGGTGGATATGTCGGCGTCCGTGGCGAGCAGCAGCGGTACGGGGATTACCTCACGGTGTCGGTTGGGGGAGTGTCGAGTACCAAAGCCAACTACTACGTGAGGTACTGGGAGCCTGGTCTCCGAGGCACCCAGACCTGGAAGGCCGATTCGGTCTCATTGCTTCTTTCGGGTAGCAATGGCTACTGCTACTACCCCTACTGATATTTTCTCTGCGAGCGCTGGGGTGTCTTGTGCCTGAGGGGCGAATGACAAGCGGTTTCGCTGGTGCCATGGTCGGACTCGTCGGGGCCCTCTTGTTGGCGGGGTGTGCTTCCGGCGCGGACGCAGGAGCGTCGGCGCACGCGGAGACAGGCAGTACCCCCTCAAAGGTGTGGGATGCCGCCACATGGAAACCGACCGAGGTCATCGAACCCGTTCTGGCGACGGAGCCGGAGAAGGAAGCGGCCTACCGAGAACAGATGGACCGCCTGGCAGAGAGCGGGGGAACTCCCGAGATCCTTCAGGTCCAGCGGAAGGACTGGTCCACGACTCCCCTGGAATCAGATCAGAAGGTCGCCTCGTGCATGAGGGCAGACGGATTCCCCGTCGAGGTCTCGCCGACGGGCGGTCTCCGATACTCCACGCCGCCGGCTGCGCAGGCTCGCGCCTGGGCGCTGGCGATGAACACCTGCATCGCCCAGCACCCAGTCGACCCGAGCTATACCCAGGATTGGAGCGAACCGCAGCTTCGCCTTGTCTATGACTACTGGGACCAGTACCTCATCCCCTGTCTCGAAGCGCAGGGGTTCACTGTGGACACCAGCACACGGCCGTCCAAGGAGTCCTTCGTGACGGCCTTCTTCACACCAGGCCGCCATGACTGGTGGCCCTTGCAGGCGACCATGAGAGGCGTGCCCGAGGAGCGCCAGACGCAGGTCGTCCAGACCTGCCCGGAGCTGCCCCCGCAGGACGTCTTCTGGGGCACCTCCGGATGACCCGGCCGCTCCGCTGGGCCACGCTGGCCGGGGTGCTCCTGATCGTGGCCGTCCTGGCCTTCTGGGCCGGCCGGGCCACGCTCACCCCTCCGGCCCAGGCCGAGCAGCGTCCGTCCGAGGACGCTCTCGTCACCGTCGCCGAGCAGGAGCTCGGCCGCGTCATCACCCTCGGCGTCTCCGTGACGCGCGAGCAGGCGCCCGCCGCCGTGAACGCGCTGTCCGGCGTCGTCACCCGGGCCGGGGAGTCCGGTGAGGTGGCCGCCGGGGACGTGCTGTACGCCGTCGCGCAGCAGCCCGTGATCACCGTGCAGGGCGAGCTGCCCCAGTGGCGGGCGCTCGGCGAGGGCGCCACCGGCAGCGATGTCGCCGCGTTCCAGCGCATGCTCGCCGCCACGGGGGCGAAGGTGGAGGTCACCGGCACCTGGGACGAGGCCACCGCTGTCGCCTGGAACGGCTGGCTCACCGAGCGCGACTACCCGGCCGCGGACACCGTGGAGCTGGGCCAGCTCGTGGTGCTGGAATCACTCCCCGCCGCGCTCAGCGTGGACGCGAAGGCCACGGCCGTCGGCGGCGCGCTCGCGGGAGGCGAGACCATCGTCGCCCGCCCCGGCGACGAGCCCACGTTCGCCATCGAGGTCAACCAGGACCAGGCCGCCATAATCCCGGCCGGCACCGCGGTGACCGTGCCCCACGGCGAGCACGAGTGGGAAGCCGTGGCCGGCGAGTCCACCGCGGACGACCAAGGGCTGATCCGCATCCCCCTGACCGCCCCCGACGGCGGCGCGGTGTGCGGCGCGGACTGCGACTCCCTGCCCGCCGAGGCCTCCACCTCCCTGCCCTCGAAGGTCAACGTGGTCCCGCCCGTCACCGGGCCCGTGGTCCCCGTGTCCGCGCTGCGCACCCAGCCTGACGGCGCCGCGAGGGTCACCGTGGTTCGCGACGGCGTCCAGGAGGAGCGCACCGTCACCGTCCGCGGCTCCGCGGACGGACTGGCCGTGGTGGACGGCGTGGACGCCGGGGAGACCGTGCGCGTGCTGAACGGCGCCCCGTGAACGCGGAGCTCTCCGTGGCGGACCTGCGCTTCGCGTACACGCGCGGCGCGGAGGAGCTGTTCGACGGCCTGACCCACCGCTTCACCCCTGGCGCCGTCACCGCGCTCACCGGCCCGTCCGGGCGCGGCAAGTCCACGCTGCTGTACGTGCTGGGGCTTATGCTCACGCCCTCGGCGGGCGTGGTGCGCCTGGGCGACGTCGACGCCTCCGCCCTCCCGGACCGGCGCCGGGCGCGGCTGCGGGCCACGTCCGTGGGGTTCGTGTTCCAGGACGCCGAGCTGGACCCGTCCCGGCCCATCCTGGACTCGGTGGTGGAGCCCGGCCTCTACGCCGGCCTGTCCCGTCGCGAGCTCGAAGGCCGGGCCAGGATCCTGCTGGAGCGGTTCGGCCTCGGGCACCGGGCCGAGCACCGGCCGGGCCAGGTCTCAGGCGGGCAGGCCCAGCGCGTGGCGGTCTGCCGGGCACTCGTGAACACCCCTGCGGTGGTGCTGGCCGACGAGCCCACGGGCAACCTCGACCCGGACAACGCCTCCCTCGTGCTCGACGCGCTGGCCGAGGCCGCGGGGGAGGGGCGCACCGTGGTGGTGGCCACGCACGACCCGGCCGTCGTCGCCCGTGCGGACGAGGTGGTGCGACTGTGAACCCGGAGGCCCGCCCGTGAACCTGAGGACCCTGCTGCGCGAGGCCCTCACCGCCGCCCGCACCGCGCCCGTGCCCTCCGCCCTCGTGCTGTTGGTGGTGGCCGCCATGTGCTTCGCGGCCGTCGCCACGGTGGGCCGTCAGGCGGCCACGGAGGCCGCCGTCGCCGCGGAGCTCTCCGGGCCCGCGGCGCGCGTGCTCACCGTGACGGACTCGGGTGGCACCGGCTTCCTCACCGGCGCCACCGTCGCCACCCTCGCCGGTCTCGACTCCGCCGAGGCCGCCCTGGCCCGCGACATGCCCGTGGACACGGTGAACGCCGCGATCGGTGCGGGCGGGACTCGCGTGGCGGTGACCCACGTGGTGGGCACCGTCGACCGCGGCGTCGAGCTCACGCGCGGCCGCCTGCCGGGCCCCGGGGAGGTGGTGGTGCCCGAGGCGAAGCTGGCCGAGCTGGGCCTGGCCCAGCCCTCCGGAGTGCTCGAGTCCGGAGACGGACGCCAGTGGGCCGTGGTGGGCGCGTTCGAGGCGCTCACCCCGTTCGAGGACCTCGCGGACTACGCGATTGCCGTGCCCGCCGCGCCGGCCTCCCTCGTGGTCCAGCAGGTCCGTGTCCTGGCCCCGGACACCGCCGGCACCCGCGCCATGCAGGACTCGGCCCTGGCCGTGATCGACCCCGACCCTCGCTCCTCGCAGGTGCAGACCGCGCGGGCGCTGGCCGCCGGGAACGCGACGATCACCGGGGAGCTGGCCGGACTCGGCCGGTCCCTGCTGCTGCTCATCCTCGGGGCGGGCGCCTTCTTCGTGGCGATCGTGGTGCTCGCCGACGTGCTCATCCGTCGCCGCGACCTCGGCCGCCGCCGCACCCTGGGCATCGGCCGCGCGGACCTCGTGCTGCTCGTGGCGGTCCGCACCGCCGCGCCGGCGGTGCTCGGGGCGGTGGTGGGCGCGGGGACGGGCTACGCCGGCCCGTTGCCTGCGGGGGTGGGTGCCGGCGCGGGTGCTCCCTGGCGATGCCGCCCGAGTCGCCTCTCGGGGTTCCGTGGGCAGGGCAACCGGTTCCGTGGGCGGGTCAGCCGGTTCAGTGGGCAGAAGAGTGACTCCTTCCGCCCACGGAACCTGAATCGCCGCCGGTTCTGCCCACGGAACCCTGCCCACGAAGCCCTGCCCACGGGACGCGGGGATTCTGGAACACTGGGACGCACGCCTCATGCGGCCGGACCGCGGCGGGCGGGGAGGAGGGCCATGACGCGCACCAGCACGTACGGGTTCCGGGAGGGGACGCTGGACACCGTCCGGCGCAGCATGCGGACCGTCGCGGTGCATCGCGACGACGGCGAGCTCGTCGGCCGGGTGGTCCGTGGGGAGCTGGCGGGCTGCGAACGCACCGGCACGTTCCGCTGGGAGTCGATCGGCGGTGCCGCCACCACGGTGGGGATCCGCCGGGCCACGTGGCGCAGCGCGGTGGGCCGCCTGCTGCGCCCGACCTATGCCGTGACGCATCGACCGGACGTCACGGCACCGGCCGAGGGGGAGCCACCGGCGCCCGTGCATGACGAGCTCAAGGAGATCTGGGGCGAGAACGTGCTCTACTTCGCCGTCGACGGGACGGTCCAGGGGCGTCGCGTGGTGGCCCGCGCGGACTGGGACGGCTCCGTGGAGGTGCGGGCACAGGGGGAGGACGGCGGCCGGCCACGGCGGGTCGCCCGGTTCCACTCGGGTGGGATGTTCTCCCTGACCCGCGTCGAGGTGGATCACGAGGCCGCCGGCACCACACGGGACGGTGCGCTGTTCGGCGTGCTCATGCTGCTGCCGTTCGTGGCGCGCCTCCATCGGGAGGAGTCCTCGCTGATCGAGGAGCTGCTCGGCTGAGTGCACGCTCCGCGTCGTCCGCGCCTGCCGCGTCCGGGGCCGCCGCTACCCTCGGGAGCATGCCCGCCTTACCCGCCGCGCCCCCGCCTGCCCTCACGCCGCTCCAGCGGCAGTCCGTCCTGCGCACCCTGCGCAGCCCTCGGCTGCTGGGCACGGAGGTGCTGGCCGCCGTCGTGGTGGCGCTCGCCCTGATCCCGGAGGCCATCGCGTTCTCGATCATCGCGGGCGTGGACCCGCGCGTCGGGCTGTTCGCGTCCTTCACCATGGCGGTGACCACGGCGATCGTGGGCGGCCGGCCCGCCATGATCTCCGCGGCCACGGGGGCGGTGGCGCTGGTCGTCGCGCCGCTGTCCCACGCGTACGGGGTGGGGCACCTCCTGGCCGCGATCATACTCGGCGGCGTCATCCAGATCCTGCTCGGCGTGCTCGGCGTGGCCCGGCTCATGCGGTTCGTCCCGCGCTCGGTGATGGTGGGGTTCGTCAACGCGTTGGCCATCCTCGTGTTCACCTCGCAGCTGCCCGAGCTGATCGGCGTCCCGTGGCTCGTGTACCCGCTCACGGCGCTCGCCCTGGTGATCGTGGTGCTGCTGCCGCGGCTCACCACGGCGGTGCCGGCGACCCTGGTGGCCGTGGTCGTGGTCACCTCCCTGGTGATGGCCGCCGGTCTGACCGTGCCGCGCGTGGGGGACCGTGGCGCGCTGCCGGACGCGTTGCCCGCGCTCGGCCTGCCGGACGTCCCGCTGACGTGGGAGACCCTCCGGTTGATCCTGCCGTTCAGCGTCGGCATCGCGTTCGTGGGGTTGCTCGAGTCCCTGCTCACCGCGAAGCTCGTGGACGACATCACCGACACCCGCTCGGACAAGACGCGCGAGTCCTGGGGGCAGGGTGTCGCGAACGTGGTCTCGGGGTTGTTCGGCGGCATGGGCGGCTGCGCCGTGGTGGGGCAGACCATGATGAACGTCAAGGCGAACGGCGCCCGCACCCGGACCTCCACGTTCCTCGCGGGCGTGTTCCTGCTGGTGCTCGTGGTGGCCTTCGGCGGCTTCGTGGCGCAGATCCCCATGGCCGCGCTCGTGGGCGTGATGATGTTCGTGGCCGCCGCCACCTTCGATTGGCATTCGGTGCGCCCCGCCACCCTGCGCGCGATGCCGCGCTCGGAGACCGCCGTCATGGTCGTGACCGTGGCGGCCACGGTGCTCACTCACAACCTCGCGATCGGCGTGGGTGTGGGCGTGCTCGCTGCGCTGGTGCTCTTCGCTCAGCGCGTCTCGCGTCTGGTCACGGTGGTCCGCGAGGTCCACGACGACGGCGACGCCGTCACGTATCGCGTGCACGGCGCCCTGTTCTTCGCGTCCTCGAACGACCTCTACTCGCAGTTCGAGTACGCCCTCGACCCGCCGCGCGTCGTGATCGACATGAGTGCCGCGCACGTGTGGGACGCCTCCACTGTGGCCGCGC
Source organism: Micrococcus sp. KRD026 (assembly GCF_017168445.1). Lineage (NCBI taxonomy): Bacteria > Bacillati > Actinomycetota > Actinomycetes > Micrococcales > Micrococcaceae > Micrococcus > Micrococcus sp. KRD026. The sequence goes on along the minus strand of NZ_JABFBA010000016.1, from coordinate 6,374 downwards.
TCGACTCGGTGCTGACCAAGTACGCCCGGCACGGGATCCACGCCGAGGTGACGGGGCTGAACGAGGCCTCCGCGGCGATGCACGCGCGCCTCACCGGGCGACTCGGCGCCTGAGCCGGCGGGCTCAGGCGGTGACGAACTCCCACTGGTGCCCGTCCGGGTCGACGATCTCGCGGGAGTGCATGCCGGAGTCGGCCATCTCCTCGCGCAGGTCCTCGGGCAGGGGCACCTCGGCGGCGCCGAGCTCGATCGCCCGGTCCGCCAGGGCGTCCACCGCCGCGGCGTCGCCGACGGTCAGCGCCATGAGGGCGGAGTTGGTGGTGAGGCAGTCGGCGATCTCACGGTTGCCGATGAAGTCGGTGTAGTAGCCGGGGCTGAGGTACATCGCGTACGTCGACTCGGTGAGCTCGATGCACACCGAGTGCTCGTCCGAGTAGTCGTCCATCGCGGTGGCGCCCAGGGTCGTCCAGAACTCACGGATCCGCTCGGTGTCCGTCGTCGGGAGGTTGATGAACACCGGCTGGGAGAACAAGGCCATGGGGAGCACCGTAGACGAGGCGTTCGGACCGCCGCCACCGCGCGCGTGTCGCGGGCGCGCGGGCGTGGCGTGGGCCACGGAGCCGCTCCCGACGACGGCGCCCGCGGCCTGGCGCGTCCGCCCCCGTTGGTAGCGTGGCCGCCATGAGCGTTCCTCCCTCTGGCCCGCCGGCCGGTCCGCCCGCCGGCTGGCCGCCGTCGGGCCGGCCGTCCGCCCGCCGCGCCGCCGTCGCCCCGAGCCTGCACGGGCACCCCGGCGCCCCCGGTGGCGTCCCCGCCGGCTGGCCCGGCCGCCGGCCCGCGGCCCGCCCCGCGCCGGACTGGACCCCGGGTCGGTTCCACTGGGGCGACGCCGTCGTGGTGCTCGTGTACGTGGCGCTCATGGTGCTCGGGCTGGGGCTGTGGCTGGCGGTGTCGCTCGGCCTGGTCCCCGGTGACCTCGAGGCGTTCGACCTGGTCCGCGACGGGTTCACGGTGAACATCGTCAGCTACGCGATCCTCGTGGTGCTCGTGCTGGCCGTGGCCTGGCGCCCGCTCGTGACGTCGCTGCGGGTGTTCCGCACGGGGACGTGGTGGAAGCTGTTGCTGCTGCCCGCCACGTGGCTGGCGTGCATCGTCGTGAACGTGATCGTGCTGAGCCTCATCGGGGAGGCGCAGACCAGCGCCAACCAGGCCGCGCTCGAGGAGATGACCACGCAGGCCCCGCCCGTGCTCATGATCCTCATGACCGTGGTGGCCGCCCCGCTCGTGGAGGAGTACCTGTTCCGCCACCTGCTGATCGGCAAGCTCTCCCGCTGGATCAACGTGTGGGTGTGCGCCGTGGTCTCCGTGCTCGCGTTCACACTCCTGCACTTCCTCGGCACCGGCGGCGACTTCCGGCTCGTGGAGACCGTCCCGTACCTGACCCTCGCGGTGGCGATCACGGTGTCCTACATCCTGATGGGCCGCTCGTTCGGGTACGCGGTGCTGCTGCACATGGTGAACAACGGCATCGCCATCGCGATGCTCTACCTCGTGGCCCCCCTGCTGCCGGACACGCTGCCCGGCCCCACTGCCCCGACCACGGCGCTGGCCCCGCTGCTGGCCCTGCTGGGCTGAGATGGCAGGACCCTCCGGCTCGACGGCGGCGCCCGCCCCGCAGGACGCGCGCGCCCTCACGCGGCGCATCCTCGCGCTCGCGGTCCCCGCGTTCGGCGCGCTCATCGCGGAGCCGCTGTTCCTGCTGGCCGACACCGCGATCATCGGGCACCTGGGCACGGCCCAGCTGGCCGGCGTCGGGATCGGCACCACCATCCTGCACACGCTCACCGGCCTCATGATCTTCCTGGCCTACGCCACCACCCCGGCGGTGGCCCGGCTGATCGGGGCGGGGAACCCGGCCGCCGCGATGGACCGCGGCCGCGACGGCATCTGGCTGGGCCTGCTGCTCGGCGCGGTGCTGGCCGTCCTCGGCTGGCTCGCGGCCCCCGCGCTGACGGCGGCCCTCGGCGCGACGGGCGAGGTGCAGGCCCACGCCGTCGCCTACCTGCGCTGCTCCATGCCGGGGCTGCCGGCCCTGCTGGCCGTGCTCGCGGCCACCGGGGTGCTCCGCGGCCTCCAGGACACCGTGACGCCGCTCGTGGTGGCGGGTGTGGGCTTCGGCGCGAACATCGGGCTGAACGTGGCCCTGGTGTACGGGCTGGGCTGGGGCGTGGCCGGCTCGGCCGTCGGCACGTCCGTGGTGCAGTGGGCGATGCTCGTGACGTACCTGTTCGTGCTGGCCCCGCGCTTCCGCCGCTCGGGCACGGTGTGGGCGCCCCGTGCGTCGGGCATGCGCGCCACGGCCCAGGTGGGCTCGTGGCTGCTGCTGCGCACCGCGAGCCTGCGGGCGGCCATCCTCATCACCGTCATGGCCGCTGCCGGAGCGGGCGACCTCACCCTCGCCGCGCACCAGCTCGTCTTCACGCTGTTCTCCACGCTGGCGTTCGCCCTCGACGCCCTCGCGATCGCCGCGCAGGCCCTGATCGGCGCCGAGCTCGGGGCCGCCCGGCCGGACGCCGCCCGTCGCCTCACCCGGACGATGGTGCGCTGGGGGCTGGGCTTCGGCGTCGTGACCGGGGCCGTGCTGGCCCTGGCGGCACCGGTGCTGCCGGGGCTGTTCACCACGGACCCGACCGTGCAGGCCGCCGCCACCGTGGGCCTGTGGGTGCTGGCCGCCGGGCAGCCGGTGGCCGGGTACGTGTTCGTGCTGGACGGCGTGCTGATCGGCGCCGGCGACGCCCGCTACCTCGCCCTCGCCGGCCTCGTGAACCTCGTGGTCTACGCGCCGGCGCTCTGGGTGCTCGCGCAGCTCGCCACGGGCGGATTCGGCTGGACCGCGGCCTGGCCCGGACCGAACGCCGCCGTGCCCGACGCCGGCGTGCAGCTGGGCCTGCTCTGGCTCGGCTTCGCAGGGGTCTACATGGGGATGCGGGCGCTCACCCTCGGCTGGCGGGCCCGGCGCGACGACTGGATGCGGCTCGGCGTCGGGTGAGCGCGTCCGGGCGGTGACGCGCGGGCCGGGCCGCGGCCGCACTGCTCCTAGATGTAGGAGGGCATGACGTTGTTGACTCGGGCCGGTGCCAACGAGGTCGGAGGAGCGTCTCCGCAGGAGGTATGAGGCCGATGGTAGTTGTAGTGGTTCACCCACACCGCCAGGGCCTCACGCCGAGCCTGCTCTGAGGTGTAGGGGCGGGCGTAGATGACCTCATCGACCATCAGCCGGTTGTACCGCTCGACCTTCCCGTTATGGCGCGGGGTGTAGGGGCGGATCCGGTGGTGCCGGCCCCCGAGCGAGACCACCTTCGCGGTGAAGTCCGCAGCCCGATAGTTGTTCCCGTTGTCCGTGATCACCCGGTCCACGGTGATGCCGTGGGCGGCGAAGAACGCCCGCGCCCGGCAGTAGAAGCTCACGGTCGTGGCCGCCCGCTCGTCCTCCAACGCTTCGGTGTAGGCCAGCCGGGTGTACCCGTCGATCGCCGAGTGCAGGTAGGTGTAGCCGACCCGCCGGCCGGCACCACGCTTGGAAGCACGGCCTGCTTCACTTTCACGTCCGTGGGTGCGCCAGCCGCCCCCGTCTGGGATCTTCCCGATCTTCTTCACATCCAGGTGCACCATGTGCCCCGGCCCTCTCGCGGTGATCTTCTGGGGTCGTTGGCGCAGGTCTTCTCCGGCCGGGGTCAGGTCCCGTAGGCGGGAGATCCCGAGTCGGTGCAGCCACCGTCCCACGGTACGAAGACACACCCGGTGGCCCTCGGAGACGAGGTAGTGATGGATGCGCCGTGCGGACCACTTGCGCTCCCGCCGCAGGGCGTGGATCTGGGCGACCAAGACCGGATCGAGCTGGGCAGGTGAACGGTGCGGCCGGCTGGGCAGGTCCTGAAGGCCGGCTTCTCCCTGGGCGCGGTAGCGGGCGACCCAGGTGGCCACCGTGGGCCGGCTCACCCGGAACTCGGCGGCCACGTGTGCCTGCGGGATCCCGTCGTGCAGGTGGCGGTGGACCATCCTGAGACGGCCAGTGGGGGTCAGGGGTGCGTTAGCGTGAGTCATGAGTGGGTCTCTTCTGGCAGGTGGGTTGTTGAGGAACTTCCATCCTGCGGGGCGGGGCCCACTCGTCTCATCTCAGCCCGGTACCCATGTCAAGAACCTCATGACCCACAACACCTAGACTGGGGCGGTGGCTACCGTGCAGACCCCCCTCGAGATCTCGTCCGTGGTGTTCAAGCCGATCCTGATCCGCGCCGTGGTGGCGCTGGCGTTCGGTCTGACCACCGTGTTCGTCGCCGAGCCGGGCCTGACGTGGATGAAGGTCATGTTCGCGCTGTACCTGGCGTTCTCCGGTTCGGCGATGTGGGAGTACCTGCGCCGCGACCCGGTGCCCGTGGCCATGCGCTCCCCGCTGTCCCTGGCGGCGGCCGCGTGGATGCTCGGCGTGATCGTGCTGCTGTTCCTGGGGTCCCCGGCGGCGGTGGGCGTGGCGGCCGGCGCCGCCCTCGTGCTCGGCGGCGTCGCCGAGCTCGTGGCGTGGGCCCGCCACCGCCGCGAGTTCATCCCCGCGCGGGACCAGCTGTGGACCGGACTCGTGGGCCTGCTCTCCGGGGGCGGCGTGGTCGTGGCCGCCCTGCAGGGCTTCGGCCCGCACGCCCTGCTCGGCATCGCCGGCGGCGGGGCGATCCTGATCGGCGTGCTCCTGATGGTCTCCGGGCTCGGCTTCCACCACGAGGTGCGCCGGGACCGGGGCACGGCCAGGGGCCTCTGAACCGGGCCGACGTCGTCGTCCTGATCCGCGGGGCGGACGTTCGCCGGGGGAGGACCTCGGGGCCCCGAGGGGCCACCCGTCGGCCGGACGCGTAGACTGGCTCCGGTCCGCCGCGCCCCGAGGGCCTCAGCCCCGGGCGCCTGCGCGGGCCGTGTCGCCCCAGCCGCCCCCAGCCGTCAGGAGTCCCGCCGTGAGCGCACCGTCCCCCCGCCCGTCCGCCGATCGCGCCGGATCCGGCCGCCCGGCACGCGGCGGTCTGCGCACCACGGTCAAGGGCCCGCTCGTCTTCTCCGCCGTGCTCGGCCTGATCGGCGGGGTGATCGCCGGCATCACCGCCTCCGGCGGCACCCAGAATCCACTGCGCGTCGACATCGCGCTGATCGCCTTCGGCGTCTTCTTCATGACCTCGCTCGTGGTGGTGGCCATGCTGCAGCTCGCCGCGCGCGAGAACCCGGACCACCTCTCCCAGGGCTCCGGTGTGAACCGCTCCTCCGAGGAGATGTTCCGCAAGGCCGCCGCCGACCGCCGCGCCCAGGCCGCCGCCGAGCGCCGCGAGCAGGGCGGCACCGGAGGCGACGCCCCCCGCGCCTGAGCCCGGCGCCTCAGAACCCGAGGCTGCGTGCCTCCCGCCGCAGCGCGTCCGCCGAGGCGTGCAGCGCCCGCATCTCCGCGTCGTCCAGCTCGGGCTGGATCACGCGGGTGACGCCGTCGCGCCCCACCACGGACGGCATGGACAGGGCGACGTCCGAGAGCCCGTGGACGCCGTCGAGCACGGTGGAGACCGGCAGAATGGCGTGCTGGTCGCGCAGGATCGCCTCGAGCAGGCGGGTCGTGGCCACGCCGACCGCGTACGTGGTGGCGCCCTTGCCCTGGATCACCTCGTACGCGGCGTGCACCACGGTGTCCGCCACCTCGTCCAGGTCGGCGCGGGTGAACAGCGGGTCGACCGGCGTCGGCCACTCCAGGATGGGCGTCGGGCCGATGCGCGCCGAGCTCCACGCGGGGAACTCCGTGTCCCCGTGCTCGCCGAGGATGGCCGCGTGCACCGACGACGGGTGGACCTGCGCCCGCGACGCCAGCAGCCACCGCAGGCGGGACGTGTCCAGGAGGGTGCCCGAGCCGATCACCCGGCCGGCAGGCAGACCGGTGAGGCGCTGGGCCACCAGCGTGAGGACGTCCACGGGATTGGTGACGAGCACGATCAGCGCCTCCGGCGCGTGCGCCTGCACCTGGGGCAGCAGGCCGCGCAGGATCTCCACGTTGTGCGCGCCGAGGTCGAGGCGGGTCTGCCCCGGCTTCTGCTTGGCGCCGGCCGTGATCACCACGACCTCGCAGCCGGCCAGGACGTCCGGGTCCGCGCCGCCGGTCATCGCCGACGCGGAGGTGAACGGGGTGCCGTGGGCCAGGTCGAGGACCTCGGCGCGGACCTTGGGCTCGTCGATGTCGTACAGGGCGACCTCGCGGGCGACGCCGCGGATCAGCGCCGCATAGCAGATCGCCGTGCCGACGCCGCCGGCCCCCACGACGCCGACCTTGCGGTGGGCGGGTCCGAGGGACGCGGG
>NZ_JABFBA010000015.1:11953-48742 GCF_017168445.1 Micrococcus sp. KRD026 | reverse complement strand
GGGGTCTCCTCGGAGGGCGATGCGGAGTCGACGACGGTCTCGGCGCCGGGGCGGGGATGGGGGACGAAGCGGACGCGGGCGCCCGGCGGCAGCTGGGCCGCCAGGCTGAGGTCCGCGCGGGCCACGACGCCGATCACCGGGTAGCCGCCGGTGACCGGATGGTCGGAGAGGAACAGGACGGGCTCACCCGAGGGCGGCACCTGCAGCGCGCCGCGCACGGCGCCCTCGGACTTCAGCTCACCTTCGCGCACGCGCTCGAGCGGTGCGCCGTCGTCGGGGGCCGTGAGGCGCACCCCGATCCGGTCGGTCTGCTGGCTCACGTCCCAGACCTGCGTGAACAGCCGCTCCAGGCCCGCCTCGCCGAACCAGTCGTCGCGGGGGCCGGGGACCACGCGCAGCACGGCCACCTGGCCGGGCGCGGGCATGGGGCGCAGCGAGGTCTCCGGGTCCCCCACCGTCGCGACGCCGGCCTCCGCCGAGGCGGGGGCGCCGGCGGCGGTCGGGCTCGCGGCGGAGGCGCCGGCGGCGCCCCTCGCATCCGGGCCGACGCGGCGGGCGAGGCGGTCCCCCGCCGTCAGCGGGGCGGGGCCGAGCCCGGACAGGGTGTCGGTCGAGCGGCTGCCGAGCACGGGCGGCACGTCGATCCCGCCCCGGAGGCCCACGTACACGCGCAGGCCGCCGACCGGCTCGTCCACCGTCAGCGTCTGGCCGTCCAGCACGACGAACGGCGTGCGGGCGGGCACCCGGCGCGTGGCGCCGTCGGCCGCGGTGATCGTCCCGCCGGCCTCGGCGCCGGCCAGGGCCATCACCTGGTGGCCGTGCGCGGTGAGGGTGAGGCCGCCCAGGGCGGTCTCCAGCACCGCCTCGCGTGAGCGGTTGCCCACGAGCCGGTTCGCCTGGCGCGCCGCGTCCCGATCGGCCGCGCCGGACACGACGACGCCGAGGTCGCCCAGGCCCGGGCGGCCCAGGTCCTGGACCAGGGTCAGGAGCCCCGGGTCCACGACGGTGACGCCGCGGCGGCCGGCCACGGACGGGAGGCCGGCCGCGGCGTCGGCGGGCGGGGTGGCGTCGACCGCCGCGTCCGTGCCGGAGGTGACGGACGCCGTCGGGCGCACGGGGACGTAGCGGACACGGTCGCCGGGCTGCAGCAGGGCGGGCTGCTCGCGGCCGAGGTCCCACAGGGCCGCGGTGGTGTGCCCCAGCAGCTGCCAGCCGCCGGGCGAGGTGCGCGGGTAGACGGCAGAGAAGGCCCCGGCGACGGCGACGGCGCCCGCGGGGACGGCCGTGCGGGGCGAGCTGCGGCGGGGCGCCTCGAACGGGGCCGCCTCGGAGGCGCAGTACATGAACCCCGGCGCGAAGCCGCCGAACGCGGCGAACCAGTCGGCCTCGCTGTGGGCCCGGATGACGCCGTCGACGCCGAGCCCGGTGAGCCGGCCGACCTCGGCGAGGTCCTCACCGTCGTAGACCACGGGGATCTCGACGACGCGGCCCCCCGTCAGCTCACCGGCGTCGGGGGTGAGAGTGCTGACCCGCGGTGCGGCGTGCTCGGCGGCGGCCTGCGAGGTGAAGGTCACCAGGACGGTCGCGGCGGCGGCCATGACCTGGCGCTGGCCGCGCTCCGGGTGGGCCGTGAGGTGGGCGTGGACGGCCATGACGTCCTCGAGCGAGGCGCACTCGACGAGGAAGCCCTGGGTGCCGACCCAGCGGATCGGGCGGGCCGGCGGCTCGGCGGCGGGGTGATGTGGGGCGCTCATGCGAAGGCCTTGATGGCCACGCCCGCGCCCTCGAGCGCGCGGCGCACGGCCGCGGCCATGGCCACGGCGCCGGGCGTGTCGCCGTGCAGGCAGATGCTCTCGGCGTCGACGCGCACGTCCGTGCCGTCCACCGCCGCGACGACGCCCTCGGTTGCCAGGCGCACCATGCGGGCGGCGACGTCGTCCTCGTCGTGGAGGACCGCGCCGGGCTCGCGGCGGGAGACGAGCGTGCCGTCCGGGTTGTAACCGCGGTCCGCGAAGGCCTCGGCGACGCCGCGCAGCCCCGCGGCGGCCGCCTTGTCCAGGGCGACGGAGCCGGGCAGGAGCAGCAGCGGGAGGTCGGAGCCGAACGCCTTGACGCCGTCGACGACGGCCTGGGCGTGCGCCTCGTGACGGACGATCGTGTTGTAGAGGGCGCCGTGCGGCTTCACGTAGCGGACCTGGCCGCCGGCCGCGCGGGCGAGCGCGTCGAGGGCGCCGATCTGGTAGAGGACGTCATCGGCCAGCTCGGTGGGCGTGCAGTCCAGGAAGCGGCGGCCGAATCCGGCGAGGTCGCGGTAGCCCACGTGCGCGCCGATCGTGACGCCGGCGGCGACCGCGTCACGGCAGGTCTGGGCGATCCCCGAGGGATCGCCCGCGTGGAAGCCGCACGCGACGTTGGCGGAGGAGACGGAGGGCATGATGGCGGCGTCGTCCCCCATCGTCCACGAGCCGAAGGACTCGCCGACGTCGGAGTTCAGGTCGATCTGCGGCGCGTGAGACACAGTGCAGTCCTCTCGGATCGGGCCCGGCTGAGGTGCCGGTCACACAATCTTGAGGCATGAGGGATGATTGTTCAACAATCCCCGGCGCGCCTCCCTGGCGCCCACCCGCACCGCATGCCAACGCGGGTTGAGTTGTCGCGGGTGTCCCAGCCCGGGACCCGCGACAACTCAACCCGCGTTGCGGACCGGGCCGAGCGGCCTCACCGCAGCGGCGTGTGCTCCGGGTCCACGCGCTCGCCCTCGCGCACGGGCCCGGGTGCGGTGCCGCCGCCCCACGGGTCCCCGCCGAACGCCTCACGCCCGTGCTCGCTCAGCCAGCTCGCCAGCTCCGGGCCCGCGGGCACGATGCCCGTCGGGTTGATGTCCTCGTGCACCACGTAGTAGTGCTCCTTGATCTGCACGAAGTCGATCGTGTCGCCGAAGCCCGGGGTCTGGAACAGGTCGCGCGCGTAGCCCCACAGCGCCGGCATCTCGGTCAGCCTGTTCCGGTTGCACTTGAAGTGCCCGTGGTACACGGGGTCGAACCGCACGAGCGTGGTGAACAGCCGCACGTCGGCCTCGGTGATCCGCTCCCCCATCAGGAAACGGCGCGTCGACAGGCGCTCCTCGAGCCAGTCCATCGCGGCCCACAGCCGCTCGTACGCGGCGTCGTACGCCTCCTGCGAGCCCGCGAAGCCGCACCGGTACACGCCGTTGTTCACCTCGGTGAACACGCGCTCGATCACCTCGAACATCTCGTCCCGCTCCGGCCCGGCGTCGGGGATCAGCTGCGGGGCGCCGTCGCGGTGGAACGCGGTCCACTCCGTCGAGAGGTCGAGGGTGATCTGCGGGTAGTCGTTGGTCACGACGCCGCCCGTCGGCACGTCCACGATCGCCGGCACCGTGATGCCCCGCGGGTAGTCCGGGAACCGCGTGAAGTAGTTCTCCTGGAGCCGCTCGGTGCCCAGCACGGGGTCCTTCCCGCCCTCGTCGAGGTCGAAGGTCCAGGACCGCTCGTCGTGGGTCGGCCCCGGGGTGCCCAGCGAGATCGCGTCCTCCAGGCCGAGCAGGCGCCGCACGATGATCGTCCGGTTCGCCCACGGGCACGCCCGCGCCGCCACGAGCCGGTAGCGGCCCGCCTCGACGGGCCACGCCTCGGCCCCCTCGGTGAGCCCGCCGCCCACGCGGCCGACCGTGGACGGCTCGGCCACGGGCAGGGCCCGCACGGCCTCCGGATCCGCCACGATCCGGTCCGCGATGTAGTTCGTGTCCCGCGTGAACTCCGCCCCGGACTGCACGTAGTTGCCCGTGAACCCCTCGCGCGTGTCGATGGTGCCGCGGTCCGCGGCCTGGCCGGTCTGCTGGTTCTCCATACACTCGAGCCTATGACGACGACCACCGCCACGCCCGGCCCCACGCCCGCCCCGCTGGTGCGCTGCGTGACCGCCCAGAACCCCTCCCCGATGACCCTCGCGGGCACCAACACGTACGTGGTCGCCGCACCGGACTCGGACGCGGCCGTCGTGGTGGACCCGGGTCCGGAGGACGACGTCGCCGCCCACCTCGAGCGCGTCCGTGCGGCGGCCGAGGGGCGCCGGATCGCGCTCATCCTGGTGACGCACCGGCACGCCGACCACACCGGCGGGGTGGACGCCTTCCACGCGGCCACGGGCGCCCCCGTGCGCGCCGCGGACCCGGACTGGTGCCGCGGCGGGGCCGCCGTCCTGACGCCGGACGAACGGATCGACGCCGCCGGCACCCCGATGCTGGCGTGGCACACCCCGGGCCACACCTCGGACTCCTACTCGTTCGCCGTCCCGGACGCGGGCGCGCACGGCGCGGTCATCACGGGCGACACCATCCTCGGCTCGGGCACCACCATGCTCGACCACCCGGACGGCACCCTCACCGACTACCTGGCCAGCCTGCGCCGCCTCGAGGCGGCGGGCCCGCTCACGGTGCTGCCCGCGCACGGGCCCGTGCCGGGGCCGCTGGACGTCGTCGCCCGCGACTACCGGCACCACCGCGAGGGCCGCCTGGAGCAGATCCGCGCCGCCCTGGCCGCGCTGCCCGAGACCGAGGCGGCGACGATCACGCCCGAGGACCTGGCCCCGCGCATCTACCCCGGCCTCACCGGCACCGTGGCCCGCGTGGCCGTCCAGACGGTGGCCGCGCACCTGCGCCACCTGCGCGAGGGCTGAGCCCCTCCGCCGCGGGCCCGGCCCGCACTACGCTGACCTCAGACCCGTCCCCTCGACCCCGCGGAGGCACCCCATGACCATCCTCGTCGGCTACGCCCCCTCGAAGGCCGCGGACGCCGCTCTGGACACCGCCCTGGACATCGCCCGCTCCACCGGCGAGCACGTGGTGGTGGTCAATGCGGGCCCCGGCGGCGAGCACCGCACCAAGTCCCTCGTCACGGAGGAGCAGCAGCGCGGCGTGCAGGCCCGGTTGGACGCCTCCGGCGTGACGGCCGAGTTCCGCCAGTACGCGCGCGGCCGGTCCACGGTGGAGGAGATGAAGGACGTGGCCGCGGAGCTGGACCCGTCCATCGTGGTCATCGGCGTGCGCCGCCGCGGCGGCTTCGGCCGGTTCGTCATGGGATCGGTCTCGGACGAGCTGCTGCAGGAGATCGATCAGCCCGTGCTGTGCGTGAAGGAGTACCGGCAGTACGGGGACCACACGCCCGAGGCCGTGAGCCACGTCGCCGAGACGGACCCGGCCACCCACGGCCTGCCCGCGTCCGAGCCGATGGCCGAGCGGCGTCGGCTCACGCCCGTCGATCCCGGGGACCCGACGCTCGAGCGCTGAGCGCTCCCGCCGGGCCTCAGTCCTCGTCGTCCTGACGGCGGCGCGTGACGGCGTCGTCGAGGAGGCCGTCCGCGTGGGAGCCGGCGCCGCTGCGCCGCCCGGCCTCGTCCGCCGCCGCGGCCTCCGCCGCCTGCTTGGCCCGCTGGGCGCGCCGCTCGGCGAACGCCTCCTCGCCCGGGCCGGCGAGTTCGCGGTTGCGCTGCACCGCCGTCATCGAGCCGGTGTACAGGCCGGAGTGGTCGCCCACGCGGGTCAGCGGTGTGGTGAGGGTGTCCGGGCGCGGATCGGCGCCGTCGACGCGCGGCAGCGGCGCGGTGTGCGGGCGCGGCTCGCGGGCCGCCACCCCGGAGCCGTCCGGGCCCGGCTCACCCGTCCGGTCGCCACCGCGGGCCCCCGCGTCGGAGCCTTCGGAGGCGGGCGCCGCGTCGTCGTGGGCGGGGTGCCGGACCACCATGCGCTGCACCACGATGCCCTCGGGGTGCTCGTGGCGCAGGAAGGCCACGAGGTCCTCGCGCACGAGGCAGCGCAGGTCCCAGAGGTCGCCGGAGTTGCGGGCGGAGACCACGGCGCGGATGCGCACGACGCCGCCGGTCGCGTCGGTCACCTGCAGCGCGTGTTCGCGTCCGTCCCACAGGTCCGTGGACTCGAGCAGCTGGGTGAGTCGTGCGCGCAGCACGTCCATGGGCACGCGCCAGTCCACGTCCAGCTCCACGACGCCGGAGACCTCGGTGCCCACCCGCGTCCAGTTCTCGAACGGCTGGGTGGTGAAGTGCGAGGACGGGTAGACCATGCGGCGACCGTCCCAGAGCTTGAGCACCACGTTGGACAGGGTGATCTCCTCGACGGTGCCGAACACGCCCTCCATGTCCACCACGTCGCCCACCCGGATCGCGTCCGTGAAGGCGAGCTGGAAGCCGGCGAACACGTTGGTCAGCGTGGACTGCACGGCCAGGCCGGCGATCACCGAGATCACACCGGCGGAGGCGAGCAGACCGGCCCCGAGCGAGCGCACCTCGGGCACCCCCAGCAGGACCACGGCGACGGCCACCACCACGATCACCGCGTTGAGGATGCGCCGGATCAGGATGGTCTGCGTCCGGATGCGTCGCTCGCGGCGGTGCTCGACGCTGGTCTCCTGGTAGCGGCCGAGGATCCCCTTCTCGATCACGCCGACCAGGCGCCACGCGGCCCATGCGACCGCCGCGGCCACGGCGATGAGCAAGAGGAACGACGCCGGCCGGTACCAGGTCTGCTCCTCGGCCATGACCCCGAGCCAGATCCGGGAGGCCAGCAGGCCGGCGGCGACGGCGGCCGGCAGGCTCAGCCGGGCGGCGCCGTGCTGGAACGCGGGGCGGCGCACGAGCACGACGCGTGCCACCTGCAGGGCCAGGTACACGACCGCCGCGCCGATCGCGAACGCCATCAGCACGGTCAGCAGCGTCCCCCATTCCACGCCGAAGGCCCGGGTGGTGGCGGCCGCCCCGTCCTGGATGTCCCCCTCCACCCCGGTCGGCACGGTCTCGCCCGCCAGGAGGCGGTCCAGGGCGGTCAGCAGGGGCGGGGTCGCGAGGGCGGGCAGGACGGGGAGGACCATGACGACAGTCTGACACCCGCCCCCGGACGCGCCCCGGAGAAGAGCACAATGGAGCCTGACCGTCCGCGCGGTCCGGGCCCGGCCGTCGTCGTGCCCCGTCCCGCCGGCCCGCCGCCGCCCCTCTGGAGGAATCCGTGCTCTCCGTCACCGACCTGCGCCCGCTCGACACCGCCACCGCGGACCTGTCCCGCATCATCCCGCGGGCGAACGTGGACGTGTCCTCCGTGGTGCCGGTGGTCGCCCCGATCATCGAGCAGGTCCGCCACGGTGGCGAGCAGACCCTGCTGGAGCTGGCCGAGCGGTTCGACGGCGTCCGTCCGCCCGCCCTGCGCGTGCCCGCGGAGGCGCTCGAGGCCGCCCTGGCCGGGCTCGACCCGCGGGTGCGCGCGGCGCTGGAGGAGTCGATCCGCCGGGCCCGGCTCGTGCACGCCGCCCAGCACCCCCAGGACTCGACGGTCGAGCTGGGCGAGGGCGCCGTCGTCGAGAACCACTGGCTCCCCGTGGGCCGCGTGGGCCTGTACGTGCCCGGCGGCCGCGCCGTGTACCCCTCCTCGGTGGTGATGAACGTGGTGCCCGCGCAGGCGGCCGGCGTGGGGAGCCTCGCGGTGACCTCGCCCCCGCAGCGGGACCACGGCGGCCTGCCCCACCCCACCGTGCTCGCCGCGTGCGCGCTGCTGGGTGTGGACGAGGTCTACGCGGCCGGCGGCGCCCAGGCCGTGGCCATGCTGGCGCACGGCGTCCAGGACGACGACGGCGGGTGGCTCTGCGCGCCCGTCGACCTGGTGACGGGGCCCGGCAACGTGTACGTGGCCGCCGCGAAGCGCGCGCTGCAGGGCGTGATCGGCGTGGACGCCGAGGCCGGGCCGAGCGAGATCGCCGTGATCGCGGACGGCACCGCCCGCGCCGACTGGGTGGCCGCGGACCTGATCAGCCAGGCCGAGCACGACCCGCTGGCCGCCTCCGTGCTCATCACCGATTCCGAGGACCTGCTCCGGGACGTGCAGGCGGCGATCGAGGCGCAGGTGCCCGGGGCGTTCCACGAGGATCAGATCCGCGAGGCCCTCACCGGCCCCCAGTCTGGCGTGCTGCTGGTGCGGGACATGGACCAGGCCGTGGAGGTCTCCGACCGCTACGCCACCGAGCACCTCGAGATCCAGACGCGCGACCCCGAGGCCCTCGTGGGGCGCATCCGCAACGCCGGCGCCGTGTTCGTGGGCCCGCACGCCCCCGTGCCGCTGGGCGACTACTCGGCCGGGTCCAACCATGTGCTCCCCACCTCGGGGACGGCCCGGCACTCCTCCGGTCTGAACACGGTGACGTTCCTGCGCCTGCAGCAGCGCATCCGCTACACGGAGACCGGGCTCGAGGAGGTCGCGGACGGGATCGGCGTGCTGGCCGAGGACGAGCGCCTGCCCGCGCACGGCGCCGCGATCCGCGCCCGCTTCGCGTGAGGGGGCGGGCGTGAGCGGCGTCCGCATCGACGCGTGGCTGTGGGCCGTGCGGCTGTACAAGACCAGGTCCGCCGCGACGGCGGCGGTGCGCGCAGGCCACGTGCGCATCGACGGCGAGCCCGTGAAGGCGGCGACGCCCGTCGTCGTCGGGAACCGGGTGCGGGTGCGCCAGGACGGACGCGAGCGGATCCTCGAGGTCACGGGGCTGATCGCCAAGCGGGTGGGTGCCCCCGTGGCCCGGCAGCAGTACGTGGACCACTCCCCGCCGCCCGTGCCGCGTGAGCTGCTCGCGGTGCCGTACCGCGAGCGGGGCGCGGGCCGGCCCACCAAACGGGACCGCCGGCAGCTGGACGCGCTGCGCGGCCGCGACCGACGCTGAGCGACTCAGTCCTCCCCGCGCCGTCATCCGCCGTCGTGATGGCGGCCTCATGCGGAGGGTGCGGTCAGCACCATCCGGAACGGCTTGTCGTTGTCCACCGTGACGGTGAACGTCATCGGCCCCGCCTCATCCACGGGGGGAGTCGCCGCCGACCAGCCGCCGCACAGCGCCTCCGATCCGGCCATCCAGGTCTTCGTTCCCCCGCCACCCCGTGAGGTCAGGATCTCCGTCTCACCGGTGGCATCCGAAGGACACAGCACGATGACCCGAAGGACCGCACCCTGTTGAGCGTCCACGGTGATCTGTTGTGTGCCCGTCCCGACCGCCTCCTCCAGGACGGACTCCTTCTCCGGGTCGAGATGGTCCGCATCCGGATGCCGGCGCGTGTACTCGACCAACGTCATCCCGTCCTCCTCGAACAGCGCGGCGGGGAGTGCTTCTTCACCGGCGGGTGACGACGCGGACGAACCGGTGGCGGAGGCCGACCGGGTTGCCGAGGGGGCCGCTGACGTCGGGGTGACGGAGGACGCCGCAGCGGTGGAGGCCTTCGCGGTGGAGGAGACGCTGCCCGGGGAAGCGGAGCATCCCGAGATGGCGGTGCCGAGGAGAGCCGCGACGACCACGGCGGCCGACAATGCCGCACGCTTCTTCTTGATGTCCATCCGCATGATCCGATCCCTTCCAAGAGAACCGTCTGCGGGGGCCGCGGGCCGCGGTCTCGAGCTCCCCCCCTCTCGAGTGGCTTGATCCTGACTGGGGATGCGCGGTGTGTCAAGCATCACATCGGGCAGCTCGGATGACGCCGCGCGACCGCGGCGCTTTGACCGCCCCACGGACCCCTCCGTAGGCTGACCCCAGAATCACGAGTTCCCGTCATTCACGGCCCTGGCCGGCGGGACGGCAACCCTCTCACGCAGTAGTGGGGTGCTCCAGGTGATGATTCGGCCCCTCGGACACCCCGACGGGCAAGTACCGCGCCTCCGCGGATCCGGGCGATCCGCGTTCCCGCCGTCTGCGGAGCCGCGTCAGTCATCGGAAGAGGACGCGCGCCATGACCCTGACCCACGAACCCCACACCGCCACGTGGGACACCGACCTGTCCCTCGGCAACCTCCGCTCCGGCCTCTCGGCCTTCCCCACCGGGGTCGTCGCGCTGGCAGGCCTCGCCGACGGCGTCCCCGAGGTGATGGTCTCCTCCTCCTTCGGCGTGGGCATCTCCTGGGAGCCGGCCCTCGTGTCCTTCTCCGCGCAGAACAGCTCCCGCACCTGGCCGCGCCTGCGCCGGGCCGGGGCGATCGGCGTCTCCCTGCTCGCGGCGGACCAGACGCCGCTGTGCCGCCAGCTGGCCTCCCGCGAGGGCGACCGCTTCGCCGGTCTCGACGTGCACCGCAGCCCGCACGACGCCCTGCTGTTCGGGGGCTCCTCGCTCTGGCTCGAGACGCGGGTGCACGCCGAGGTCCCGGCGGGCGACCACACGGTGGTGCTGCTGGAGGTGACGGCCTTCGCGGATCACACGGACGCCGCTCCCCCGGCCGCCCTGCACCGCAATCTCTTCCACGGCCTGCGCGCGCTCTGAGCGAACTCCAGGTGAACAATCGGGCCCCTGGTTCCCGGTCGGCGAGATCCGTGCAATGATGGAGCCTGAAGTTGATCAAGCTGTATCCCGCCATCTTCACTGCTCGTCAGCCCGGCATCGCCGGCGTCGATGAGTGTTGGGCAAGCGGTTCAGTCTCGCCGCTTCACCCGCGTCCCACATCCGGGCCGCGGTCCAACACCGCCACCGCACCGCGGGGGCACATCGAAAGGACACCATCATGGCTGTCGGTACTGTCAAGTGGTTCAACGCTGAGAAGGGCTACGGCTTCATCGCCCCCGAGGACAACTCCGCGGACGTGTTCGTGCACTTCTCCGCCATCCAGGGCAACGGCTTCAAGGAGCTCCAGGAGAACGACCGCGTCGAGTTCGAGACCCAGGACGGCCCCAAGGGCCTCCAGGCCGCCAACGTGACGAAGCTCTGATCTTCGCCTGACGCACGGCTTCCGACGCCCCCGGTCCACACGGACCGGGGGCGTCGTCGTGTGTCAGGCGTCCACGCCCCGCCGCGCACTGCGCCGCACTCCGCCGTACGCCCGTTCGACCGCGGCGCTGCGACATCACCGCAGGGCTGCACTGCGGTGATGTCGCTGAGGCGCGGTCCTCCGGGGTGGGCCTCGTCCTGGCCCTGCGCGTCAGGCCGCGCCCCGCCGACCCACGTGGCGACGCAACAGCAGCACCACGCCCAGGGCCAGCAGATACCCGGCCGCGACGACCGCGAAGCCGGCCCGGTAGTCGCCCGTGACGTCGCGCAGCAGGCCCATCAGCAGCGGGCCCAGGGCGAAGCCGGCGTACATGCCCATCGAGTTCGCCCCGGTCGCACGGCCCAGCCGCTCGGCCGGCACCTCGCTCAACAGGCCCGCGTTGATCACCACGTTGGCGCCCAGCACCGTCAGGCCGTGCACCGCGGCGCCCACCCACAGCAGGGCCGGCAGGTCCAGCAGGTCCGCGGCGAGGAACACCGCGACGCCGGCCACCGCACCCAGGCAGATCACGGCCAGCAGGGTGGTGGGCCGGTCTCCGGAGCTCATCCGCCGGCTCCACCCGATCCGGGAGAGCACCCCCACCACCCCGGACACGGCCGCCGCGGCGCCGCCGGCCACGAGCGTCATTCCCAGCGTCTCGACCGCGAAAAGCGGCAGGTAGGTGTTCGTGGCCTGCATGCCCAGGCCGGTGAGGAACGCGATCGCCGCGAAGAACCAGACCGTGGCCGGCAGGGGCGAGGTGTCCCGCCGTCGTCGCCCGCCGACGGGGCCGGTGGCCGGCGGCGGCGCCCCGGGCAGCGGCGGGGCGGCGACCAGGGCGAGCACCCAGAGCGCCCCGATGAGCACCGCGGCCCCCAGCGCGGCGCCCGTCCAGCCGAGGGCGAGGGACGCGGCCGGGAAGAACAGGCCGCCGACCAGCTGGGCCGCCTGCACGCCGGACTGCTTCACCCCGACCCACCCGATGCGCCTCTCCGGCGGCACCACGGTCCGGATGATCCGGTTCGTGGTGGGGTTGGAGATGGCCTGCGTGACGCCCGCCACGGCGGCCGCCGCGTACAGCACGGGCAGGGACGGGGCGACGGCGCCGAGCACGAGCGCCGCGGCGGTGCCGCCGAAGATGATGCTCAGCTGTGCGCGGGCGGACAGGCGGTCGGCGGCCCGGCCGAGGCCGAGCGAGGTGACGGCGGCCGCCGCGAACACGACCGTCATCACGGTGCCGAGCTGGCCCGAGGTGACGTCGAGCCGCTCCATCACGACCGTGGAGGAGGCGGAGACGCCGTAGTTGAACAGGGGCCCGGCGCCCATCGCCGCCAGCAGCACCCACAGCAGGGCCGCGGAGGGGCGGCGAGCGGCGGGGGCGGGCAGGGTCACGGCCCCAGGCTACGACCCCTCACGCGACGAGGCGGGAAATCTATCTCATGGGCGCCCGGGGGCGTCGTGTGAGGTGGATTTCCCGCCTCGAAAGCGGGGGTGACTGCGGGGGTGGGTCAGCCGACGCGGCCCTCGCCGCGGTGCTCGCCCTCGACGCGGCCGGTGGTCCCCCGCTGGGTGACCTCCTCGCCGTCCTGGCGCTCGGGCCGCTCGCCGGCCTCCGCCGGCAGGCCCTCGTTCTCGTCGGTGGGCGTCTCGCCGGCGGTGGCGGCGGGTGCCGGATCCTGCGGGGCCCGACGACGGCCGCCGTGCGGGGACAGCGACTCACCCTCACCCAACGAGCTGACGCGCGGCATCGGCGACGTCGTCAGCGGCACGGACTCGGTCTGCCGGGCGTCGACGAGCGTGGAGCCCGTCCCGGAGATGGGGGAGCCCTGCACGGGGGCGCCGGCCGCCTTGCGGCCCGGGATCAGCAGCTCGGAGCGCCACTGGGGGTCGCGCTCGGTGAGGTAGTCCACGCGGGCGTGCTCGCCGAAGTGGTCCGCGTCCGCCTCCTCCCAGTCCATGGCCCAGCCGGCGGGCGGGTCGTTGAGCAGCTCGTCCGTGCGCAGCCAGTGGTAGATGGACGCGTACGAGCGGGTGCTCAGGTGGTCCACGCGGCGGCGCAGCATGCGGGTGTTCAGCTGGGACGGATGCGTCAGGCCCATGGACGCCATGATCTGCACGGCCTCGCGCACGGTCAGGCGGTGGTAGTTGAAGACGCGGTTGCCCTTGTCCTCCACGTCGAGGGCGCGCATCAGACGCGGGTCCTGCGTGGCCACCCCCACGGGGCACTCGTTCGTGTGGCACTTCTGCGCCTGGATGCACCCGGTGGCCATCATCATCGCGCGGGCGGACATGGTGAAGTCCGCGCCCTGGATCAGACGCTTGACGATGTCCGAACCGGTGGCGACCTTGCCGGCCGCGCCGAGCTTGATCATGTGGCGCAGGCCGGTGCCCACGAGCGCGTTGTGCACGAGCATGAGGCCCTCGGTCAGCGGGGTGCCCACGCGGTCCGAGTACTCGAGCGGGGCGGCGCCGGTGCCGCCCTCGGAGCCGTCCACGATGATGAAGTCGGGGGCGATCCGCTCCTCCCAGATGGCCTTGGTCATGGCCAGCACGTCCACGCGGGAGCCCACGCAGAACTTGATGCCGATCGGCTTGCCGTCCGAGAGCTCACGGAGCTGCTCGATGAACCTGACCATCTCGCGCGGGGTGCGGAACGCGGAGTGGGACGCCGGGGACAGGCAGTCCTTGTCCATCGGGATCTCACGGGCCTCGGCGATCTCGGGGGAGATCTTCTCCTTGGGCAGCATGCCGCCCAGGCCGGGCTTCGCGCCCTGGGAGATCTTGATGGTGATGCCCTTGACCTCGGGCAGCAGCGCCTTCTCGGCGAACTTCTCCGGGCTGAAGGTGCCGTCCTCGTTGCGGCAGCCGAAGTAGCCGGAGCCGATCTCCCAGAACAGGTC
Organism: Micrococcus sp. KRD026; assembly: GCF_017168445.1. Lineage (NCBI taxonomy): Bacteria > Bacillati > Actinomycetota > Actinomycetes > Micrococcales > Micrococcaceae > Micrococcus > Micrococcus sp. KRD026. The sequence continues at coordinate 35,053 of NZ_JABFBA010000015.1, read as the reverse complement.
CGCGCCGTTGCCGCGGTGGTACTTGGTGAGGCCGCCCTCGCCGGTCTCGTGGATGAACCCGCCCAGGCCGGCGCCCTTGTTCATGGCGATCACGGCGTTGGCGGAGAGGGAGCCGAAGGACATGGACGAGATGTTCATCAGCGAGATGTCCACGGGCCGGCGGCAGTCCGGGCCGCCGATCCGCACCGTGGGGGGCTCCTCCGGCGGGTTGACCGGGGCGGTGGAGTGCAACAGGAACTCGTAGCCGATCTCCGAGGTGTCCCGCTCGGTGCCGAACGCCTTGTGGCTGTCCAGGCCCTTCGCACGGGCGTAGACGATCGAGCGGGTGTCCCGGTCGAACGGCTTGCCGTCGAAGTTGCGCTCGATGAAGTACTGCTGGATCTCGGGGCGGATCGACTCCAGCAGATACCGCATGTGGCCGAGCACGGGGTAGTTGCGGAGGATCGCGTGCCGCTTCTGGGTCATGTCCCACACGGCGAGCACGAGCAGCGCCACCAGGAGCACCGCCAGCACCCACCACGCGCCGCCGCCGATGGCGGCCACCAGCACGACGACGAGCGCGGCCAGCGAGAGGGTCGCGACGATCAGGAGTCTGTTGTTCACCCGACCATCGTGCCCCATATCACTCGAACGTTCATCCTCGCCGCACTGTGTCGAGGTCCCACGTGTGGGGCAGGGGCGTCCGGGCCGACGGCAGGGCCACGCTGCGCCGCCACTCGTGCAGCCACTCCGGCAGCGTCGGCTCCCCCGCGAGGTCGTGGCCGGCCGCCGCCGCGATCGCCCGGACCTCGTCGTTCTCCACGGGGCGGCCGTCCTTCTTGCGCAGGCGCGTGCAGATGTACGCGCGCACCGCGACGTCGCCGTCGACCACCACGCGCTGCTCGAACCACACCGCGCGCTCATCCAGGCCGATCATCCGCGTCTCCACGTCGAACCGCTGCCCCAGGGTCACCGAGCGGCGGAACGCAATCTGCTCGGCCTGCACCACGGGCGTCCAGCCGCGACGGCGGATCTCGTCCCACAGGCCGGTGCGGACCATCGCGTCGAAGCGGCCGAGGTCGAACAGCCCGAAGTACTGGCCGTTGTTGACGTGCAGGGCCATGTCCACGTCCGTGGGCAGGGCGCGCATCGGCAGCGTCGTCGGCTCCCAGAGTCCGGCGCGCGGGCGGCGGCGGGCGCGGGCGACGACCCAGATCGTGCGGGGGATCAGATGCATCGGAGGTTCCTCCTCGGGGTCACAGGACCCCCTCGGTCAGATGGTCCGGCGTGCCGAACCGGTGGGCGGTCACGGACACGGCCTGTTCGTGCAGGAACGGCAGCAGCTCCACCTCGCCGGCGCTCACCACGGGGCCAGCGTAGACCGCCACGTCGGGGGTGTCGCCGAGCGCCGCGTGCAGCGCGCGCCGCGCCGCCTCGGCCGCCTCCCGGTCGCCGGTCCAGTCGGCGACGAGCCGGATCCGTGCGTCGCCGCCGCCCTCCGCTGCGGGCGGGATGAGGGCCAGCCGCCGGGCGCGGTCGTGGAACGCGGCGTCGTCCTCGACGACGACGTCCACCGGCGCGGACGTGCCGGCACCCTCCGTGCGGACGGACCGGACCAGCTCCTCCACCCGGCCGCGCACGGCCTCGGCCGAGAGCCCGTCCGCGTCGGGCCCCTCCGCGGTGGGGGTCGGGCGCAGGCTCACGGTCATGGGCGCCCCGGCGCGCAGGCCGGCGGAGACGATGCGCAGCAGGTGGTCGGCGGGCCCCGAGTGCCGGCGCACGAGGACCGGGGTGGGGACGTGACGCAGCACGTTCCGCTCGGCCTCGAGCGCGGAGACGTCCGTGGCCACCCCGAACACGGTGGTCCACGCGTGGGTGTCGAGGGCGCGGGCGGTCTCGAGCCAGGATGCGCCCGCACCGTCGGCCTCGGCCCCGGGCCGTCCCTCTCCCCCGGCCCACGTGGGCGCGTCCTCCCAGTCCACGAGGCCATGCAGGTAGTGCGGCCCGCCGGCCTTCGTGGTGGGGCCGACGACGGAACGCTTCCAGCCGCCGAAGGGCTGGCGGCGCACGATGGCCCCGGTGATGCCGCGGTTCACGTAGAGGTTGCCGGCGCGCACGCCGCGCAGCCACACGTCGATCTCCTCCCGGTCCAGCGAGTGCAGCCCGGAGGTGAGGCCGTAGTCCACGGCGTTCACGATCCCGATCGCCTCCTCGAGCGTCTCGGCCGTCATCACGGCCAGCACGGGGCCGAAGTACTCGGTGAGGTGGGCGTCGGCGCCGGGGCGGACGCCGGAGCGGATGCCCGGGCTCCACAGGCGACCCGTCTCGTCCAGCGGCCGCGGGCGCAGGGCCCACCGCTCCCCCGGGCCGAGCTCGGTGAGCCCGCGGCGCAGCTTCTCGCCGGGGGCCTCGATCACGGGGCCCATCTCGGCGCGCGGGTCCGCGGGGTGCGCCACGTGCAGGGACGAGGCGGCGTCCAGCAGCTGCCGGTGGAAGCGCTCGGAGGTGGCCACGGAGCCGACGAGCACCACGAGGGAGGACGCCGAGCACTTCTGGCCGGCGTGACCGAAAGCGGACTGGACCACGTCCTTCGTGGCCAGGTCCAGATCCGCGGACGGGGTCACGATCACGGCGTTCTTGCCGGAGGTCTCGGCGAGCAGGTGCAGGTCGGGGCGCATCCCCTTGAACAGCCGTGCGGTGTCCCAGCTGCCGGTGAGGATGAGCCGCTCGACGGCCGGGTCGGTCACGAGCGCCGCGCCGACCTCCGCCTCGTCCTCGTCCGCCAGCGTCACCAGGCGCACGAGGTCCGCGGGGTCGTGCCCGGCGAGCGGGCCGCGGTCGTCGAACAGCCCCGAGTCCCGCAGCCCGGCCACGATCAGCTCCCACGCGACCGCGCCCGTCCGCTCGGACTGCGGGGCCGGCTTGAACACCACGGGCGAGCCGGCCCCGAGCGCGGCGAGGACGCCCCCGACCGGGATGGCCACGGGGAAGTTCCACGGCGGGATCACCACGGTCAGGCGGACGGGCACGGCGCGAGCGCCCTCCACCGCGTCCAGGCCGCGGGCCAGGCGCGCGTAGTAGTGCGCGAAGTCCACGGCCTCGGAGACCTCGGGGTCGCCCTGGTCCAGGGTCTTGCCGGTCTCGGCGGCGGCCACCTCCAGCAGGCGGGCCCGGCCGGCGTGCAGGGCCCGTCCGACGGCGTCCAGCGCGTCGGCGCGCTCGAGGCCGGTGAGCGAGCCCCAGCGGGCGCCGGGGTCGGTGGTGGCGGCGATGGCGGCGCGGGCGTCGTCGGCCGTGGTGGCGCGGTGGGCGCGGACGGTGTCCGTCCCGAGGTCCGAGCCCGGGACGGCCGCGAGGATCCGGCGGGCCCACCCCCGGTTGCCGGGCAGCGCGGGATCCGTGTCCGGGGTGTTGGCGAAGCCGTCCACGGGGGCGGGGGTCGGCCCGTCCTCCCCGCGGGACCGGTCCTGGAGGCGGTTCGGACGGGGCACGGCCGCGTCCAGGTGGCGCAGCGAGGCGCGGAAGCGCTCCTCCTCGCGGGCGAACAGGTCCGCGTCCGCGTCCAGGTCGAACACGGCGGACATGAAGTTCTCCGGGGAGGCGCCCTCCTCGAGGCGGCGCACGAGGTAGGAGATCGCCACGTCGAACTCCTCGGGCCGCACCACGGGCGTGTAGAGCAGCAGGGCGCCGACGTCGGCCCGGACGGCGGCGGCCTGGCCGGTGGCCATGCCGAGCAGCATCTCGAACTCCACCGCGGCCGGGTCGAGGCCGCGGTGCTCGATCAGCCGGTGGGCGAGGGCGACGTCGAAGAGGTTGTGCCCGGCCACGCCGATGCGCACGTGGGCCAGATGCTCCGGGGTGAGCGCGTAGTTGAGCACGCGCTTGTAGTTGGTGTCCGCCTCCTGCTTCGAGCCCACCGTGGCCAGCGGCCAGCCCGTGAGGGAGGCCTGCATCCGCTCCATGGGCAGGTTGGCGCCCTTGACCACGCGCACCTTGACCGGGGCGCCGCCGGCGGCGACGCGGCGCGCGGCCCACTCCTGCAGGCGCACCATGGCCGCGAGCGCGTCCGGCAGGTAGGCCTGCAGCACGATGCCGGCCTCGTAGTCGCGCAGGCCCGGCTGCTCGAGCAGGGCGGTGAACACGTTGAGCGTGAGGTCGAGGTCGCGGTACTCCTCCATGTCCAGGTTGATGAAGGTGTCCCGGTCCCGGGCGAGCTCGAACAGCGGGGTGAGCCGCTCGGTGATGTCCGCGACGGCCTCGTCGAACGCGTAGGGCGCGTGCGGGGCGGTGGCGGCGGAGACCTTCACGGACACGTAGTCGACGTCGTCGCGGCGGATCAGCGCGGCGATGCCCTCGAGCCGGCGGTCCGCCTCGCCCTGACCGAGGATCGCCTCGCCCAGCAGGTTGATGTTCAGCCGGGTGTGCTCGTCGCGCAGGGCCGCGATGGCCTTGCCGAGCTGCCGGTCCCGCGCGTCGACGATCAGGTGGGAGACCATGTGCCGCAGCACGCGGCGGGCCGTGGGGACGGCGATGCGCGGCACGAGCGGGGCCGCGCGGCCGCCGACGCCGAGGACGGCGCGCAGTGCCGGGGGCAGGAAGCCGGGGGCGCGGCCGGCGAGCTCCCGCAGCGCCCGAGCGGCGATCGCGGGGTCCTCGGGGCGGACCACGTGGTCCACGAAGCGCACGATGAAGTCGAGGCCGCCCGGCTCCTTCAAGGCGCCCGCCAGCTGGCGGGCCGCGAAGTCGGCCTCATGGTCGCGGGACTCGGCGAGCCAACGCCGCACCTGCGCGACGGCGTCGTCGGCGAGGGCGTGCAGGTCGGCGGGGTCGGGGATCCCGCCGGTCGCGCCGAGGACCCGGTCGAGATCGTCGTGGTCCTGGGCGGAGAACATCGCGGTCATGGCCGCACTCTGCACGTGTTCCGGGTCACAGGTCAAACCGCCGCGGCTTCCTGTTCGACGCCTATGCTCGATGGACATCCCCTCGACGCGCCCGCGCGTCGCCGCCGTCTTCCCAGGAGCCCGTCCGCCATGGCCGCCGTCGACCCCGCCCCCACCGACGCGCGGGAGCGCCGGGACGTCGTCGTGCCCGTGCCCGGACCCGAGGATCCGCCCGAGCGGGCCTGGCTCGTCCTGCCCCACCGCCACCCGGTGCCGACGCTGCTGGAGGAGACGCGGGACGCCGTCGTGGGCCTGGCCGAGACGCTCGCCGCCGTGCTGCCGGTCACCGTGCTCGCCCACCCGCGCGACGCCGGGGCGGCGCGGCTGGTGCCCCCGGAGGTGGACCTGCTGCGCGCGCCGGTGGGCTCACCGCTGCTGGGCCGCACCGGGCCGAGCTTCGTCCGCCGCCCCGAGGGCCTGGCCGCCGTCGCCTGGCGCAGCGCCGCGGGCCTGACCGGGACCGGGCCGCTCGACGGCGCGGCCGCGACGGCCGTGGCGGAGGCGGCGGGACTGCCGCTGCTCACCCCCCTGCTGTGCGCCCCGCGCGGGGCCTGGGTGAGCGACGGCGAGGGGACGGCCGTGGTGGCCGCGGACCCCGTGCTGGACGGGCGGATCAACGGCGCGTGGACCCCCGGCCAGGTGGCCGCCGAGTTCGCCGCCCTGCTGGGGATCACCCGGGTGCTGTGGGTGCCGCCGGCACCGCGGCCGGACACCGGGCCGTGGGGCGGGCCCGGCCACCTGGCCTCGTGGGTGCGGCTGGGGGGCGACGGCGAGGCCGCCGTGCACTGGCGCGGCGACCGGTTCCACCCCGAGCACCCCTACGCGGCGGCGGCGCTGCGCTTCCTGCAGGGCGCCGACGACGCCGCCGGCCGGCCCCTGCGCGTGCGCACGGTGACCGGGGCGGCGCAGCCCGCCGCGTACGACCCGGCCGAGCGGGGCCCCCGCTCCCTCCTGGACACGCTGCCGCTGGGCGCTGCGGTGCTGCGGCCGGCGTTCGAGGACGCCGCGGGCGAGGAGGCCGCGGCCGCCGCGTGCGCGGCACTGCACCCGGGGCTGCCCCAGCTGTCGTTCCCCGCCCCGCCGCTGCTGCGGCTGGCCGGCGCGCTCAACGACCTGGTGCTGCTCCAGCCCCGCCCGTGACCTCGTCGGTCGCGGGGCCGTCGTCGTCCCCGCCGTCCGTCGGGGCGCGGTCCTCGTCTCCCCCGTGCGCGTCCGAGCGCCAGGCCGCCGGGCGCAGCCGTTCCAGGAGCGAGGACTGACGGCGCTCCATCCCCTTCAGGTCCGAGGCGATGAGCGCGTTGATCCAGCGGGCGTTCGGGTCGGCGTCGATCAGCACGGCCTTGGCCAGCAGCGTGCAGGGCAGCGCGAGGATGGCGCCGAGCGGGCCGAGGACCCAGGCCCAGAAGAGCAGGGAGAGGAAGCTGACGGTGGGGATCACGCCGATCGCGTCGCCGGCCACCTTGGGCTGGATCACGGACTGCAGCACGAAGTTCAGCACCGAGTAGCTGACCACCACCCACAGGAAGTCGGACCAGCCGCCCGCCGCCAGGCCCAGGACGGCCGGCGGCAGCAGGCCGATGATGAAGCCGATGTTCGGGATGTAGTTGGTGAGGAAGCTGAGCACGCCCCACACGAGCGCGAGCGGGACGCCGATCAGCATGAGGGCGATCACGTCCAGCACCGCCACGATCAGGCCGAACACCGTGGTGACCACCCAGTAGCGGCGCACGCCCTGGGCGAACTCGACCAGGGCGTGGCCGAACTCGTGGCGGGCGGTGCTGAGCAGGCGGACGCGGCGTTCGACGTCCATCGAGTCCATCGCGAGGAAGAACATGCCCATGATCACGGTGACGAGCAGGCCGAAGACCGCGTAGACGTTCGTGGCGATCTTCGTGATGGCGCTGACGGCCGTCCCGGTGACGGCGCTCATGTCGATCGAGGCCAGCTGCTGGGACACCATGTCCGGGGTCACGCCGCGCTCGTTGAGCCAGTGCGAGACGTCCAGGACGATCTGCTGGAAGCGGTCCGCGTACTTGGGCAGCTCCGCCACCAGCTCGAGGCCGGACCACACCATCATGCCCCCGAACACGGCCATCACCGCGACGACCAGCAGGACGGTGGTGGCGGCCCCGAGCACGGGGTGCAGGCCCCGGCGGATGAGCCAGGCCTGCAGGGGGTAGGCCACGATCACGAGGTTCAGCCCCAGGAAGACGGGCGCCGCGATGGAGGCGATCCCCTGGAAGAACTGCACCACCAGCACCAGGCCCGCGAGCGTCAGGACGATCACCAGCATGCGCGGCCACATGCGGTGGGGGCGGCGGATGTCCCAGTCGGAGGCGGGGCTGGACGAGGCGGGCGGCGGGGTCACCCCCGCGGGCTGTGCGGCGCTCACGCGGGCAGTCTATGCGCGGGCCGGACGGGGTAGGGTCGGGACCAGTCCACATCGACAGGGGAGCGCCCGCGCGGCGCTGAGAGTGCGGTCCGCCGCAGACCCTCGAACCTGCTCCGGTCCGCACCGGCGAAGGAAGTCGAGTCTCCCGGTCGACGTCGTCCCGGGATTCCGGTGGCGGCCTCGTCCCGGCCCCTCTGCCGTCCCAGAGGAGAACCGCCATGTCCCGCACCCCGCACCGCGCCCTCGCCGCCCTCTCAGTGGCCGCCCTCGCCCTCACCGGCTGTTCGGTGTCCGGCTCGTCCGGCGACGGGGCGTCGTCGTCCGCCGCCGGCGCCGGCGGCGAGCCGACGACGGTGACGATCATGACGCACGACTCGTTCAACCTGCCCCAGGAGCTCGTCCAGAAGTTCGAGCAGGAGTCCGGCTACACCCTGAAGACGACGGCCCCCGGCGACGCCGGCAGCGTGGTGAACCAGCTCCTGCTGGCCAAGGATGAGCCCACCGTGGACGGCGTCTACGGCGTGGAGGACCACTCGGCGCACCGCCTCGTCCGCGAGGGCGTCGTCGCCGAATACACCCCGCAGGACCTGCCCGCCTCCGCACAGGACCGGATGGTGGAGGACCGCATGACCCCGGTGGACCAGGGCCAGGTGTGCTTCAACACGGATCCGGCATGGTTCGAGGCCCACGACGTCGAGGCCCCCACCTCGATCGACCAGCTCGACGACCCCGAGTACGCGAAGCTGACGGTCGCCACCTCCCCCGTGGCCTCCTCCCCCGGCCTGGCGCTGCTCGCGGCCACCACGGAGAAGTTCGGCGACGACGGCTGGCAGGACTGGTGGCGGGGCCTGATGGAGAACGGCGGCAAGGTCGCCGACAGCTGGTCCGACGCCTACAACTCGGACTTCTCCGGCGGCGAGGGCAAGGGCCAGTTCCCGGTGGTGCTCTCCTACTCCTCCTCCCCCGCGTTCGCCCCCGAGACCGAGGTGATCGAGGACTCCTGCACCCCGCAGGTCGAGTACGCCGGCGTGCTCGAGGGCGCGAAGAACCCCGAGGGCGCGCAGGCGTTCGTGGACTTCATGCTCACCGAGGAGGTCCAGTCCGCCCTGCCCGAGTCGATGTACATGTACCCGATCGACGAGTCGGTGCAGCTGCCCGAGGAGTGGGCGCAGAACGCGCCGCTCGTCGAGGACGCCATCACCCCGGACCCCGCCCGCATCGACGAGCGCCGCGAGGACCTGCTGAAGGAGTGGACCGCCCTGGCCGAGGCCTCCCGGCGCTGATGTCCGCGCTCACCGAGGTCGCGGCCCCCGGCACGGACCTGCCGCGCCGGCGGGCCCGCGGCCGGGGGGACGGGCTCGGCCCGTGGTGGCTGGTGGCCGCCGTCCTGCCGGTCGCCTTCCTGCTCGTCTTCTTCGCGTGGCCCGTGGCGGCCATGCTCTGGCGCGGGATCGGAGGCGACGCCGACGCGTTCACCGGCGCCGTGGACCTCACCGCCTTCGGGGAGACCCTCGCCCGCGAGCGCACGTGGCGCATCCTCGGCCAGACGCTCGGGATGGCCGCCGCCGGCACGGTGGTCTCGGTGGCGCTCGGCCTGCCGACCGCGTTCGTGCTGCACCGGCGTCGCGTCCCGGGGCAGGCCGTGCTCCGCGCCCTCGTGCTCGTGCCGTTCGTGCTGCCCACGGTGGTGGTCGGCGTCGCGTTCCGCGCCCTGCTCGCCCCCGGCGGACCGCTGGGCTTCACCGGGCTGGACCAGACGACCACCGCCGTCGTGCTGGCCATGGTCTTCTTCAACGTGTCCGTGGTGGTGCGCCAGGTGGGCGCGCTGTGGAACGCGCTGGACCCGCGCCAGACCGAGGCCGCCCGCACCCTGGGCGCCTCGCCGTGGCGGGCGTTCCGCACCGTGACGCTGCCCCAGCTCGCCCCGGCGATCGCCGCGAGCGCGGCCCTGGTGTTCCTGTTCTGCGCGTCCGCGTTCGGCATCGTCCAGACGCTCGGCCGGCCCGGCTACGGCACGCTCGAGTCGGAGATCTGGGTGCAGACCTCCGTCTACCTGGACCTGCGGACCGCGGCGGTGTTCTCCGTGCTGCAGTTCGCGGTGGTGCTGGCCGCCGTCGTGGTCTCCGGCGTGACGGCGGCGCGCACCCAGCGGGCGCTGCGCCTGCGGGAGACGCCGCCGGCCCGGCTCACGCGCGCGGACGCGGCCCCGGTGGCCGTGATGCTCGCGGTGGTGGCGCTCGTGGTGGCCCCGATCCTCACGCTCGTGCTGCGCTCCTTCCACACCCGCCACGGCTGGGGGCTGGGCAACTATCGGCTGCTGTCCACGAGCGCGGGCAGCGGGTTCGTGGGCGGGTCGACGCCGGCCCAGGCGCTCGAACAGTCCCTGCGGGTGGCCGTGGACGCCACGCTCGTGACGCTCGTGGTGGCCGTGCCGCTGGCCCTGCTGCTGACCCGGCCCTTCCGCTCACGCGCCGCGCTGGCGGCCCAGCGGGCCCTCGACGGCGCCCTGCTCCTGCCGCTCGGCGTGTCCGCGGTGACCGTGGGCTTCGGCTTCGTCGTGTCCCTGCGGGCCGCGTTCCCGGAGCTGGCGGCCTCGGGCGTGCTCGTGCCGCTGGCCCAGGCGGTGGTGGCGCTGCCGCTCGCGGTGCGGGCGCTCGTGCCCGTGCTCGCGGCGGTGGACCCCCGGCTGCGGGAGGCCGCGCGCACCCTCGGGGCGGGCCCGTGGCGGGTGCTGGCCACCGTGGACGGCCCGTTCCTCGCCCGCGGCGTGGGCGTGGCCGCGGGCTTCGCCTTCGCGGTGTCCCTGGGCGAGTTCGGGGCCACGAGCTTCCTGGCGAGCCCGTCCGCGCCCACCCTGCCGGTGCTGATCGCCCGGCTGCTGGGCCGGCCGGGCGCGGACAACTACGGGATGGCGCTCGCGGCGGCCACGGTGCTGGCCGTGCTGAGCGCCGGGATCATGCTGGTGTGCGAGCGGCTGCGCCCCCGGGGCCCGGCCGGGGCGGGAGGTCTGTGATGACGCCGACGACGACGGGGGCCTCCCTCCGGCTCCGGGACGTGGCGATCCGCTACCCGGACGGCTCCACCCCCGTGCGGGGGACGGACCTGGACGTGGCCGCCGGGGAGATCGTGGCGCTCGTGGGCGCCTCCGGCTCGGGCAAGTCCACGATCCTGCGCGGGATCGCCGGGCTCGAGGACGTCGTGGCGGGCACGGTGGAGCTCGACGGGCGGGACGTGGCCGCGGTGCCGACGCACCGCCGGGGCGTGGGGATGGTGTTCCAGGACGGGCAGCTGTTCCCGCACCGGACCGTGGGCCGGAACGTGGCGTACGGCCTCGAGTCCGCCGGCTGGGACCGGGCCCGGCGGCGGGCGCGCGTGGCCGAGCTGCTGGACCTGGTGGGCCTGACCGAGCTCACGGACCGGCCTGTGCAGCGGCTCTCCGGCGGGCAGGCCCAGCGCGTGGCGCTGGCCCGGTCGCTGGCCCCGGCCCCGCGGGTGCTCCTGCTGGACGAGCCGCTGTCCGCGCTCGACGCGGACCTGCGCCGGCGCCTGGCCGAGGACATCCGGGCGGTGCTGCGGGCGGCGGGGACGACCGGCGTCGTCGTCACCCACGACCTCGCGGAGGCCGCCGTGATGGCCGACCGCACCGTGCGCCTCGGCGCGGGGGGACGCATCGCGGCGGAGGAGGACGGCCGGCGGTAGCCTCTCAGGCATGACCCCGCCCGCACCGCCCGCACCCCGCCCCCGGCTGACCGCCCAGGACGTGGTGGACGCGGCCGTCGGGATCCTGCAGGACTTCGGCATGGGCGACCTGTCCATGCGGCGCGTGGCCGGGGTGCTGGGCGTGCAGGCCTCCGCGCTGTACTGGCACGTGCCGGACAAGCAGTCGCTGCTGGCGCGGGTGGCGGACCGGATCGTCGCCGAGGCGGAGGAGACCGTGCGCGCCCGCCGCGTCACGGACCTGGCGGGCTGCGCCGAGGCCGCGGAGGCCGCCCTGCTGCGGCACCGGGACGGGGCGGACGTGGTGCTCTCCGCCCTCGCGCTCGGGCTGGGCGGTCTCGGCCTGCACCGTCTGCTCACCGAGGCGGCGGACACCCCGGAGGACGGGGAGCGGGCCCTGGCGCTGCTGCTGGGCACCGTGTCCCTGCGGCAGCAGCGCGCGCAGGCGCAGGCGCTCGGCGTGCCGACCGGCCCGGACGTGCAGCGGCACCGCACGGACCCGCTCTGAGCCCCCGTCCGGCGCCGCCGCGCGGGAGGCCGAGGAGAGGAGACCTGCCTCCTCACAGGTGCGCTCGGTAAGGTCGCCCAGAGCAGAACAGGTCGGGACGGGTCGTCCCCTTCGTCCACGGCGATCCCGCCCGACCGCCGCAGGACCAGCATGGCCCGCCGGACCCGGCTCACAGTTCCGGCGCGGTCCCCTTCGACACAGCCGGCGAAGCCATGGGAGCACGGATCAACCACCCGCGGACGGTCGTGGACCGGACGCTGCATCACGACGTCGAGCCCGCACACCCCGCGGCGCTCGTCGACGTGGGCTGGGACTTCCGTGGCCCGGGCGCCAAGGCGGAGGAGCAGCACCGCCCGCTGCGCGTGGTCCGTGCCCGCCGGCCTCGGGGCACCCCGCGGGACCGGAACGGCGTCGACCTCACGCGCACCGGCCCCGTCGTGCCCCGTCCCTCCCCGCCGCGCACCCGGATCCGCCGGGACGGCGTCCGCGTGGTGGCCAGCCCGCTGGCCATGCTGCCCGGCGTGGACCACGGCCCCGCCCTCCGCCTGGACCTGCATCCGACGACGGGGGGCATCGTCTACGTGGCCCGCGAGCTCGAGCTGCGCGAGCTCGGCGACGACGTCCGCGGCCACGTCTACACCGGGATGGTCGGCACGGCGCATCTGAGCGCCTTCTGGTCCACCGTCACCGTCGACCTGCCGCCAGAGCGCCCGGTGATCGTGCGGCTGCGCTCGGACCGGGACGCCGAGCTGCTCTCTCTGCTCGAGGTCCTCGCCCCCGTGGACACGCGCGTGGTCTCCTACCGGCTCGACGAGTCCCCCGTGGGCACGCAGCGCTCCAGCTACCTGCTGCCGGACGTGGACCCGGAGACGGTCGCCCAGACGGGCGCGGCCCGGATCCCGCTCGAGGCCATCGAGGCCGCCCAGGAGGAGGAGGACGCGCTGCGCCGCTCCTCCGGCGTCTTCCTCTCCCGCCGCCGCACGGACCGCTTCCTGCGCCGCAACCTGCCCGGGGTGACCCACAGCCTCACGTTCGCGGACGAGGCGGACGTGACGGACGTGTACGTGGACGGCTCCGTGCTGCGCGGCTCCCGCATCGGCGGGGCGGCCGCCGTCGCCGGGCCGAGCATGTGGGCCGTGCAGGCCGTGGCCGGGGCCACGATGCCGCTCGAGGTGGAACTCGAGGCGCTCGTGCTGGGGCACGTGATCTGCGCGTGGGCGGGCACCCCCGGCGGCCGGGTCACCATCCACTCGGACTCGCGCGCCGCGCTGGCCCTGCTCAACGCCGCCCGCCGCGAGCGGCTCACCCTCGGCGGCGCCCGGGGCGAGCGCATCCGCCGCACCCTGCGGCGCCTGCTGGCCGCCGTCGACCTGGCGCAGGCCGCGGACGTCCAGGTGGACACCACGTGGGTCAAGGGCCACGTGGGGGTGCACGGCAACGAACTGGCCGACGACCTCGCCCGGGCCGCCGCCCGCCACGCCAGCGTCGGCACCCCCGAGGGGGACCTGCCCGAGCGGATGGGGCAGCTGATCCAGCTCCGCGTCGAGGACGACGCCGCCGCCGGTTGACCCCGGCCCCGATTCCGCGTCCTCCGCCCCAGCCTCTAGGGTGGGGCTGTGGAAGCGACAGTGGAACAGATCACAGCGGCCGTCACGGCCTTCAACGACAAGTACTGGTACGTCGTGATGGCGCTGCTCTTCGTGGCCGGGGTGTGGTTCACCATCCGGACCGTGGGCGTGCAGGTGCGCATGCTCCCGGAGATGCTGCGGTCGGTGACGGCCAAGTCCCAGACCGGGTTCGAGAACGACGGCGTGAGTCCGTTCCGCGCCTTCACCATCTCGGCGGCCTCGCGCGTGGGCACCGGCAACGTGGCCGGCGTGGCGATCGCGATCGTGATCGGCGGCCCGGGCGCCGTGTTCTGGATGTGGCTGCTGGCGATCATCGGCGGCGCCACCGCGTTCGTCGAGTCCACGCTGGCCCAGCTGTACAAGCAGAAGGGCGCGGACGGCTACTTCGGCGGGCCCGCGTACTACATCCGCGACGGTCTGGGCGCGAAGTGGCTGGCGGCCGTGTTCGCCGTCGCCATCACCGTGACCTACGGCTTCGTGTTCAACGCCGTGCAGTCCAACTCGATCTCCGAGTCCGTGCAGGCCAACTGGGGCGCGTCCTCCACCACCGCGTGGATCGTGGGCCTGGGCCTGGCCGCCCTCACCGGCCTCGTGATCTTCGGCGGCGTGCGCCGGCTCTCGGCCGTGACCAACGTGCTGGTCCCCGTGATGGCCACGTTCTACATCTTCCTGGCCCTGATCGTGATGGTCGTCAACATCACCGAGGTCCCGGGCATGATCGCGCTGATCGTGGGCCACGCGTTCGGCCTGCGCGAGGTCGCGGGCGCCGCCGTCGGCATGACGATGGTGATGCAGGGCGTGCGCCGCGGCATGTTCTCCAACGAGGCCGGCATGGGCTCCGCCCCGAACGCCGCCGCCACCGCGGCCGTCTCCCACCCGGCCAAGCAGGGCTTCGTGCAGTCCCTGGGCGTCTACTTCGACACCCTGATCGTGTGCTCGGCCACCGCGTTCGTCATCCTGCTCTCCAACCCGGCCTACGGACGCGGGGAGGCGCTCGGCATGCAGGTGACCCAGGGTGCGCTCCAGCAGGCCGTGGGCGCGTGGGCCGGCCCGGCGCTGACCGTCATCATCTTCTTCCTGGCCTGGTCCTCCGTGCTGGGCAACACCTACTACGGTGAGGCCAACATCCGGTACCTGGCCGGCCGCCACGCGGGTCGGGCCATCAGCGTGTTCCGCGTGCTCGTGCTGGTGTGCGTGGTCGGCGGCGCGCTCGGCTCCGTGGCGCTGGTGTGGAACCTCGCGGACACGTTCGCGGCCCTCATGGCGACCATCAACCTCGTGGCGATCATCCCGCTGGGCGGGCTGGCCGTGAAGCTGCTCCGGGACTACGAGCGCAAGCTCAAGGCGGGCATGGATCCGGGCTTCCACCTCTCCGACCTGCCCGAGGCGCGGAACGTGGCCCTCTGGCGGGACGAGCCGAAGACCTCCCCGCTCCAGGACTGACGCCCCCGCCCGCGCGTTTCGAGGCGGGATATCGACCCCATCCGGCTGCCGCGGGCGGCCGTGGGGTGGATATCCCGCCTCGATGCATGAGGAGGCGCGGTCTGGACACCGTGCGGGGGTCGGCGCCTAGGTTGAGGCGCACCCGACCGGCCACGCACGAGTGGCCGGCACGACGTCCGAGGAGGACACCATGGGCATCCTCTCCAGCCTCACCCGCACTCTCGGCGGCGGTGGCCGCCGCTCCAGCCGACCCACCATCGGTGCGCACATCGGCCGGTCCCCCGGCTTCGGCCGGCAGGCCCGCTCTCAGGGACGCCGGTCCAGCGGCCTGGGCGGTGCCCTCCTGGGCACGCTCGGCGGTCTGGCGCTGCGTGAGCTCTCGCGCCGCGGCGCCGGAAGCACGACGCGCGGGCGCAGCTCCGGTGCGTACCGCGGCGGCTTCGGACCCTCGGCCCGGTCCACGGGCGGCCTCGGCACCGGCCTGCTGGGCGGGCTGCTCGGCGGGGCCCTCGCCTCCCGCGGCCGGTCCGGTGCCGCCGGCCGACGCACGGCGGGTGGCCGCCGGACCGTGGGCGGCGGCTTCTGACCGCTGCGCGGGCGCGGAGTCGCCGCTGAACGGCATCACCGCGGAGCGGACACGACCACGGGGCGGGCACCGACGGATCGGTGCCCGCCCCGTGGTCGCGATGGGCCGGTGGCGTGCTCGAGGCGTCTGCGCCGCGGCTCAGCCGAGGCCGGCGACGCGGCCCAGGATGAACACCAGGACGCCGATGACCACGAGGGCGATGATCAGCCCGAGCACGATCTTGCCGGCCGAGCGCTCGCCGGTCTGCTCCACGTCCATGCCCGGGTTGTGCGGGCCGACGCCTGCACCCTCGGCGGGGGGCGTGTCGCCGTCGAACGCGACGCCGGAGGTCTCGTCCGTCGCCTCGCGTGCGCGCCGGGCGTCCTGGGGGTCGGGGGTGTGCGGGGTGGTCATGGCCGGTTCCTCTCGTCTCGGCGGCACGGGTGCATGCCGCTGGTCCTTACGCTAGGCCCGGGGCAGGGGGTCCTGACCAGGGTATGGCGACGCCCGCCCCAGCGCTTTCGTAGCCGAAACGGCGCGCCCCGAGCCGCTTTCGTTGACGAAACGGCGCTCCTCCACGCCGCCGCGACGGATCCCGTCACACTCTTGATCGTTGGACGTCCAAGCAATAGCATGATCGGCGTCACGTCCCCGCCGTCCGGAGGAGCCCCCATGCCCGAGGCCTACATCATCGACGCCGTCCGCACCCCCGTGGGTCGCCGAGGGAAGGGGCTCGCCGGTGTGCATCCCCTCGACCTGGCGGCCGCGCCGTTGCGCGAGCTCGTCGGCCGCCAGGACATCGACTCAGCCGAATACGACGAGGTCATCCTCGGCTGCATCGACCAGCTCGGCCCGCAGGCCATGGACGTGGCGCGCAACGCCTGGCTCGCGGCCGGGCTCTCCGAGGACGTCCCCGGCACCACGGTCGAACGCCAGTGCGGCTCCGGCCAGCAGGCGGTCCACTACGCCGCGCAGGCCGTCATGAGCGGGACGGCGGACCTCGTCGTCGCCGGTGGCGTCCAGTCCATGAGCGCGATCCCGCTCTCCCGGTCCAACACGGCCGCCCGCGATCTCGGCTTCCCCGACCCGTTCACCGGCTCCGAGTCCTGGGCCGCCCGCTACGGGAGCGAGGAGATCTCCCAGTTCCGCGGGGCCGAGATGATGGCCCGGCACTGGAACCTGGACCGTGACGCCCTGGAGGAGTTCGCGGTGCGCTCCCACGAGCGTGCGCTCGCCGCGCAGACCGACGGTCGCTTCGACCGCGAGATCCTACCCCTCGCCGGCCTCACCGCGGACGAGGGCCCCCGCACCCCGGACGCCACGAAGATCGCCTCGCTCGACCCGATCGTCCCCGGCGGGCTGCACACCGCGGCCACCGCGTCCCAGATGTCCGACGGCGCGGCCGCCCTCCTGCTCGCCTCCGAGGAGGCCGTGCACCGCCACGGTCTCACCCCGCGAGCCCGCATCCACCACATCTCCGCCCGCGGCGCCGACCCCGTGATGATGCTCTCCGCCCCGATCCCGGCGACGGCGTACGCGCTCGACCGCATGGGCCTGACCATCGACGACATGGACCTCGTGGAGATCAACGAGGCGTTCGCCGCCGTCGTGCTGGCCTGGCTGACCGAGACCGGCGCGGACCCGGCGAAGGTCAACGTCAACGGCGGGGCGATCGCCCTGGGCCACCCCATCGGCGCCACCGGCGCCCGGCTGATGACCTCCCTGCTGCACGAGCTCGAGCGCAGCGGCGGCCGCTACGGCCTGCAGACCATGTGCGAGGGCGGCGGCCAGGCCAACGTCACCGTGATCGAACGTCTCTGACCCATCCCCCGGAGGTTCCCATGCCCGGCCAGATCACCCGCCGCCCACCTCTCCCCCGCCCCGGAGGACACGATCGGCCGCGTGTTCGCACGCGCGGTCGCCCGCTCCCCGCAGGCCGTCGCCCTGCGCTTCGAGGACCGCGACTGGACCTACGCCCAGCTCCGGGACGGAGCGCACCGCGTGGCCCGCCGTCTCCAGGACACCGGCCTGCCGGCCGGCACCCGGGTGGCCGCCTACGCCACCAACTCGGACGCCTACGCACTGCTCTTCCTGGCCTGCATCACGGCCGGCTACGTGCACGTGCCCGTGAACTTCGCGCTCAAGGGCGGCGAGCTCGCGCACGCCCTCGAGGACTCCGGCGCGGAGCTGCTCGTGGCCGACGCCGGCATGCTCGAGCGCGTCGACCAGGTCCGGGCCGAGGGCCGCGCGTCGGCTCTGCGGCACGTGTGGACCATGCTCCCCGCGGGCCACGCCGAGCCCTCCGTGCTTCAGACCGCCCGGGACGAGACGCTGGACGCCGCCGCCCCGGAGGCGGAGGTGTCGGCCACCGACCTGGCCCAACTGCTCTACACCTCCGGCACCACCTCCACCCCCAAGGGCGCCATGATGTCCCACCGGGCGCTCGTGGCGGAGTACCTCTCCTCGATCATCGCGTTGGACTTCACGGCCGAGGACCGCCCCCTCGTGGCCATGCCGCTGTACCACTCGGCCGCGATGCACGTGTTCCTGCTCCCCTACCTGAGCCTCGGCGCCACGGTGCGCCTGCTGCCCGCCCCGGACATCCCCCGGATGCTCGAGCTCGTGGAGACCGAGCACATCGGCTCCCTGTTCCTGGCTCCTACGGTCTGGGTGCCGCTGGCGAACCACCCGGACCTGGCCACGCGCGACCTCTCCTCGCTGCGCAAGGCCCAGTACGGCGCCTCGATCATGCCGGTGACCGTGCTGCAGCGCCTGCGCCAGAGCCAGCCGGGCATCGGCTTCTACAACTGCTTCGGCCAGTCCGAGCTGGGCCCGCTGTGCACCGTACTGCGCCCCGAGGAGCACGACGCGCGGCCGGCCTCGTGCGGCCGCCCCGTGTTCCACGTGGAGGCGCGGGTGATGACGGCCGACGGCGCCCCCGCCGCGCCCGGAGAGCCCGGTGAGATCCAGTACCGCTCGCCGCAGCTGCTCTCCGGCTACTGGAACCGCCCGGATGCCACCGCGGACGCCTTCACCGACGACGGCTGGTTCCGCTCCGGTGACCAGGTCACCCAGGACGCGGCCGGCTACATCCAGGTGGTGGACCGCATCAAGGACGTCATCAACACGGGCGGCGTGCTGGTCGCGCCGCGCGAGGTCGAGGACGCGATCTACGAGCTCGACGAGGTGGCCGAGGTCGCCGTCATCGGCCTGCCGGACGAGCGCTGGATCGAGGCGGTGACCGCCGTCGTCGTGCTCAAGGAGGGCGCCGAGCTGACCGCGGAGACCGTGCGCACCCACGTGAAGGAACGCCTGGCGGACTTCAAGGTGCCCAAGCGCGTGGACTTCGTGGCGGAGTTGCCGCGGAACCAGTCGGGCAAGCTCCTCAAGCGCGCGCTGCGCGCCGAGCGGACGCAGGAGGCCCGGTGACGCGCACGCAGAAGCCGACCTACGACGTCGTCACGCCCCTGGACGTCGACTACCTGGACGCGTTCGGGGAGGCGACGGAGCAGGACCGCGCGCACTGGGACCGCGCCCGCGCCTACGGCCGGGAGGTGCTCGAGCGGATCGACGGGCACTGGGACCGGGCGGAGTACCCGTTGGACCTGGTGGCGCGGGCGGGCGAACTGGACCTGCTCACCGATGGACTGGAGGTGCCGGGGCACGCGGTGATGTCCCCGTTGGCGGCGGGCCTGGTGGCGATGGAGATCTCCCGGGCGGACGGGTCGATGGCGGCCGCGGCGGCGGTGCAGGGCGGGCTCGTGCTGCGCGCCCTGGTGCACTGCGCGAGCCCGGAGCAGAAGGAGCGGTACCTCGAGCCGGTGGCGCGCGGCACGCTGCCGGGCGGGTTCGCGCTCACGGAGCCGCTGCACGGCTCGGACTCGGTGTCCCTCGAGACGTCCGCGCGGCCCGACGGCGCCGGCGGCTGGGTGCTGAACGGCGCCAAGAAGTGGATAGGCAACGGGGCTGCCGGGGGCATCACGATCGTGTGGGCGCGCGACACCGAGGACGGCCAGGTCAAGGGCTTCGTGGTGGAGCAGTCCACGCCCGGCTACGAGGCCGAGGTGATCACGGGCAAGGGCGCGCTGCGGGCGATCCACCAGGCCGAGATCTCGCTGACTGACGTACGAGTCGGCGACGACGCGCGGCTGCCGGGCGTGGCGACGTTCAAGGACGCCGCGCGCGTGCTGGTGGCCACCCGCGTGAACGTGGGCTGGTCCGCGCTGGGTCACGCGACCGCCATGTTCGAGGCTGCGCTGGCCTACGCCCGGCAGCGCGAGCAGTTCGGCAAGCCGCTGGGAGCGCACCAGATGGTGCAGGAACGGCTCGCGCAGATGCTGGACGAGGTGACCGCGATGCAGACCCGCTGCGTGGCCGTAGCCCGCCTGCAGGCGGCCGGGCAGCTGCGTGACGAGCAGGCCTCCCTGCTGAAGTACGCCTGCACCCGGGGCGCGCGGCGGGTGGCGCAGATCGCCCGGGACATGCTCGGCGGCAACGGCATCCTCCTGGAACACCGGGTGATGCGGCACTTCGCCGACGTCGAGGCGCTGCACACCTACGAGGGCACCGAGTCCGTGCAGGCGTTGATCCTCGGCCGGGACCTGACCGGGATGAGCGCGTTCGCGTGAGCGTCGACGGCGGCGCCGCGGACGTGGCAACGGTGCGGGTGGAGGCCCGTCCCGGCGTCGTGCGCCTGACCCTGGACCGCCCCGCGCAGGGCAACGCGCTGAGCCTGGCGATGGCGCGAGAGCTGACCGCGGCGGTGCGGGCGGCCGAGGCGGACCCGGACGTGCACGTGCTGACCCTCACCGGTGCCAGCCGGTTCTTCTGCGGCGGCGGAGACGTGGCGGCGATGGGGGCGGCGAGCCCCGCGGAGCGCCCCGCGGTGCTGCGCGAGCTCGCGGATGCGGCGAGCGAGGTGGCCCTGGCCCTTGTGCGCTCCCGGCTGCTGGTGGTGGCCGGCGTGAACGGCACGGCGGCCGGGGCCGGGCTGGGGCTGGTGCTCAACGCGGACGTGGTGCTCGTGCGGGACGACGCCCTGCTGCTGGCGGCCTACGCGGGGATCGGGCTGGTGCCGGACACGGGGGTCTCCTGGTGGCTGCCGCGGGCCGTGGGGCCGGTGCGGGCTGCGGAGCTCACTCTGCGGGGCCGCCGCCTGACCGGGGCCGAGGCCGTGGAGTGGGGTGTGGCCTCCGAGGCCGTGAGCGGTGACGAGTTCGAGGCGCGGCTGGCCGCGCTCGAGGACGAGCTCGCCGCCGGCGCGGTGCACGCCTACGGGCCGACGAAGGCGCTGCTGCGCGGCCCGGAGATCGTCGGGTACGCCGAGCACCTGGACCGGGAGACCGCGGCGATCAGCGCCGCCAGCGGCCACCCGGAGGCGGTGCGCCGGGTGGATGCGTTCCTGCGGCGGTGAGAGGGCGCCCTGATCGAGGACCTCCGCGCGGGGCAGGGCTGGTCCCCGTGGCGGGACGCCGACCCGGACATGACGCAGGCCTCCTCCGGCCCCGAGCGGGCGTCGGCCGGGACTTCGAGAAGGGCCTGGGCCGGCTCGCGGCGGCGGCCGAGCGGGACTAAGCGAGCCGGGACCGGGGACGCGGCGTCGGCGTCGGCGTCTCCCGTCAGGCCCCGGTGAAGCGCGAGAGCCAGGCGAAGCGGCCGCGGGTGCGGTGCGCGTACAGGGCGAACGCCACGATCAGGGCCCCGAGCGTGCCGACGATCATGTCCGTCATGGTGTCCGTGTTGCCCTTCTGCGTCTGCGCGCCGAGCGCCTGGTCGGCGGTGAACTCGGCGATCTCCCACGCCAGGGCCACGAGCGAGTGCAGGGCCATCACGAGGAGCGCCTCGAGCCCGGGCGGCAGGACCAGCCCACGGCGCGCGGCCGCGATGCCCAGCAGGAAGACGCACCCGAGCGCGATCGGCACGCCGGAGTAGAAGTGCACGAGGGCATCCCACCACGGCCAGGCGTCGTAGCCGCCGAGCGCGGCACCCACCCACGGTGCGACGAGCAGCAGGGCCGCGTACATCGCATGCAGCGCGGTGGGCAGGCGGACCCGGTGGGCGCGTTCGAGGGCGATCGGCACGGGGACCACCGTGACGATCTGCAGGCTGAGGCCGGCCGCCTCGCGGTGTCCCTGGGCGGCGAGGACGGCGGCTCCAGCCAGGAGGACGACGGCCGCGAGGATCAGGGGCGAGCGCCGGACGAGGGCCCGCTGGCGGGAGCGTCATGGCGGGGGGCTCAGGCGGACGGGGGGACGGCATCGGGCACCAGCTCGTAGACGAAGGCGGGGCGGACGGCGTCGTCGTCCTCCAGGGCGACGACGGCGGGCACCCGCCGGTAGCCGGCGCCCTCGAAGGCGTCGAGGCGGTCCCAGTGGTCCGGGAGGTCGGCGGACACGAGCACCTGGGCGGGGACGTCGGTGGTCGCGTGCGCGGGCGCGGTGCCGGCGAGGACGATCCCCGGGTAGCCGGTGGCCGCATCGGTGCCGCTGGCGTGGAACGTGCCGCGGAGGGTGCCGGGGATCCAGGTGCCGCGCACACCGTCCATGACGTGCGCGTTCGAGCGGCCGGGCGCCAGGGTGCCGTACGCGGCGAGGGCGTGGGGGGCGAGGACCTCGCTGGCGAGGCGGGCGACGGTGCGGGCCAGGCGGACGTCGCGGGAGGTGAGGGCGCGGACGTCGTGGCTGTGCATGCCCACGGTGAGCCGGCCGTAGGAGACGGTCAGGTCCGGGTGGTGGTCGGCGGCCTCGGCGGCCTCCCCGATCCGGTTCGCCAGGGCGAGGGCGGTGGCGAAGTCGCCGGTGGCGTAGGTGACGGCGAGCTCGGGTGGGGTGGTGTCGGCGGGTGTCGACGACGGCGTGACGCGCCAACCCCCGAGCTCTGGCACCCCCGTGAGGGCCACAGCAAGCTCGGCTGGGTCGATCGCGGTGTGAGGTGGGAGGGCGGCGAGATGCTCGAGGCGGTTGAGAGCGGACGTCATGGGGCCATGATGCCCGGTGGCGTCCGGCGGCGGAGACGGCGGCCCGGCGTCGTTCGGCACGGTCAGACGCCCAACCCCGGATCCGGCGGGGTGCCGTAGGTGCGCAGGGCCGCCCCGTAGGGCAGCGGGAGCCGTGGCCCTGTGCCCAGCTGACGAGGACCTCGATGGTCTCGGCGGCGGTGAGCTCCTGCAGGGGCTGGACGAGGTCCTGGGGATCGTTGGCGGCCTCGTCCGCGCCCCGGCCCCGGCCGATCCGCCAGTTGTAGGCCCCGAGCCCCTCGAACCGCTTGGCAATCTCGACCATGAACAGGCCGTCGCCGAGCAGCATGATCTGCGCGTACCGGGTGGGCGGCTCGTCCTCGGGGATCAGCTTGTCCCGCGGGTCGGTGAGGGCGTGCACCAGGTCCGCGATCTGGGACGTGCTCTCCAGCCGGTGCCAGCCCGGGTCCTCCTCGCCGCGGACGGTGGCGGTCCACCAGAGGTCGGTCGCGGGGGCGGGTGAGGCCATCCACTCCACAGCTTCGCGGGGCGGCTCGACGAGCTCGACGGCGCCGGGGGCGCGGTGTGTGGCGAGGCCGCGAGCGTCGTCGGCGGTGATGCTGCCGGGCGCGCTCATCGGAACATCCGCAGGACGTCGCCGAGGCCGAACGTGGTGCGCTTGTAGACCGCGTTGCGGGCGGCGCGCTTCGGATCGCGCAGCCAGCCCATCCCCTTGCGGCCGTAGCCGGGGATGACCTGGCGCTTGATCGCGCGCGTGGCGCGGCCCGTGGTGCGGGCCCTGAGGGACTTCGTGAGGGAGGGTGTGCGGAAACCGATCTTCATGGTTGTAAGCGGCCATGAAAAGCTGCCCATAGGTGGCCAGGGAATGACCCGCTGACGGCCATGAGGACTGCCCAGTGATGGCCACGGGAACTGCCCGGTGCTGGCCATCTGGTTTGCCCGCGTTGCTCGT
>NZ_JABFBA010000015.1:0-11853 GCF_017168445.1 Micrococcus sp. KRD026 | reverse complement strand
CCCATCACGGTGGCCAGCACCACCACCCAAACGGGCAAACCAGCTGGCCACCAGTGGGCAGTTCTGATGGCCACCAGCGGGAAGAAACACTGGCCGCCTATGGGCAGAACTCAATGGCCCTTGACACATGGTGGGGAGGCTAGTGGGTGGGGTGGACGGAATAACGACTGCGATGCCTCGTCAGGACCTGGCCCCCCCGGCAGGGCCGTCAGGTAGTCGTGTCGAGCTCCTGGACCGTGTGCAGGAACCACTCCAGCGCGTCGAGGAACGCCTCCTGCGCGGCGGCTGGCTGGAGGATCTCCGGTTTGATGGTCGGGCGACGGCGGAGAGCGTCCGGGCCGAACTCCACGCCAGGGACGAGGTTCAGGCGCTCCCGGAACTCGTCGAGGAGCGATCCATCGGTGAACGGAGCCCACTTCGCGAGGTGGTAGAAGACGACCTCGACGCCGTACGTCGGGTACAGGATCACGGGCCAGATGTTGCGGTCCGACGTGTGCGGAGCCACGAGGAAGCAACCGCCGGCGGCAGTGCCCACGAAGGCGGCCCGGCCGCCGCGCTCGACCCAGCCTCGTTGGATCTCGATCAGGGCGCGGGCCGATTCGGGATCGTTGTGGTCGTGGAGGCGATCGACCCAACGGTCCCGCAGGGCAGGGTCGTCGCCCGGGTCGGCGAGCGACCGAGGATCGGTCAGGTCGACGTCGACGTCGATGAGCTCGGCGAGCTGCTCCGCCGACAGCCGCTGGCCGCCGTCGGCATGTCCGTCCTCGGAGAAGCGCACCCCTTCGGCGGCGAGGACGTCGTGCGGGTCATCCGTGCGTTCTGGGTCCGTCCACCGGAAGGACGGCGACACGGTGCCTCCTGCCTGGAGCACACGATGAGCGTGCGGCAGGGCCGTCCGCGCGAGGTAGGTCCCCACGGGGACCGGATGGCTTCCGATCAGCCGTGCGAGTTCGCCGTAGGAGGTCCAGAACCCGGCGGGAATGGCCTCGACGGCGTCCGACAGCGTCTGCCAGGCCGTGTGGGCGACCCCGGAGGCGGCCTCTGCTGAGGGCCCCGGCCAGATGCCGACGATCCGGTCCGCCAGCCGCTCGGCGCGAGCACGGATCTGCGCGGGACCCCATACCGGCTCAGCGGAGATCTCCTGGTTCATGCGGATGCCGCTCTTGGCCAGCTCCGCACGCTTGACCGCGAAGGGCCCGTTGCTCAGCTCACTGTTGTACCCGGTGAGGGTGAGGTTGCCCAAGGTGTGCAGGAGCTCGGTGTGCACCTCGCGAAGGTCCTGGTGCGCCTCGAGCTGGTCGGCCAGAGCGCGCTCCCACTCCTCCGTGACGGTCTGCGGCATGACGTGCTCGATGGTCGCGCTGTCGAGGTCCACCGGCTCCTTGCTGCCGTAGGACTCCTCGATCCACCGGAGGATCAGCTTCCGGTGGGCCGCACGGCCCGTCGTGTAGAAGGGTGCCGTCATCACGGCCTGGCGGATCTGATCGTCGGAGGCGAAGTGCTTCCGTCCGCTGGAGAGGAAGCGTTGCAGGGCATCCGCCGGATCGTCCTGGCCCTGAATGTCGGCCGTGGCCGCGAGCAAGGTGGTGTTGAGACCGTCGGAGTAGCGGCCGAAGACGAGACGTCGGACCAGGTACGACTCGAGGTAGAGGAGCGCACGGGCCAGTTCGTCCGAGTCGATGTCCCCCAACGACCGGCGCTCCATCAGGTGCAGTGTGATCGGGAACGTCGTCGTCGTGCGCCAGGCGCGCAGGCGTGCCAAGCGGAAGCGCACTGCGTCGTCCTTCTCCTTCTCCGGGCGGAGCATGACGTCGTAGAGACGCCCCAACGCCAGGAACCGCTCGACTTCCGCCCTGACCTGCGACTCGTCCTGCAGGTCACGCATGCGACGCTGCTGCCCCGCGTAGATCTCCGTCTGGCGGACCTTGGGATCCTGTTGCACCAGGTCGAGCCAGAACAGGGCCTCCAGTTCCTCATTGGAGAGCAGGTTCTGCAACGGGAGCCACAGGGTGGTGTAGACCTCATCCGCCCGGGTGGGCAGCTGCATGAACAGGTAGTTCCTGAGCAGGTCGCCCTGGGTGAGCTTGAGGCCGGTGTTGTTCAGCGACTCGAAGATGCGGTGGGCGTTGTCGTTCTCCCCGGTGGTCACTGAGACGATCGACAGGCCGGCGACGACGGCGGACTCGACCTCCGCCAAGGTCAGCGGCTCCTCTTCACCGTCAGCAGACGGTTGGCTCAACCCGAGCAGCTTCGTCAGGAAGAACTGGTGGGCTTCGCTGATCCTGGATCCTTCGGCAGCGTCCGGGGCGTGCTCGATCCGCCCGCGGTAGGCGCTGCGGTCGGCCTGGGTGGGCAGGACCTTGTAGCGGAGATCGCCGTCCTCCCACTTGTTGACCAGGTACTTCTCGTTGACCCGATCGGCGTGCATGGGGCCTTCGTGCTCAGCCCGGTGGTCGCGGACAGCGGCGAGGAGGAGCGTCAGCGTCGTCAGCCGCTGCTGCCCGTCCACCACGAGCCACCGCTGGACGCCGCCGGGCCCGTTGTCCCGGAAGCCGGCGAGAACGAGGGAGCCGAGGAAGTGGGTCGCCGAAGGGTTGTCCCGCCGGTGGCCGGCGACGTCGACGACGTCCTCCCACAGGCGCTGCCACTGCGGGCGGCCCCAGGAGTACGTCCGCTGATAGAGCGGGACCGTGTACTGATAGGAGCCCCCGAGGAGCTCCTGAAGGGTGACTTCACGCGCGGCGACCATGTGACGAGCTTAACGGGGGGCCTCTAGGGCCAGATCGTCCCGCGATGTCAGGGCCGTTTGCCCTGCCATTCTTGGATCACCCGCCGCATGCTGTTCCCGTGCTCCTTGATCTGGGGGACGTCCCAGTCGCCCTCGGCGTGAAGGATGCCTGCCATGAGTTGGAACTTGAGGCTCTGCTCGTCCGAAGAGTACTGCTTCACCTTCGAGACGGGCATCAGGTTGTTCCGCTGAGAGTTCTCGCGTCGGCCCATGATGCACAGGTTCCCGAAACGGTTCACCTCCGTCGATGTCAGGACCTTCTGCCCTTCGCCAGGAACCACGGGATAGAAGTGCTCCACCGAAGTCCGGTACCGGAAGCGGAATGAGCCTGCGCGTTGGGACAGGACACTCCGTTCAACGTCGCCGAGTGCAGCCCCGAGCGCCCCCGCTTCGGCGGACGGATTACGTCCGAGATCCCAGAGGATGTAATCCAGCACGTTGAACACGAAGTTCGGGACCTTGACCCCAAGGTCCAATCCCTCGTCCGCGTCGTAGGCGCGAAGCCGCTCGCGGGCCAGGTCCTCCAGCATGCGTTGGAAGGCCTCGCCGTCCACGCGGTCCACCGGCCGCTCGGCGAGCCACCGGAGAATGCGGTAGAGGAAGTACTTGGACGCGCGGCGCGTATCCGTCACCTGGAACATGGCCTGCAGGTTTCGGACAGCCTCCTGGACCGCCGGGTCTTCGAAGGTGTTCTTCACTCCGAGACGACGTCGCCGCGACGACCCTTCCTCGGCGCCAGACTCGACCTTGAGGGCGCCCACGAGCACCCAGTTCTCCTCGTCCGCCCGGGTTCCCGTAGTCGACAGCGTCCTAATGACGTAGGTGTCCAGCAGGAACCGGATGCGGAGCAGCATGACGAGGAATCGCTTGGACCACCGGGCGTCGTCCTGGCGACGCTCGGCGAACTGTTCCAGCAGGGAGTTGTCCTCGAGACGGACGGCGTTCTTCGGCTCCTGACCCCACGCCGGCCGGCCTGAACCTGACGCCATCCCGGACTCCTCCATCACCCGCAGAACATGCAGCAAGAGGTTCGGAAAGTCGATGATGGTTCCGTAGGACCCCGTCTCATCGGAGCGTTTCTCTGCTGAGGCGCTTGTCCCCTCACCGGCACCCCGACTGGACAGCAACGAATCCAAGGACGTGCGTCCACCAAGTTCGGTCTCCGCAAGGCTTGGTTCTAGGGCGGCACGAAGGGACTCGAAATCCGTGGTGACGAGCGTCGACCATGTGTCACCGAAGACTGCATCTCTGGCCGGAGAAATGTCCGGGTCCAGCTGCTCCGACGCGAACTGAAGCTGAACCGGGCGGTCCAGCACGGCGCACGCATCCCAGACTTGAGCGAAGACCTGCCGCTCCGACTCATCACGCAGAGGTCGCATCAGCATTGCCTTCAGGACCTCGTGCTTCGCCAGTTGCTCTCCGCGGGTGTTCATCACCTCGAAGTAGTGGTTTAGGTCGGTGCCCTCAGGAAGCTCCGTCCGCAGCAGCCGAACATGGTTCCAGAGATAGGCGAGGTCGTCAGCATCAAAGACCACCGTCTGACCGTCAGCAGTCGCTTGGCGGTCAGTGGCGCGCTCGCAGGCCCCTCTGACCGTTTGGGCGGCAATCCCGATGGCTTCAACCTGGAATGCGCCGTGCCTGTGACCGCCCCGCCGGCGCAGGGTTGCGAGGTCTTCCCCCGCCTCCGCACGCCCCTCGTAGTCCAGGACAGCCAGCGCAACCGGGTCGAGCACGCCGGCCTGGGTGATCTGCTCCGCGACTGCGGCCAGGACCGTGAGCGTCGTCAGCCGTTGCTGCCCGTCGACCACCTCGTCGATCTGGTCTCCTGCGGGAGTCTGGGTCCGGTTCACCACCATCGCTCCGAGGTAGTAGTCCGAGACATTGCCGCGGGATTCGAGAGCTTTGGACCGCAGACGGGCACGGCGCACGTCCGCGAGAAGCGTGGAGACCTCGACCTCTGTCCAGGCATAGGAACGCTGATAGACGGGAACGCGGTAGTGACGTCCTGCCGCGAAGACCTCCCCGATGGTCAGAGTTTCCGGGGCGTTCCTCTCAGACATGGTGCGACTCCTCCTCCGGGTCCCACGGCCGGTCCGAGTAGAGGCGCCTGACCGGTTCCGGCGCATTGTCGACGTCGCCGGGACGAGCAGGCACGCGCCCGGTGATCGCAGCCGGGTCCATAGTGCCCATCATCAGACGGAACAGGTTGACCTGCTCTGGCGAGTCCACGGCCTTGTTCAGCCCCAGCGCGTGCAGCTCGGTCGAACGTGGGTAGACCCGGCGCAGACGAGTCCTCAGCGCAAAGGCGTGTCGCGCCAGAACGAGGGCCGCGCGCTCGAGGTCCTCGGCTCCGAAGCGGTCCGCATAGGCCAACAGTAGAGCTCCGTAGAGCTCCTGCGTATAGCGATATCCGGCGCCGTTGCCTGAAGAACGTACGAGCCCCGTGATGGCATGGACCCGCCGGATCTCACGATGGCGACGGGCATCGTCCTGGACGGTCTGGTCTGCTTCGGTCGCGGAGACGCCAAGCGTTCTGGCCAAGCTCGTGTAGTGCCGGACGAATCGGAAGAACATCTCGCCGTCGATGATCGGCTGGGAAAGCTGGA
This sequence comes from Micrococcus sp. KRD026, assembly GCF_017168445.1. Lineage (NCBI taxonomy): Bacteria > Bacillati > Actinomycetota > Actinomycetes > Micrococcales > Micrococcaceae > Micrococcus > Micrococcus sp. KRD026. The sequence goes on along the minus strand of NZ_JABFBA010000015.1, from coordinate 6,459 downwards.
AAGGGAACTCCAGCGGAGCGAGGGCTCCGTGGGCGATCAGCGCCGCATTCCTGGTGTTGTAGTCATCCACGTGCGCTTTGGCCATCAGCAGCCCATGTGCCCAGGGGAGCCGCCCGAAACTCGCAGCCCCAGCCGAGATGCCCTTGAACGCCCCGATCTGTGCGGATGTGAAACCGTCCCTCGGCAAGGACTCACCGGCGGACCAGCGGACGACCGGATAGAGCAAACGCGAGAAGAGGTGGTTGATCTCGTCCGGCGGGGTGGACTCCCAGTCCTTCACGGCCGCCATGATCGCGCCGCGGTCGGTTGTCGTCTCTCCGTAGGCGCGGAGGTGGTAGGCCTTCAGCAGATCCGTGGGCAGGAGCGGCCGGCCGCGTGTGTTCTGCGAGTCGAACATCTGGAAAGCGGCGTCGAGGTCGGTGACGGTCAGCCGCACCAGCGTGCACCGGTCGAGGAAGTAGTCCGCGAAGTCCTCGACCTCGGTGCTGTCCCAGGACCGGAATGTCTGCAGGATGAGGCGGTGGTTCTCGATGACGTGGCGCTCCGACACGTCCCGGCGGCCCGGCGGCAGCTCGATGGCCGCCGCGCTGTCCAGGGCCGCACGCTGGTGCTCGGCGCGCTCGGCAGTGTTGCCCAGGACCTCCTGCAGTGCGAGCGCGATCAGGGCGAAGGTCATGTACCGCTGCTGGCCGTCGACGATGTCCAGCCAGCCGTCCTCGGCGTGCACGATCATGGTGCCGATCCGGTAGGACGCGGCCGCACGAAAGCGACGGATGTCCTCGACGAGCTGCCCCGTGTTCGTCGTGGACCATGTATAGGGCCGCTGGTACTCGGGTATACGGAGACGAGGGTCGCGCAGTACGTCCGCGACGGTCATGACGTTCGCGGTCAACGACCCGGAGCGCCCCGTCCCCGGCTCTTGGGCGTCGCTCTGGGCACCCCGCGGATGGTCGACGGCGGCATCCAAGGCGGTCGGCCGCGTCCTCATCAGGCGCCGTCTTCCATGGGCTCCGGCGCGGCCGAGGCGGCCTCGACCTCGCCGAGGGTTCGCCCATCCGGCGCCCGCCATGAGGACGGCCCGCTCATGCTCCCGCCGGCCACGAATCCGGCCGCGGCCGAGGAGCTGGTGAAGGAGACGTCCTCGGTCAGCACCCCATCGGCACCGATGTGGTCGGCGAAGCGCTCCCGGCCCGCCCGGACACCGGGGGGTGCGCTGGGCCGCAGCCCCTCCATGAGGCCACTGCCCCGCAGGACGACGAACCCGTCCGGCGTCGGGTGTCCCTGGGCTCTGACGCCGTTGACCGTCATGGTGAACAGGGTGCGCTTCGGCTCCGCTTCGGGCGCCTGGGTGGCCCGGCCAGCCGCGGCCGCGGCATGTGAGCCGTCGGCGCTCTCGAAGACGCGGTGCCCCAGGGCGCTGATCAGGAGCTTGGCCTTGTCGGCGTACTCCTCCAGCTCCGCCCTCTTCTCCTGCGTGACGTTGCCCTGGGAGGGTGCCACCGCATTGTCCACGGTGAAGCGCCCGGCCGTGGTGGCCGCCTGGTGGAAGTAGTGCTCCAGGTAGGTCACTTCCGTTGGGCCGAAGGTGTCCCCGAGGGTGGAGAGGAGAATGGCCCGGTTCCAGAAGTCGTGCGCCTCCCTCCGGACGTGCTCCCGGATCCTGCCCACCAGGCCGTTGCCGTTGGCCCGCCCGACAGCCTGCCCGACGTAGACGACGTCGTCGCCGGAATCGGCGTCCTGCCCCAGCAGCAGGTACACACCGGTGCCTTCGAACGCCTCGGGGTGCCCGTCCGCGTTGAGACTGGTGCGTGGCACCACGTAGACGAGGCCCGTCCAGTTGTCGAGGGTGCACTTCAGCCGACCGGTGGGTGCACCGTCCATCAGGAAGACCTGCAGTGTCTTGGGATGTGCCATCTCAGTTCCCCTTCCGGACGCGCGACGGCGTCGCACTCGCCCTTTCATCGACGGAAGTACCCTGCGAAGGGGCCGTTTCGTCAACGAAAACGGCGGACCGTCCATGAGCAACGTCCACCGGCCCGGCCCCCTCGCTCCGCACCTTCCAGTACAAGTACTCGCCGATCGCGGCGACGATCATCTTCGACGGGTCCCCGCCCCTGCCCACGATGTCCGTCATCTTCGCAAAGGCGTCCTCGTTCGCGTACACGGCGCCCATCGCCGACCGTTCCAGGTTCGGGCTCGCCAGGAACTGCTCCAGCGAGTTCGCTCCGGCCTGCCCCAGCAGCTTCTCGTCCTCCATGAGCGGCGCCACGAGGGCACTGACCCACGCCTCCTGCTGGGACGGGGAGGCATCCACGCCTTCACCGGCGAAGATCTCGTTGATCTTCTCGATCACTTCCACCAACGGCCCGCGCTGCTTCTCACGCACCTGCCCGCCTCCCACAGCGGTGGTCCCCTTCAGCGCGGCCCCACCGGTCAGCCCGATGTCCCCCGAGGACGTCTTCTTCTGCCGGATGCTCACCAGCTGCACGTCGCTCAGGTCGATCAGCTCCTCACCGCCGGGCTGATCGCTCACGAGCTGCACCAGGTGCCGCAGGAACAGCGCCCGCTTGTAGTGCTCGGTGTCCCCGAACTCGTAGATCTGGGAGAGGAAGTCGTAGAGGCTGACGAAGGACCGCATGTCCTTGCGCGTCAGCACGAGCTCGTTCACGCGCGTCTCGTCCTGGTTCATCCGCGCATGCGCCAGCTCCTTGCGGAACCGGTATGCCACGGGCTCCAGCGCGGCCTGCAGGCCCTCCTGCCCGCTCCCCGGCTTCCAGGCCACCCACACGTCGGCGAATGCGTCGACCTCGTCCCAGTCGTACACGCCCGCGGCGTCGAGCTTCGTCCCCAGGTCGTGGATCAGGTTCGGGTCCGTCACCGTCTCCAGCTTCGCGCCGGCGTAGTACGGCTCGAAGGCGGCCTGGATGTCGTCTTCGGAGTTCACGAAGTCCAGCACGTAGGTGGTGTCCTTGCCGGGCGCCGCACGGTTCAACCGGGACAGCGTCTGCACGGCCAGCACGCCGGAGAGCTTCTTATCCACGTACAGAGCGCAGAGCTTCGGCTGGTCGAAGCCGGTCTGGTACTTGTTGGCCACGATCATCACCTGGTAGCCGTCCCCGTCGAACGCCTTCGCCAGGTCGCCGGTCACGGACGGGTTCATGGACCGCTCGGTGACCTTCTCGAGCCCGAAGTCGTCGTCGGTGATCTCGCCGGAGAAGGCCACCAGGGTGCCCACATCCGTGTACCCCATGTCCTGGATGTACTGGTCCATCTGGCGCTTGTACCGGACGGCGGCGGCGCGGGAGTCGGTGACCACCATGGCCTTGGCCTGCCCGTCGAGCAGCCCGGCCACGTTGGCGCGGAAGTGCTCCACGATGATCTTGACCTTCTGCGCGATGTTCGTCGGGTGCAGCTTGACCCACCGCATGAGCTTCTTGCTCGCCTCGGTCTGGTCCACTTCGGTGGTCGGCTTCCCGACGGCGGTCCGGTCGCCTTCGGGACGAAACTCGCCCTTCTGTCCGGCCAGGGCCAGCTTGAAGGCGGTGTCGTAGTTGGTGAAGTTCTTCAGCACGTCGAGGATGAACTCCTCCTCGATGGCCTGCTGCATGGTGTACCGGTGGAAGGAGGCCGGGATCTCCTGACCCTTCTCGTCGTACTCGCCGGAGGGGCGGCCGAACATCTGCAGGGTCTTGTCCTTCGGCGTGGCGGTGAACGCGAAGAAGCTGATGTTCTCCGGGCGTCCGGTGGCGGCGACCTCGGCGGCGAGGATGGACTCGGTGTCCACCTCTCCGCCGTCGTCGAGGTCGGCCTGCTCGTCCGGGGTGAGCACGCGCTTGAGCTTGGCTGCGGCGGATCCGGTCTGTGAGGAGTGCGCCTCGTCCGCGATGACCGCGTAGGTGCGGCCGGCGAGCGTCGAGTCGCCTTTGAGGAGTTCGAGCACGGCGGGGAAGGTCTGCAGCGTCACCACGATGATCCGGTTGCCCTGCAGCAGCGTCTGCTTCACCAGGGCGGACTTGCTGGTGGCCTCTCCCCCGAGGTTCTTGCGGTCCACGGCCACCACGGTGCCGGAGGTCCGCTCGATCTGCCGGACGGCCTCCTGGAGCTGATCGTCCAGCACGGTGCGGTCGGTGACCACGATGACCGAGTCGAACACCCGCTGCTCGTCCGCCCCGTAGGTGGAGAGCAGGCGGTGGGCGGTCCAGGCGATGGTGTTGGTCTTGCCGGAGCCGGCGGAGTGCTCGATCAGGTAGGACTTGCCGGCGCCCTCCTCACGGACGGCGGCGAGCATCTCGGTGACGGCCTCCCACTGGTGGAAGCGCGGGAAGATCAGCGTGGGCTCCCGGCGCGAGCGGCCGTACTCGTCTTCCACGGTCTCCTTCTTGAGGAAGACGAACTTCTGGAGGATCTCGAGCCAGGTGTCCCGCTGGAGAATCCGCTCCCACAGGTAGGCGGTGGCGGAGCCGTTCGGGTTGAGCGGGTTGCCGGCGTGGCCGTCGTCGCCTTGGTTGAACGGCAGGAAGAAGGTGTCCTTCCCGGCCAGCTTGGTGGTCATCCAGACCTCGCGGTTGGAGACGGCGAAGTGGACCACGGCGCGGGTGCCGAACCCGAACAGTGGTGTGGCCTTCGGGTTGCGCTCGCGGTACTGCTTCTTCGCGTGGCCGATGGACTGGGTGGAGTCGGTCTTAAGCTCGATCGTCGCCACGGGCAGGCCGTTGACGAACAGCACCAGGTCCACGGACTGGTTGGTGGCCGGGTTGAAGTGCACCTGACGCATCACGCGCAGCCGCATGCGCTGATAGGAGGCGACGGCGGCCGGGTTCAGGTTCGTGGCCGGCCGCGGCTCGGCCATGCGCAGGGTGGCGGAGGTGCCGACCTTGAAGCCCTTGCGAAGCACGTTGAGGGTGCCGCCGACGCCGGTCTCCTGCGGCTTGTTGAGCACCTCGATCAGGCGGGTGGTGATCTGGTCCCGCTGCGCCTGCCGCGCAGAGGCCGGGGCATCGGCCTTCACGATGCGCCCGTAGTCCTCCGGCTGGTTCTCGGCCAGCCAGGCGTGGACGTCCTCGGGGAAGAGCGCGTTCTTGCGGTCGTAACCGGCGTCGTTGGCCGAGTAGAGCCAGCCGTGCCTCTCCAGGTACTCGCAGATGTAAATCTCGAGCTCGCTCTCGTTGTGGATGGCCATGGCCGTCAGTCCTCCGTGGGGATCTCGATCTGGACGGTGACGGCGGCAGTGATGAGCGCGGCACGACGCTCCTGGGCGAGCTCGATGAACCGCTCCGCCTTGGCGATCAGAGCGTCGATCTTCGCGGTCTCGCGGTCGAGGTGGTCGGCGATTTCTCGTTGCTCGTCGAGGGGAGGGACAGGGAATACTTCTGACATAAATGACGCCATATCGAGGTTCTGAATCCCCGTGGTCTGGTTCACTGACTTCCAGGTCAGCCCAGACGTGTATGCCCCGTTGAGTGCGTAAAGCCAAAAGCGTGCGTGTTGATCGGGACGAGGCCGCAGCCGAACGATGAAATTGGCGAAGATCGACTCCTCATCCGATTCGTAGCTGACCACGAAGCCCACCGGGTTGATACCGGTACCGCCGGACTTCTCCATCAGGAGATCGCCACGCCGAAGCGCGGCTTTGGCCCTCTCCGACGGAGTGACGCTCCGAATCGTCGGTGCCGTTCCGACGCTCAGGGTGGGGCGGTCAAAGTCCGCAACCCGGACGACTCGCACGTCGGTGCCATCGCCGACCTCATCAGAGCCCCAATAGCCGGATTGCACATCGGTCAAGACGCGCTTGATCGGCAACTCCGACCAGTGTGCCGGCATGTCCTTGAGCCACGAGGATGCGGACTCTCCACGGTCTCCGTTCGCCTGCATCCCTGAGGTGGCCGCGACGATGGCCGTTGCGCGACGACGGCGCAGGCCCGCGACGAGGCCCCGCTGTTTGTCGATCAGGGCGTCGATCGCGGCGGTCTCGCGGTCGAGGTAGTCGGCGATTCGCTGTTGAGCATCGGCGTCTGCCGCGGGGATCCGCAGGCGCCCCAGCTTCTCAGCCGTGAGGTGGGCGATTGAAACGGCATCACAGTAGACGGAAAAGTAGCCCGAGTGTCTGATGGCTGACAGCACATAGGCGAGAAACCGCCCATCCACCCCATGCCGAGGTCGAAGGCGGTTCACCGAGTTCTGGAAGATGACTCCGGGCAGGTCTTCTCGCAATACCGCTGCACGCCCAACACTGCCGCCCTCGCTAACGACAACATCGCCGGCACGAAGGTCGAGAGCTACAGCTTCGAGAGGACTAGCTGTAGGAGGGCATGACGTTGTTGACTCGGGTCGGTGCCAGTGAGGCCGGAGGAGCGTCTCCGCAGGAGGTATGAGGCCGATGGTAGTTGTAGTGGTTCACCCACACCGCCAGGGCCTCACGCCGAGCTTGCTCTGAGGAGTACGGGCGGGCGTAGAGGACCT
>NZ_JABFBA010000014.1:0-5183 GCF_017168445.1 Micrococcus sp. KRD026 | reverse complement strand
GTTAGCGTGAGTCATGAGCGGGTCTCTTCTGGCAGGTGGGTTGTTGAGGAACTTCCATCCTGCGGCAGGGGCCCGCTCGTCTCATCTCAGCCCGTACCCCGTGGCAAGAACCTCATGACCCACAACAACTAGCCCACATTCGCTTCACGCCGCCCAGATCGAGCTCGCTGTCTTGGATCGACGCCGACCGAAGATATGGGACTTCCACGTCTCCGTCACGTTGTGCCCGCGGCTGGAGCATCTTCCCGAGAACCACATCAGCCAGGGAACTGAGTGGCACCGAGGACTCGACATTGAGTGGTTGGACCGTCACCGCTCGACCTCCTGCAGGAGCTCGATGATCTCGGCGGTGAGCTGCTTGAGCTCGGCATCGATCTCCTCGAGGGGGCGCGGCGGCACGTACGTGTAGAAGAGCCGGGTGAAGGGGATCTCGTAGCCGATCTTCGTCTTGGACTCGTCGATCCAGGCGCCGGGCACATGCGGGGCCACCTCGGCCTCGAAGTACTCGTGGATGTCCCGGCCGAAGGGCACGAGTTCGGTGTCGCGCAGCGAGGTGTCCGGCTCCGGCTCGCCCTTCTTGTTCGTCACCACCTCCGCCTCGGGGTCGTGCACACCGATCGCCCCGGTCAGGGCCTTCACCAGCGGGGCACCGGCGGTCACGCCGTGCTTCTTCAACGCCTTCTTCAGTTCCAGCACGAAGGTGGGCTGGTGGTCCCAGACCCGGCCACGCAGGGAGGCGAGGGCCGCCTCGAGAGCTGACCGGCCGTCGTCGGGAAGCTTGTCCACCGGCTTGGTGGCGAGCGCCGCCGCAATGGTGGCGTCCTCCACCTCGAAGCTCAGCTGCAGCGGACGCTCCACGGTGATCTCCCGGTAGCCGAAGTCCTGCGCGGTGAGGACCTTGGAGAACTCGGCATAGGCCTCGGACTGGGCATCGAAGTCCCGGTAGATGTCCAACACACGCTGGCGGTCCTCCTTGGACAGCTCCTTGTTCTTCGAACCCACGTTGCGGGGCAGCTTGGTGAAGAACGTGCGGGCGTCGATCAGCTGCACCTTGCCGCGGCGCTCTGCCGGCTTGTTGTTGTCCAGTACCCACACGTAGGTGGCGATTCCGGTGTTGTAGAACATGTCCGTGGGCAGCGCGACGATCGCGTCCACCAGGTCCGACTCCAACAGCCAGCGGCGGATCTCGGACGGGCCCGAGCCCGCCCCGCCCGTGAACAGCGGGGAGCCGTTGAGGACGATGCCGGCCCGGCCACCGCCCTCCGAGACCGGGCGGAGCTTCGAGGCCACGAGCTGGAGGAACAGCATCTGGCCGTCGCTGATGGCGGGGGTGCCGCCCGGGAAGCGGTTCGTGGCGCCGCCGGCGGCGATCTCCTTCTCCACCGCGGTGCGGGAGGCCTTCCAGTCGCCGCCGTAGGGCGGGTTGGAGAGGACGTAGTCGAAGCGCTCGGTCAGGTGGGCGTCGTTCTTGAGGGTGTCCCCGCGGGCGATGCCGTCCGCGTCCTGGCCCTTGCCGAGCAGCTCGGACTTGCAGATCGCGTAGGACTGATCGTTGAGCTCCTGCCCGAACAGGCGGACCTCCGCGTTTGGGTTCATGGCGCGCAGACGCTCGTCCAACAGGGACAGCATGCCGCCGGTGCCGGCCGTGGGGTCATAGACGGTGCGGACCGGGTAGCCGGTGAGGACGTCGTCGTCGTTGGCGGTGAGCAGGTCCACGAGGAGCTTCACCGCGTCGCGCGGGGTGAAGTGCTCACCGGCGGTCTCGTTGGAGGCGGCGGCGAAGCGGCGGATCAGGTCCTCGAAGAGGGTGCCCATCTCCGCGTTGGAGACGGTCTCCGGGGAGAGGTCGATGGAGGCGAACTGCTGCAGGACCAGGAAGAGGCGGTCGTGCTCGTCCAGCTTGGCGACCGTCTTGTCGAACTCGTAATAGGTGAACAGGTCCGCCACGTTCTGGGAGAACCCGTCCACGTAGGCCAGCAGGTTCGTGCGGAGCAGGTCCGGCTCCTGCAGGATGCGGTCCAGGGTGAAGGGGCTGAGGTTGTAGAACGTCAGGCCCGTGCGGGACTCCACCAGGTTGTCCAGGACGAAGTCCGGATGCCCCTTGGCCGCCAGCTCCGCGAAGAACTCCCGGTGCGGAGCCATGACCGCCTCCATGCGGCGGAGGATGGTGAGCGGAAGGACGAGCGTGCCGTACTGGTTCGGCTTGAACACGCCCCGGAGCTGATCCGCGATCCCCCACACGAAGTTCGAGAGGTTCTGAGGAGAGCGGTGGGGCGCCGAGGCAGCGCCGCGCGTGGCGGGGGTGGTCATGGGGTCCTTCGAATGGTGGGGGCGGGCCGCTGGACGGGACCCATTCCGACCCCGCAGCGACCCGACAGGGCGACGGATCATACACAACCACACTTGCCTATGCTCTGCGCGCGCGAGTACGCTCGCGTATGGTAGCTAGGGCTGAGACAGTGCCCCGAGCACCAATTCGAGAGGCCCACGCTTGCGTGGGCCTCTGCGCTTGCCTGCAGTGTCCGCTGTGCCCTGCACAATGGTCAGATGCTGCTGGCGTACATCGACGAGATCGGCGAGCCGGGCGCCTACGTCGGCCCGGACCATCCTCGCTTCCGGACAAGCCCAGCCTTCGGTTATGCCGGATTCGTCATGCCGGAGTCTGCCGCACGAGGCTTTGGAGCGAAGTTCACCGCACTGAAGCGTCAGCTGTTCGCCTCGGAGATCGACCGAGCGAAACACCCCGGACGGTGGGAGTTCAAGGGGGCCAATCTGTTCCGGCCGGATACCCCCGCGCGCTTTCCGCAGCAGCTCCGCGTGTTCGATGCGCTCGTGCGGTCCGTCGTCGTCGACCACGGCGGCAAGCTGTTCTACTACGCCGACGAGAAGCAGCGTGGGACGCCCAAGCAGATCGGCCTCGACGTCGAGAAACGCGAAGCCGACGCCATGCGAGAGACTCTGAACCGTCTGGCCCGCCATGCCCACCATCACGGACATAACCTCATGGTGATCATCGATCAAATCAATGAGAAGACGCGAGTCGAACGCGTTGCATCGATGTATGCCCACATCTTCAGCCGAGCCGGCGACTTTCCGGAGATGCGGTGCATCGTGGAACCGCCCATGCACGTGGACAGTTCGCTGAGCTCCAACGTGCAGTTCGCCGACTGGGTCGCCGCCGCCGTCACACGCGCTGTCGATCACCAGCTCAACGACTCGTCCAAGTACGCCTGGGTCACCGACCCCCAGCGGCTGGCATCCATGAGGGGCAGCTTCACCTACGAGTCCAAACTGCACCTGTGGAACCGCGGCGTGCAGGACATCAACCACTCTGAGCTGTTCCACCGTGAACGGCGACTTGCCCCGACCCCGCATGGACAGCTTCTGGGGGCCTCGGTGGACCCCGAGGCGGCGGAGAAGATGGCGAAGATCTGGCGCTCGGGACGCTAAGACCTGGCGCCGCTGCTAGAGATCACCCCGGCCCTGCGTCAGGCGGAACACAGCCCCGCATATTCTGGTCCTCCGCGGGCTGCGGAGGACCAGAATATGCGGGCGGCGGGTGGACCACCTGGCGACACCGTTGCCGACGCGTTCATTCAACGCGCGGGGCATGCCCGGGCGTCACTGGGACAGGTTGTCGATCGCGTACTGCGCCTGGTCGGGCGTGAACTCCTCGCCGTACTCCGAGACCAGTTGGTCGTAGATCGCAGACGGCGACATGTCCATCATCTCCTGATAGCTCTTCGCTTTGGCCAGCGCATTGGCATTCCAGTCCACGTCCGTCATGTTGTCGATCGCGTACTGCGCCGCTTCTGGTGAGAACTGCTCACCGTACTCGGAGACCAGCTGGCCATAGATGCCCATCTTGGACATGTCCATGTTCTCTTCGTAGCTGTACGCCTTGCGAAGCGCCGACTGGTACTGAGCCGCCCCCTTCATTCGGTCCGGACGTTCTGTGAGTCGTCGGTTTCCATTTGATGGGTGCACTGCCGAGCGTACTCGGCTGGGGTTAGGTAGCCGAGCGAGGAGTGCCGGCGGTGGTGGTTGTACTCGTCCTTCCAGTCGCCGATGATGACCTGTGCGTGCAGCAGCGAGTAGAAGCTGTTGATGTTGAGGCACTCGTCGCGGATCCGGCTGTTGAACGACTCGACGTACCCGTTGCGCCACGGCGAGCCCGGAGGGATGTAGGACAGGCCGGTGCGGGTGCCGGCCCAGTCGGCCATCGAAGCTGTTGATGTTGAGGCACTCGTCGCGGATCCGGCTGTTGAACGACTCGACGTACCCGTTGCGCCACGGCGAGCCCGGAGGGATGTAGGACAGGCCGGTGCGGGTGCCGGCCCAGTCGGCCATCGCCTCGCTGATGAACTCCGGCCCGTTGTCCGACCTGAGCACCGCCGGGGCGCCCCGGGCGGCGACGAGGTCCTCGAGGTGGGCGGTGAGTCGGTCGGCGGTAATCGAGCGCTCCACGAGCCCGCCGATGCACTCCCGGGTGTGTTCGTCGACGATCGAGCAGATCTTGATCGGTCGTCCGTGCTCGTCGGCGTCGAACTGGAAGTCCACCGCCCACACCACGTTCGGCGCGTCCGCCGTCGGCGCGTCGACGGTCGAGGACCCGACGCGCTTGCGTCGACGCCGCTGCGGGACCCGGAGCCCTTCGTCACGCCACAGGCGTTGGATCTTCTTGTGGTTCACCACCCACCCCTCGGCGCGGGCGTCGTGATACGCCCGCCGATACCCGTAGCGGGGATGGTCCTTCGCCCAGGCGCGCAGCCACTCCCTGAGCGCCCGATCCGGGTCCGCGACCGTGTCGCCCTTGAGCGGTCGCCGGTACGCGGAGCGGCTCAGCCCGACCAGACGGCACGCCATCCGTTCGCTCACCCGCAACTTGCGCTTGAGGTGATCGACGGCGGCGCGGCGCCTGTCCGGGCTTAGAAGTTTCCCTCAGCCAGCTCCTTGAGCGCGGCCTTCTCCAGCTCCGCTTCCGCGAGCAGACGCTTCAGGGTCGCGTTCTGCTTCTCCAGCTCCTTCAGGCGCTTTGCGTCGTCGGCCTTGAGGCCGCCGTACTGGTTCCGCCACCGGTAGTACGTCTGCTCGGACACCCCGAGCTCCCGGCACACCGCCGCGACGTCCTGACCATCGGCGAGCATCCTGTCGGCCTGCCCGAGCTTACGGACGACCTGCTC
>NZ_JABFBA010000013.1:153954-167203 GCF_017168445.1 Micrococcus sp. KRD026 | reverse complement strand
CGCTGCAGGCTCACCACCGTGACCAACACCGGAGACGAGGTGGACCCCGACACCGAACTCAACCTCGGCCTCAGCGCCTGACCCCCATGAAGGATCAGACCGCTACACCATCACGAGGGGCTTGACCGGGCAGGTCCTGAAGGCCGGCTTCTCCCTGGGCGCGGTAGCGGGCGACCCAGGTGGCCACCGTGGGCCGGCTCACCCGGAACTCGGCGGCCACGTGTGCCTGCGGGATCCCGTCGTGCAGGTGGCGGTGGACCATCCTGAGACGGCCGGTGGGGGTCAGGGGTGCGTTAGCGTGAGTCATGAGTGGGTCTTCTCGGGCAGGTCGGTGGTGTAGGAACTTCCATCCTGCGGGAGAGGCCCGCTCGTCTCATCTCAGCCCGTACCCCGTGGCAAGAACCTCATGACCCACAACACCTAGCCGCCCGCTCGAACGGCTCGGGCGGAGCCCGTGGCCGGCTGGGATCTTTACGGAATCTTCAAAGTTGAGCCCCTTTTCCGGGCCGGGCGGGGGGTCTATGGTCGGTTGCATGGCGGGCCGGTTCCAGCCGGTTCGTTTTCCGAACCGCACCGATGAAGGAGTAAGCCATGACCCATCACGTGAGCTCGATGCTGGAGACCTACCCGAAAGACTTGGGGGACATCGACCGGCAGAAGCTGGCCGAGTGCATCGAGGCCTGTTTCGAGTGCGCTCAGACCTGTACGGCCTGCGCGGACGCGTGCCTGGCCGAGGACATGGTCGCAGAACTGAGGCAGTGCATCCGGTTCAATTTGGATTGCGCCGACATCTGCGCCACCACCGGGGCGGTGCTGTCCAGGCAGACCGGCAACAACGTCGAGACCACTCGTGCCCTGCTGGAGGCCTGCCGGACCGCCTGCAAGACGTGCGGGGACGAGTGCGCCTCCCACGCTGAAATGCACGAGCACTGCAAGATCTGCGCTGAGGCTTGCCGGCGCTGCGAGCGGGCCTGCGCCGAGTTGCTCGCCTCCCTGGGCTGAGCGCAGTCCAGGCCCATGCCGTAATGCCAGTCAGGGCCAGCAGGCGTGGAACATGTGCTGCTGTCCCTGACTGGCCCGGCGGTAAAAGAACATCCCCGCAGGAGGAGAACTCGACGTGTCAAAGACAGGGCGCTTCACTTGTGCATGGCTGCATCCAGTTCCGTCCCGCTGTGGTCAGCGCAGCAGGACGGGTCGGGCGTCGATGCGGGTGCGGAAGAGGGTGTAGGGCTTGACCCGTTCATCCTGCCCCTGCCGGTAGTCGGCCTGGCGGTGGAGCTGGTTCGCGGTGATGTAGAGGTAGCCGTCGGCCGCGACCGAGAGCGTGTCCGGCCACAGCAACCGAGGGTCGCTGACCACGGTCTCCCACGCCCCGACGGTGTCGACCCGACGCCGCAGCACCGCGTTGTGCTCGTAGTTCGTCGCATACACGTTGCCCTGTGCGTCGGACTCCAGGCCGTCGCCGGCCCCGCCCTTGTCGCCTTCATCACGCACGGTCGCGGCCACCGCCGCCTCATCCAGGGCTCGGTCCACCAGCGCGTCGGTAGCCACACTGTAGAGCCGCCGGGATGCCAGCGGGCAGTAGTAGAGGCGGGCGCCGTCGGCGCCGATGGCGATTCCGTCCGCGCCCATCGCGATCGCCGGCGCCACGGTCCCGTCCTCCTGGCGGGCGACCATCGGGCGGCCCTCGACAACCGGCATGAAGTCTGTGAGCGGCTCGGCCTTCGTGGAGGGGTGCTCGTGCAGCCGCCGCCAGCTCTGACCGGTGGCCAGGTCCACCACCACCAGCGCGTTGGGTCCCTGGTCGGAGGAGTCGGTGAGGTAGGCGACGCCCTCGGCTCCGCGGCGCAGGTCGAAGCGCACGTCGTTGAGGTAGCTGGTGGGCAACGCGACATCCTGGGGGAACAGGATGGTCTTGACCACTGTGTCGCTGGTCAGGTCGACGCAGACGAGCTTGGGCCCGCCGTAGGTCGTGGGCTTGAATAGCGGGCTTCCGGTGTCCAGGATCCACAGCCGATCGGCAGGGTCCACCACCACGCTCTGCACCGAGACCAGGGTGTTCGCCAGGTCGTCGGAATCGGTGCGATTGATGGCCTCGTTCGGGTAGGCCACCGCCTCGCCGTCGCGAATTTCGGCCACCGTGAAGGCGACGTCATCGCCCCACTTCGGGTAATTGACGAAGATCCGCCCCCGGTGCGAGACCGTGACGCCGGTGAGCATGGCGCCGTGGAAATGGGCCACTTCCTCCAGCTCGCCCACCGGCTGCTCCGCGGGCAGGCCTTCCGATCGATTCTCCATCACATCGCTCCTGTCAGTCGGGCTCGTGCTCGGAACGGTACACCGGGTTCTCGGCCGCCGGGGCGGGAGCCTTCGGGCAGGACCAGTTCTGCCCGGCAGTCCCAGTGGGTTGCGGTGTGCGGTGCCCAGGACCCCGGTGCATGGAGAGCCCCCGTCCAAGTCACGTAAGGGGAGTGGTGCGCCGGTCAGCTGGTCCGGGCCACGGCGCTGAGCAGGGTGACCGCGACCGCGTCGATCTCGTGCGCTTCCACGCCGCCGACCTGGTTGAGCACCCGCAGCCGCGCCAGGGCGCTGTCTCCGATCGCCAGGACACCGTCTGATGAGACCAGCCCGACGTTGAAGTGTTCGGCCCACTCATCCCAGACGCCGCGGCTTTCGCACGCGAAAGCAACGAGTCGCGGGTCGTCGTGGGCATGTCGGAAGATCCGCGACTCGCCTCCGGACTGACCCGTCCCGGGCAGACCAGCCTCGTACAAACGCACCGGCACGCCCTGCTCCCGCAGCGCGTACGCCGTCGACAGACCAACGATCCCACCCCCGATCGCTGCTACCTCGGGTGAACGCGTCGTGGCAACGCCGTCGTCAGTTCCTGTCATCGCGGTTCCTCGATCTGTTGGTGATGAGCGATACGCCGCAGGAGAAGGGCCGCTGCCACGACGTCAGCGGGCTGTGTAAGCCCGCAGTCACCGCGCACAGCGACCCCTTCCTCTCTGGGCTAGGGCGTGTCTCCCTTATGCGCGTAGCCAGGTGAAGATGGCGCAGAGGGTGACGGCGGCGCGGTAGGTGATCGCTAGCTTGTCGTAACGAGTGGCCAAGCCGCGCCATTGCTTGGCTAGGGCGAAGTGGCGTTCCACGACGTTGCGCCCGCGGTAGGCCTGGGCGTCGAAGGCCGGCGGCCGCCCGCCGCGGCTGCCGCGACGGGCTCGGGCCGCGATCTGGTCCCGTTTCTCCGGAATTACCGCGGTGATTCGGCGGCGGCGCAGCTCGTTGCGAATCACTCCGGTGGCATAGGCCCGGTCGGCGATCACCGCCTCCGGGCGGGCTCGGGCGGCGCCGGCGCCGAGTCGGGGAATCTGGATTTCGGCCAGCACCTGCGCCAGCACGGCCTCGTCGTTGCGCTGCCCGCCGGTGACGATCGCGGCCAGCGGCCGGCCGCGGCCATCGACGGCGTGGTGAATCTTGGTCGTCAGCCCGCCGCGGGAACGCCCGATGCCGTGCCCGGGCGGCTCAACCTCATCCAGCGGCAGTTTCTTGTGATTCGCCCCGGCCCCCTGTGTCCTGGTCCGGACGAGTGGTGTTCGTGGCGTGCTGATGGGCCCGGGCGATGGTCGCATCGACCGAGACGGCCCAGTCAATCATCCCGGCCGCATCGGCCTCGGCCAGCACGTGGGTCAGCACCCGATCCCAGGTCCCATCCGCGGCGTAGCGGCGGTGGCGCTTCCACACCGTCTGCCAGGGCCCGAACTGCTCCCGGGGCAGATCCCGCCACGGGACCCCGGTCCGATACCGGTAGGCGATGCCCTCCACCACCCTGCGGTGCTCCCCGAAGGGATGCCCACGCCGGCCCTGATTCGAGGGCAGCAACGGCTCGATCCGCTCCCACTGCTCGTCCGTGAACACCTGATACCGCGACCCTGTCGACCTCACCCGACCAGCCTGCCGCGAGCCTCACCACCGATAAGGGAGACACGCCCTAGGGCAGATGGGACTTCAACGGCGATGTTGTGGCGAACAGGGTTCGGCCGTCTCGATGGTCCTCAGGACAATAGAACGGCCCGCGGGGGCCTGCGTCAGGAGAGCGGGTGTGGACATCTTCGGGAAGCCCAAGGCGCTCCTGGGAGAGCAGGGGACGCCGTCGCCGCGCCCACGGACCACGAGGGCAAGGAGATCTGCATCCCGCACGGCACCCCCCGAGTTCGACAGCCCCAACTGGTACCATAAGCAAGTACCACATCGCACCCGAGGAGGCCAGCATGTCCATCAGCGCCAGTGAAGCCCGCAAGACCCTGTTCCCGCTCATCGAGCGAGTGAATGCGGACCGCGACGCCGTAGAGATCGTCTCCCGCAAGGGGAATGCCGTCCTCATGCCCGCGGACGAGTACGCCGCCTGGCAGGAGACCGCCTACCTGTTCCGCTCCCCGGCCAACGCCCGCCGGCTGCTGGACGCCTACGAGCGCGCCCGCGCAGGGAGCGTCGAGGAGCACGCTCTGGACCGCATGGACGGGGACGCCTGAGTGCGCCTCGTGTGGGACCGCTCGGCCTGGGAGGACTACACGCACTGGCAGACCACGGACCGCAAGGTCCTCAAGCGGATCAACACCCTCATCGACGCCGCCCTGCGTGATCCCTTCGACGGGATCGGCAAGCCCGAGCAGCTGAAGTACGGCGCGCCCGGGGCATGGTCCCGACGCATCACGGAGGAGCACAGGCTCGTCTACCTCGTCGACGGCGAGGACCTGATCATCCTCCAGGCGAGGTATCACTACTGACATGCGCTTCACCCAGGCCGAGCTCCAGCAGTTCCGCGACCGCACCGTCCCCGACCTGTTGCCGGACCCGCTGCGGCTGCTGTTCATCGGCATCAACCCCGGCCTGTGGAGCGCCGCCACCGGTGCGCACTTCGCCCGCCGCGGCAACCGCTTCTACCCGGCCCTGCACCGCGCCGGGCTCACCCGACACCTGATCGACGCCTCCGACGGCTACAAGGCCGAGGACCTCGCCGAGCTGCACGCCCGCGGCATCGGGATCTCCAACCTCGTCCCGCGGGCCTCCGCCCGCGCCGACGAGCTCACCGCGGAGGAGCTCGCCGCCGCCCCCGCCCGCCTGGACGCGCTCGTGGCAGCGCATGCGCCGGCCGTCGTCGCTGTGTTGGGGGTGACGGCCTACCGGCAGGCGTTCGGACGCCCGAAGGCGGTGCTGGGGGAGCAGCAGACGCCGTGGCCGGGCACGCGGCTGTTCGTGGCGCCGAACCCCAGCGGGCTCAACGCTCACGCCACCCTGGACTCGCTCGCCGCGGACTACCGTGCGGCCGGTGCCGCGGCGGGGCTCGTGGACTGAGTGCGCCCGCTGTCCCTGCGGCCGCGCTGACGCCTCAGGCCCGTCAGAAGAGCGGCCAGGGCACGGCCGGCGTCAGCCCGCTCGGGGCCGGGAAGATCCCGCCGTCGAGCAACCGGGCACAGCGTTCGGCAAGGGCGTCGACTTCCTCGGCACCCAGCAGCTCCGCCAGCCCCCACCCCAGCTCACCGTCGAGCCCGTGGAGAACCCGGGCGACGCCGTCGCGCTCCTCCTCGCTCAGCGCCTCGCCCAGCCACCCCCACAGCACGGTGCGCAGCTTGTCTTCCACATGGAACGTGAGCCCGTGGTCCACCCCGTACCGGTGCCCGCCGGGCATGGCGAGAATGTGGGCGCCCTTGCGGTCGGCGTTGTTCACGATCACGTCGAACACCGTCATGCGGCGCAGCGCCGCCGTGTCCTCGTGGGCCAGGACCAGCCGATTCCCGTCCTCGTCCTCACCCTCCAGGATCGTGAGCCACCCCGAGGCCGGCACCTGGTCCGCCGGGAACAGGTCCACGGCGTCCTGCTCAGGATCCTGCTCCTGCCAGAGCTGCACCATCCCCTCGCCGAACGGGCCCTCGTGCAGCCAGGTGCGCGGCACGATCTCCCACCCCAGCGCCTCGGACACCAGGTGCGCGGCCACCTCGCGGCGGGCCAGGGTCCCGGCGGGGAAGTCCCACAGCGGGGCCTCACCGGCCACCGGCTTGTAGACCACCGAGGTGTCCCCGATGCTGCCCAGGAAGGTGGCGTTGGAGGCCGTCGTGATGCGGCCGGTGAGCATCAGCTCCCCGGACACCAGCTCGCCGGCGGGCACGTCCGCGGCGCTCATCAGGAGTCGGGGAAAGTGCAGTCGTGGCCGTCGGGGTCGATGGGCTGGCCGCAGTCCGAGCAGACCGGACGCCCGGCGTCCACGACCTCCCGGGTGCGCCGAGCGAACGCCCGGGCGGCGCCGACGGGCATCCGCACGCGCACGGCCTCGGCGTCCGCCTCGAGCGCCGGGTCGGCGTCGTCGTCGGTCAGGGGGTGCGCGTCGACGAGCACCTGCGCGGTGGTGGGGTCCCAGCCCAGGCCGATAGCCCCCACCCGGAACCACTCCTGCACCGGGTCCAGCGGATCGTTGTCCACGAGTTCCACGGGCGTGCTGGCCGGGACGCTGTGCGGGTTGCCCTCCAGCGCCATGAGATCGTCGAGGATCTCGTCGATCATCTCCGCCATCAGGGCCGACTGCTGCTTCTCCAGCGCCAGGCTCACCAGCCGGGGCCCGGTGCGCACCTGCAGGTAGAACGTGCGGGCTCCGGGACGCCCGAGCGTCCCGATCACGACCCGATCCGGCCAGTCGAACTCATGGACGGGGGCAGGTGCATCAGTCATGCCACGATCCTAGGCGTCTGCCCGTCCACCGCACCGGCGCCCGTGCCCGCACCGCCGCCCACCGGTGCGTCGTCGGACGGGCCGAGGGTCGCCAGCCAGGACAGGTCCCCGGCGTCGGTATTGGTCGCCCAGACCCGCGGTCGGCTCGGTCCGTAGCTCACGATGGACACGGAGGCGGGCCCCACCTCGATCCGCTGGAACAGGTCCAGGTGCGTGCCGAGCGCATCGGCCAGGATCGACTTGATGACGTCCCCGTGGCTCACCGCCACCCACACCGCCCCGGGCCCGTGCTCGGCCTCGACCGCGGCGTCGTGCCGGCGGATCGCCGCCACCGCGCGGGCCTGCATGCCCGCCATGGACTCCCCGCCGGGGAAGACGACGGCGGAGGGCTGGGTCTGCACCGTCGCCCACAGGGGCTCGGTGGCCAGGTCGCTGAGCGCGCGCCCCTGCCACTGGCCGTAGTCGCACTCGGTGAGGTCGTCGTCGACCAGCGAGGACACCGTCCCCGGCTGGCGATCGAGGAGGGCGCGGGCCGTCTGCGCGCACCGCTCCAGGGGACTGGCCACCACCGCGGCCACGGACACGGCCGCGATGCGGTCCGCGGTGCGGGCCGCCTGCTCCCGTCCGTGCTCGTCCAGGCTGACCCCGGGGGTGCGGCCCGCCAGCAGTCCGGTCGCGTTGGCCGTGGTGCGGCCGTGCCGCACGAGAAGTACCGTCGCCATGGCCTCAGCGTAGCGAGGGGATGCCCGCCTCTCGCGGACAAAGCCTCGCGGCCATGACGCAAAGGGTCAGTGACGCAACGCGAGCACGCCTATGCCCGGCGAGGCTGACGCCCGTCTGCAGGCCTCGAACGCCCGGAGCAGGCCCTCGAGGCCTAGGACGGCGCCCTGCTGCTGGTCACCCACGACCGCCGCATGCTCGAGGCCGTCCGACTCGACCGCCGCTGATACCCTCCCCCGGTAGTCAACCTCCTGCTCTCGGTGACGTTCGCGTGCGGCGTGGCGATCGCCGGGCTCCACGTGGTGAACCGGCGGTTCATCGCGCCGATGTACGACGTCGTCCTCAACCTGGCCGCGTTCCTCGCCGCCGTCGCCTCCTCCGTGCTCCTGGGGCACGTGCTGCCCGCGGTGTTCGCCGCGCTGGCCGTGCTCGCCTGGCTGATCCTGGCCGTCCGCACGGTGCGCGCCCGCCGCGCGGGACATAAGCTGGAGGTGACCGCCGGGCGGCTCGTCGCCGTCGACACGCGGCCCAGCAAGGCCGACGGCCGGATCGGCCTGCGCTTCCTCTTCCGCGCCGTCCACCCGCTCACTGCCGCGGACGTCGCCGCCATCCGCCTGCAGGAGGACGAGGCCTCCGAGCATCGCTTCGTGACGTGCCAGGAGGCCCGGAAGCTCCTGCGCCCGGCGATCGCCCGCCGCGTCGACGCCGCCTGGGACGCCGCGCACTGCGTCTACCTGGAGGACGGGCGTCCCGCCGCGGGGGTGGATCAGCCGGCGGGCTGAGGCCCGGCCCCCGGCCGGACGAGCGGTGCCCGGCGGCGTCCCCGTCCCGGATGAGGGCCGCTGCCTGATCTGCGGGCGTGATCGTGGCGGCGCGGTCAGGAGGGTGGACGCGGGACGAGACGGTGCGCCCAGGCAACGGCGGGACGGTCCCACGGACGGCGCTGCCGTGTTCTCCGCATCCGTGATCGACGACGCCACAGGCGTCAACATGGGCATCGGCTTCCTCGGCGTCGCCCTCGCCTTCGGCCTGACCGTGGTGGCCATGGCCTATGCCGTGGGTCACGTCTCCGGCGGTCACTTCAACCCGGCAGTCACCCTGGGTGCGGCGCTCGCGGGTCGTCTGCCGTGGAAGCTCACTGTGCCGTACTGGATCGCCCAGCTCGTGGGCGGCGTGGCGGCCGGCGACGTGCTGCTGGCGATCGCCTCCGGTCGTCCGGGCTACTCGCTTGCGGAGAACGGCCTGGCCACCAACGGCTACGGCGAACTCTCGCCCGCCGGCTACTCGATGGGCGCGGTGTTCCTGACCGAGGCGCTGCTGACCGCCGTGTTCCTCTACATCATCCTCGGCGCCACGGACCGCCGTGCTCCGTCCGGCTTCGCGCCGCTGGCCATCGGCCTGACCCTCACGCTGATCCACCTGATCTCCATCCCCGTGTCGAACACCTCCGTGAACCCCGCTCGCTCCTTCGGCGTGGCCCTGTTCGCAGGCGGGGACGCCCTCGGCCAGGTCTGGCTGTTCTTCGTGGCCCCGTTGTTGGGCGCCGCGGTCGCCGGTCTCAGCTACCGCTTCGTCTTCCCCAACTCCTCCCGAATGACCGAGGAGCTGCCCGAGCCCGCCGCCGACGGGACGCGTGACGCCGTCTGACCCCTGCCATTCGGACCTTGCCCTCACCGCCCCTTCTCTTCCCGCATCTCCTTGGAACGCAGCAGGCGCGGCGCCGTCGTCAGCGCCAACCCGCCGAGGATGTTCAGGGGGATCACCCACCACACCCAGCTGAGCCACTCGAGCCAGCCCACGCCGTGCGCTCCGGACAGGATGGCTCCGATGATGAGGATCGAGTCCATCACCGAATGGAAGAGCGAACCGCCGGCGAGGACGACGGCTCCGGCGACGGACGCGACGATCATCGCCGTCGGGCTGTCCGTCCCGGCCTGCATCCGCGTCACGAGGGTGATCGCCACCCCGGCCAGAACCGCCAGGGCGGCGCCCTGCCAGCTGAAGCCGATGTCCAGGAAGTGGTGGGCGCTCTCGGCCAGGGTGCCGTGCAGGTCGGGGAACCCCGCCACCACGAGGGCGATCATCACGGTGCCGCCGAGGAGGTTCATCACGAGGGTCACCGCCCACAGACGCAGCAGCTCCATCCACGTGCCCCGGCCGGCGGCGATCGCGGTGATCGGGTAGTAGAACCCCTCCGTGAAGAGCTCGGAGTGGGCGAGGAACAGGCTGACCAGGCCGATGGAGAACGCGAGTCCGGCCAGCAGGTGGCTGCCCGTCTCGTGGAGCGTGAGCAGGTACGCGAGCAGGCCGATCGTGATCTCGACGCCGCCCAGGAACCCGGTGGTCGTCAGGACGGTGAGGGACCGATGCAGGCGTTCCGCGCCCTCGTCTGCCGCCTCCCTGTGGGCCGCCGGCCTGCCGGAGACGGACTGACCGGCATCGCTCGCTTCACGGTCATGTCCGTGGCACACTGGGCCGATGATGCATGACGAACGGCCCACGGGTCGGCTGGGCCTCGCCCTGGGCGGCGGAGGAGCGCGCGGGCTGTGCCACATCGGGGTCTGGCGGGTGCTCGAGGAGCTCGACATCCGCCCGGACGTGCTCGCGGGAACGAGCATGGGCGGCCTCGTCGGCGCGCTCATAGCCGCCGGTCATGACGCCGCCTCGCTCGAGAAGATCGAGCGGAGCGTGGACTGGCCGCGGCTCATCAACTGGGGCCTGACCGGCGGCATCCTCTCCAGCGAGAGGCTGCGGGCCTGGCTCCGCGAGCTGCTCCCGGACACCTTCGAGGAGCTGCAGATTCCCCTGGTGCTCACCGCGGCCGACGTCGTCGAGGGCCAGACCCGCTACCTGCACACCGGGGACCTCATCACCGCGATCCAGGCGACCACCGCCTACCCCGGCGCGCTGGAGCCGGTGACCGTGGGGGACTCCGTGCTGGTGGACGGCGGCATCCTCAACCAGATCCCGGTGGATGGGGTGCGCTTCCTGGGCGCGCAGCGGGTGATCGCCGTCGATGCCACCACGCTCGAGCCCCTGGAGCGGCCGGAGCCCGGGGCGCGCACCCGCACCCGCCGTTCGCCCGCCACGTCGCTGCGCCAGGCCATGCGGGCGATCGACGTCATGCAGGCCCAGCTCACCACCGTCCGGCTCTCGCTCTACCGGCCGGACGTGCTCATCAGCCCACCGATCGAGGGGATGACGATCGCGGACTTCCGCAGCTCCGGCGTCGCCATCGCGGCGGGAGAGGAGGCGACGCGCGCCCGGGCCGAGAAGCTCGTGGAGCTCAGTCGCGGCAGAATGGCCTGACGCCCGCCGCACTTCCGTCAGGAGCACCATGACCGCCACCCTTGTCGCCTCCGGCCTCGCCGGCGGCCACGGCCACCGCACGCTCTTCGAGGATCTGGACCTCACGGTCGCGCCCGGGGACGTCGTCGGCGTCGTGGGGGCCAACGGCGCGGGCAAGTCCACCCTGCTGCGCATCCTCGGCGGGGACCTCGCGCCGCAGGCCGGCACGGTCAGCCTGGCCCCGGCCGACGCGTTCGTGGGCTGGCTGCCGCAGGAGCACGAGCGGGTGCCGGGGGAGACGGTCGCCGGGTACATCGCCCGCCGCACCGGGTGCGCCGCCGCGCAGACCGAGATGGACGAGGCCGCCGAGGCCCTGGCGGACCCGGACGTCGCCGGCGCCGCCGCGGACCGCTACAACACCGCCCTCACCCGCTGGCTGGCCTCCGGCGCCGCGGACCTGGAGGAGCGCATCCCCGCCGTCCTCGCCGACCTCGGCCTGGACCTCTCCGCCTCCCCGGAACAGGTCCTCATGACCTCCCTCTCCGGTGGGCAGGCCGCCCGCGTCGGCCTCGCCGCGCTGCTGCTCTCCCGCTTCGACGTCGTGCTCCTGGACGAGCCCACCAACGACCTCGACCTCGACGGCCTGACCCGCCTGGAGGCCTTCGTGCAGGAGCTGCGCGGCGGCGTCGTGCTGGTGAGCCACGACCGCGAGTTCCTGGCCCGCTGCGTCACCCGCGTCCTGGAGCTCGACCTCGCCCAGCGCACCAACCGCGTCTACGGCGGCGGCTATGAGGCCTACCTCGAGGAGCGGGCCACCCTGCGCCGCCAGGCCCGGGAGAAGTACGAGGAGTTCGCCGAGCAGAAGCAGGACCTCGTCTCCCGCGCCCGCACCCAGCGGGAGTGGTCCAGCCAGGGCGTGCGCAACGCGATGAAGAAGTCCCCGGACAACGACAAGCTGCGCCGCAAGGCCAACAGTGAGTCGAGCGAGAAGCAGGCCCAGAAGGCCCGGCAGATGGAGAGCCGCATCGCGCGCCTGGAGGAGGTGGAGGAGCCGCGCAAGGAGTGGAGGCTGGAGTTCACCATCGGTGCGGCGCCGCGCTCCAGCTCGGTGGTCGCCACCCTCAACGACGCCGTGTTCCGGCAGGGCGGCTTCACGCTCGGCCCGGTGTCCCTCCAGGTGAACGCGGGGGAGCGGATCGGCATCACCGGGCCCAACGGGGCCGGCAAGTCCACCCTGCTGCGCGGGCTGCTGGGCCGCCGGGCCCCGGACGAGGGCATGGCCGCCCTGGGGTCCAGCGTGCAGATCGGGGAGATCGACCAGGCGCGCTCGCTGCTGGTCGGGACCGTCCCCCTCGCCGCGGCCTTCGTGGCGCTCGTGCCCGAGATGGCCTCCGGGGAGGTGCGCACCCTGCTGGCCAAGTTCGGTCTCAGGGCCGACCACGTGAACCGCCCCGTGGACGAGCTCTCGCCCGGTGAGCGCACCCGGGCATCCCTGGCCCTGCTCCAGGCCCGCGGGGTGAACGTCCTGGTGCTCGACGAGCCCACCAACCACCTGGACCTGGAGGCCATCGAGCAGCTCGAACAGGCCCTGGAGACCTATGAGGGCGCCCTGCTGCTCGTCACCCACGACCGCCGCATGCTGGACACCGTCCGCACCGACCGCCGCTGGCAGGTCCAGGACGGGCGGGTGACGGAGCAATGACGTCCCGGGCACCGTCACCCTTGCCCGAGATTCGGTTGCGTACGACCATGAGAGTGCAGTCCCCACCGACGAAAGGCCCCCAGACATGTCCCGCATCCTGATGATCCTCACCTCGCACGACCAGCTGGGCGACACCGGCCGCAAGACCGGGTTCTGGCTCGAGGAGTTCGCCTCGCCCTACTACGTCTTCACGGACGCCGGCCACGAGGTCACCCTCGCCTCGCCCCGCGGCGGCCAGCCGCCCATCGACCCGACGAGCTCGAAGCCGGAGATGCAGACCGAGGCCACCCGCCGGTTCGACCAGGACGAGGAGGCCAAGGCCGCCCTGGCCCACACCACGCCCCTGGCCCAGGTGGACGTGGACGGGTTCGACGCCGTCTTCTACCCGGGCGGTCACGGCCCGCTGTGGGACCTGGTGTCCGACGCCGACTCCACGCGGATCATCCTCGACAGCGACGCGGCCGGGCGCCCGCTCGGCCTCGTCTGCCACGCGCCCGGGATCCTGCACCCGATCACCGCCGCCGACGGCACCCCGTTCGTGCGCGGCCGTCAGGTCACCGGGTTCACCAACGGCGAGGAGGAGGCCGCCCAGCTGACGGACGTCGTCCCGTTCCTCGTCGAGGACTCGCTGATCGCCGCCGGCGCGGACTACCGCAAGGGCCCGGACGGGGAGAGCTTCGTGGTCACGGACGGCACCCTGGTGACCGGCCAGAACCCGGCCTCCTCCGCCGACGCCGCCCGCCGCCTCCTGGACCTGCTCGCGCGCTGACCCTCCACCGAGCCCGCCGCCCCGAACCCGAGGAGACCACCATGAGT
>NZ_JABFBA010000013.1:131225-153854 GCF_017168445.1 Micrococcus sp. KRD026 | reverse complement strand
AACCCGAGGAGACCACCATGAGTACCCCCACCCGAACGCGCGAGATCCACCTCGCCTCCCGCCCCCACGGCGCCCCGACGCCGGAGAACTTCCGTCTCACGGAGGTCGAGCTCCCCGAGCTCGCCGAGGGCCAGGTCCTCGTGCGCAACACCGTGATGTCCGTGGACCCGTACATGCGCGGCCGCATGAACGATGTCGAGTCCTACGTGCCCCCGTTCCAGCTCGACGCCCCCCTCGACGGCGGCGCGGTGGGCACCGTGATCGCCTCGCGCCACACGGACGTGCCGGAGGGCACGTCCGTGCTCCACGGCCGCGGCTGGCGCGAGCACGCCGTCCTCGACGGCGACACCGTCCAGGCCGTGGACACCTCCCAGTTCTCGGACGGCACCTACCTGGGCGTGCTGGGCATGACGGGTCTGACCGCCTACACCGGCCTCGTGCACGTGGCCGAGATGCAGGAGGGCGACGCCGTCTTCATCTCGGGCGCCGCGGGGGCCGTCGGCTCGGTCGCCGGCCAGATCGCCCGCCTGCTGGGCGCCTCGCGCGTGGTCGGCTCGGCGGGCACGCCCGAGAAGGTGGCGCGGGTGAAGGAGCTGGGCTTCGACGCCGCGTTCGACTACCACGACGGCTCGCCCACCGATCTGCTGGCTGAGGCGGCGCCGGAGGGCATCGACGTCTACTTCGACAACGTGGGCGGCGACCACCTCGAGGCCGCCATCGCCGCGATGCGGGTCGACGGCCGCGTGGCGATGTGCGGCGCGATCGCCCAGTACAACTCGACGGAGCCGCCGGCCGCCCCGCGCAACCTCGCCCTGGCGATCGGCAAGTGCCTGACCCTGCGCGGCTTCGTCCTGCAGAAGTACGCAGCGCAGGTCCGCCCCGAGTTCCTGGAGCGCGTGGGCCCGTGGGTCGCCGCCGGGAAGATCCAGTGGGACGAGACCGTCCGGGAGGGTCTGGAGAACGCACCCCAGGCGTTCATCGACCTGCTCGAGGGTGCCAACACGGGGAAGATGCTCGTCCGGCTGTGACGGGCGACGGCGCACTCGGGGGCGGCATGGACACCTTCCGGCATCAGGGCCTGACCTTCGACGTCCGCGACGGCGGCCCGGCCGAGGGGGAGGTGGTCCTGCTGCTGCACGGCTTCCCGCAGGACGCCACGTCCTGGATGCATGTCGAGCCGCTGCTGCACGCCGCGGGGCTGCGCACCCTCGCCCCGGATCAGCGCGGCTACTCCCCGGGGGCCGCTCCGCGGGCGACGGCGGCCTATCGCCTCCCGGCGCTCGTGGGGGACGCCGTCGCGCTGGCGGACGCGGCGGGGGCGCGGCGCGTCCACGTCGTCGGCCATGACTGGGGTGGCGCCGTCGCCTGGGCGCTGGCCACCGCCCACCCCGAGCGCGTCGCGTCCCTGACGGTCCTGTCCACGCCGCACCCGGCCGCCCTGGCCCGCGCCCTGCGCGGCCCGGACCAGCTGCGCCGCAGCTGGTACATCGCCGCCTTCCAGGCACCGGCCCTCCCCGAACGGATCCTCTCGCGAAGGCTGGGCTCCCTGCTGCAGCGGGGGCAGGTCCCCGGGGCGGAGCACTACGCCCGCCGGTTCTCCACCCCGCAGAGCCTGCGCGGTCCGGTGAACTGGTATCGGGCGAACCCGGATCTGGTGACCACCACGCGCAGCGCGCCCGTGTCGGTCCCCACCACGTGTGTGTGGGGCACCCGGGACGCGGCCCTGGGGCCGCGGGCCGCCGAGCTCACGGCGGGGCAGGTGGCGGGGGAGTACCGGTTCGTGGCGCTCGACGCGGACCACTGGCTGCCCGAGCGCGAGGCGGACGCCGTCGCCCGGGCGATCCTGGACCGGGTGCGCTGACCCGCGCTCCGCGCGGGCCGCTCCCGCCGTCTCAGCGTGGCCCGACGGCCTCGGTGATCCGGTTCAGCTGGTCCATGAGGGCCCGGCGCTCGGCGACGTCGAGGGGGATCCGGGTGAGGGCGTCCGCCGGGACCGTCCGGGCGGACGCCCGCAGCGCCCGCCCCTCGTCCGTCAGCCGCACCAGCACGCGCCGCTCGTCGTGGACGTCGCGCTCCCGCGTGACGAGCCCCATGCCGGCCAGGCGCCGCACCAGGGGTGTGATCGTCCCGTTGTCCATGCCGAGCCGGTCCCGCAGCGCGCCGACCCCCAGCGCGCCGGCGGCGTCCGACGTCGACGCCTCCGTCTCGGCCGAGGCGTCACTCTCCACCTGCCACAGGGTGAGCATCACGAGGTACTGCGGGTAGGTGAGGCCGAGGCGGGAGAGCAGGGGGCCGTAGCCGCGCGTGACGGCGCGCGCCGCCCGGTGCAGGGCGAAGCAGAGCTGGTCCTCGAGGGCGAGGCTGGGGGTCGGCGCGGCATCCATGGGAGCGATTCTAGTGGTCGCTGGGGAGCGACTTGGTTGCGCGCGACCTAGCCGGGTGGCAGGCTGGAGCCGACTCGTCCCGCACGGGGCGGGCGGATGAAAGGACCTCCCATGGAGACCATCTACACCGCCGAGGCGCTCAGCACCGGCGCCGGCCGCGACGGCCATGTCCGCACCACCGACGGGCGGGTCGACCTCGACCTCGCCGTGCCCACCGAAATGGGCGGCTCCGGCCAGGGCACCAACCCCGAGCAGCTGTTCGCCGCCGGCTACGCCGCGTGCTTCCACTCGGCCCTGCAGATGGTCGCCCGTGCCTCCCGTGCCGACATCACCGACTCCTCCGTCGGCGCGCGCGTGGGCATCGGCCGCCAGGGTGAGGGCTTCGGCCTGGAGGTCACCCTCGAGGTCGTGATCCCCAATGTCCCCGCGGATCAGGCCCGCGCCCTCATGGAGCAGGCGCATCAGGTGTGCCCCTATTCGAACGCCACCCGGGGCAACATCGACGTCGTCCTCGAGCTCGGGGAGGCGTGATGACGAAGCACCGGCAGTCCGTCCCCCTCTCCCAGACCGCCGCCCGCCTCGGCCTCGGTGGGTTCATGACCGCCGCGGGGCTGTCCCACCTCACCGTGGCGCGCCGTGAGTTCCGCGCCCAGGTGCCCTCGTGGGTCCCGCTCCCGGCAGACCTCGTGGTGCTCGGATCCGGCGTGGCCGAGATCGGCCTCGGGGCCGCTCTGCTGGCGCTCCCCGGGCAGCGCCGCCTGACCGGCACCGCCCTGGCGGCCTTCTACACCGCGATCTACCCCGGGAACATCGGGCAGTACGCCGAGCGCAAGGACGGCTTCGGGCTGGACACGGACGGTCGCCGCCTGGCGCGGCTGTTCGGCCAGCCCGCCCTCATCGCGGCCGCCCTGTGGGCCGCGGGAATCCCCGAGCGGGAGCAGGGCGGGCGCGGCTGACGCCGTCGCCGGTCCTGCGGCCCTGGGCCGGCTCCGGGCACGTGCCCGGAGCCGGCGTGATCTCACCCTGCCGCGAGGCGCGGCCCACTGTAGGGTGCCCCGTCGCAGGTGTCCCGCAGGTGTCCCGCAGGTGTCCGGACCGGCGGGCCGTCAGCCGTGACGCATCGTCCCGGTCTCGAGGAAGCGCTGGTGCCAGGACAGGGCCTCGCCCAACAGGTGCGGGGTGTGCAGGCCGCCCGACTCGCGCATCGCGCGGTCGAAGTAGTCCCGCAGCTGCTCCCTGTAGTCCGGGTGCGCGCACGTGTCGATGATCGTGCGGGCGCGCTGCTTGGGGGAGAGGCCGCGCAGGTCGGCCAGCCCCTGCTCGGTCACCACCACGTGCACGTCGTGCTCGGTGTGGTCCACGTGCGAGACCATCGGCACGATGCAGGAGATGTCCCCGCCCTTGGCCGTGGACGGGGTGAGGAAGAACGAGGTGAACGCGTTGCGGGCGAAGTCGCCGGAGCCGCCGAGGCCGTTCATCATCTTCGTGCCCATCAGGTGCGTGGAGTTCACGTTGCCGTACAGGTCGGCCTCGAGCATGCCGTTCATGGCGAGGATGCCGAGGCGGCGCACGAGCTCGGGGTGGTTGGAGATCTCCTGGGTGCGCAGGATCAGCTTGTCCCGATACTTCGCGGCGTTGTCGTTGAACCGTTCGGCGGCCTCGGTGGACAGGGAGAACGCGGTCGCGGACGCGGTCGCCAGCGTGCCGGAGTCCAGGGCGTCGAGCATGCCGTCCTGCACCACCTCGGTGAACGCGGACAGGCCCGTGAACCGGGACTTCACCAGCTCGGACATCACCGCGTTCGCGATGTTGCCCACGCCCGACTGCAGCGGCAGCAGTCGCTCGTCGTACCGGCCCTGGGCCACCTCGTGCTCGAAGAACTCCACGAGGTGCTGGGCGATCGCGATCGAGTCCGCGTCGGCGGGCTTGAAGGCAGAGTTGCGGTCCGGGGCGTGGGTCTCGACGACGGCCACCACCTTGGCCGGATCGCACCGCAGGTACGTCTCACCGATGCGGTCCGCGGGGTGGGTGAGCATGATCGGCGTGCGGTGCGGGGGCAGCGCGGTGCCGTAGTAGACGTCATGCAGACCCTCGAGGTCCTCGCTCTGCCACGAGTTGACCTCGAGGATCACCTGATCCGCCAGGTCGATCCAGGACTTGTTGTTGCCCACGGAGGAGCTGGGGACGAGACGGCCGTCCTCGCGGATCCCGGACACCTCGATCACCGCGGTGGTCATGGGCCCGTAGAAGCCGTTCCACACGGTCTGCGCCAGGTGGGACAGGTGCGTGTCGATGTACTCGATCGCGCCCGCGTTGATCTTGGCGCGCATCGTCGGGTCCGACTGGAACGGGGTGCGCAGCGCGACGGCGTCCGCCTCGGCCAGCGCACCGTCCATCTCCGCGGAGGTGGACGCCCCCGTGTGGAGGTTGATGCGGAACTCCTCGCCGCGCGCGTGCAGCTCCTTGGCCCGCTCGGCCAGCGCCATCGGCACGGCCTTCGGGTAGCCGGACCCCGTGAACCCGCTCATGCCCACGGTGGTGCCGTGCTGGATGAACGCCGCCGCCTCCGCGGCGGACATCACCTTCGACCGGAGGCCGGGGTGGTGGATGCGGGACGACATGGGTGAGGCCTCCGTGCGGGTGAGACGAGTCGAGCGAGAGCGCTGTGACGTGGAACAGCGATCAGCGTACCCGCGTCACGGGTGGCCGTGGGGATGATCACGCCGGAGGTCGCCGAGCCCGACCTGCGTGATCGACGACGGCGAACAGGGCTCGGCCCTCCGGGCCGGCACCGCCTCGTATCCTGGCCTCGTGCACCCGTCTGTGAGCGAGCCCCTCACCCGACTGCCGGACGGCACCGTCAAGCAGCGCAACCCCTTCACCGGCACCGAGGTCTGGACCGTGCCCGGCCGCGGCCACCGCCCGCTCGGCCTCGTCCGGCCCGCCCCGCAGCCGCTCGACCCCGCCCAGCACGGCCGGCACTGCGCCTTCTGCGAGCACCGGATGCTGGAGACGCCGCCGGAGAAGTCACGCATCGTCTCCATGAGGGCCGACGACGGCGCCCCGGCCTGGCAGATCCTGCGGCACCCGGCCGCGGAGCGGCTCGAGGAGACGACCCCGGCCTTTCGCCGGGTCCCCAACCTCTTCGAGATCCTCAGCTACGACTACTGGCGTCTCAACCACGGCTATGAACTTCCCCCGGACGCGCGCCGCCGCCGTGACGAGTACCTGGCCACCGAGGCCGGCCGCGCCCACGTGCGCGCCGTCGTCGCCGCGAAGCTGCGCGCCTCCGGCCGCTCCGCCGAGGAGGCGGCGGCGATGTCCGAGGCGGAGCTGATCGGGGCGTCGGCCGCATTCTTCGGCGGCACGCACGACGTCGTGATCGCTCGGCGGCACTTCGTCGACGGGGCCGTGGACGACCACCAGCTGGCCTCCTCGGGCACCCTCACCCCGGACGAGCACCACGCGTTCCTGGCCCTGACCGCCGACGCGATGCGGGACCTCTACGCAACCACGCCCGCCGTGCGGTACGTCTCCGTGTTCCAGAACTGGCTCAAGCCCGCCGGCGCCTCCTTCGACCACCTGCACAAGCAGCTCGTGGCCATCGACGAGGTCGGCGCGCAGAACGTCGCCGCCCTGGACCGGCTGCGGGAGGACCCGCAGGTGTTCAACCACGCCGCGCTGGACGTGGCCGTGGCGCACGACCTCGTGATCGCCGCCAACGAGCACGCCGTGATGTTCGCCGGCTTCGGTCACCGGTACCCGACGGTCGAGGTCTACTCCACGAGCCCGGTGGGGCAGCCGTGGCGGCAGTCCGCGGCCGAGCTGCGCGCCGTGTCCGACCTGCTGCACGCCGCCCACGCGGCCACCGGGCCCGACGTCCCCTCCAACGAGGAATGGCACACCCGCCCGCCCGGCGTCGCGTTCCCGATGCCCTGGCGCGTGATGCTCAAGTGGCGCGTCTCCACCCTCGCCGGCTTCGAGGGCGCCACCAAGATCAACGTCAACACGCTCAGCCCGTGGGACGTGCGGGACCGGGTGCTGGCGCGGCTGCGGGAGCTGCGGGCGGCGGGCGCGCTCGCGGACGGGGTGCGGATCGGGGCCGACGCGCGGGTCCGGCCGGGCGCCCTGCGGTACGCCGACGGAGCGGCGAGGCTCACCCCTCCGCGCGGTCGGTAGCGTGGGCGTCATGGCCCTCCACCTGCAGCGCTACCGCGAGATCGCCCACGTCATGGCCCGCAACGGCCTCAGGGCCACGGCCGTGCAGGCCGGGCTCTCCCGGTGGCTGCCCCTCGAGGAGGGGGAGCCGCACCTGGGCATCGACGCCGAGGCCCGCCCCGAGCTGTTCGTGCGCACGTTCGAGGAGCTGGGCGTCACCTTCGTGAAGCTCGGGCAGCTGATCTCGGCGCGCCCGGACCTGTTCCCCGAGGCCTACTGCGCGGCGTTCGCCCGCCTCACGGACAGCACGACGGCGGTGCCCTTCGACGCCGTCGCCCGGACGGTCGAGGAGGACCTCGGCGCCGACGTCGACGCACTGTTCGCCTGGTTCGACCGGGCGCCCCTGGCCACCGCCTCCATCGGCCAGGCCCACCGTGCGCGCCTGCATGACGGGCGCGCCGTCGTCGTGAAGGTCCGCAAGCCCGGTGTGGTGGAGCAGGTCCAGGCGGACCTGGAGATCCTGCGGACGCTGGCGGCCACGTGGTCGCGGGCCTCGCGGACCTTCGCCGATCTGGACGTGCCGACCATGGTGGATGAGTTCGACCGCTCCCTGCGCGCCGAGCTCGACTACGTGGTGGAGGCGCGGGCCTGCGAGGAGATCGCCGCCGGCTTCCGGGACACCCCGGGCGTGCGGTTCCCGTGGATCGAGTGGGACCTGACCACCTCGCGCGTGCTGACCATGCAGGAGCTCTCCGGGCTGCGCGTGGACGACCTGGCCGGACTCGACGCCGCCGGCATCGACCGGGAGGAGCTGGCGTACCGGGCCGCCGACGTGCTGCTGGCCATGGTGTTCGAGCACGGCGTGTTCCACGCGGACCCGCACGCGGGCAACCTGTTCATCGAACAGGACGGGACCGTCGGGTTCATCGACTTCGGCTCCGTCGGGCGGATCTCCCCGTCCCTCCGGCGCCGGTTCGCGGGCCTGGCCATGGCGCTGGCCCGGCAGGACACCGACGGACTGGTGCGGGCCCTGCTGGACATCGCCCCGCCGCGCGGACCGGTGGACCGCCGTCGGCTCCGGCTGCAGGTGGCCCGGATCGTCGGCCGTCTCGAGGGGCGCGAGCTCGAGGACATCCGCGTGGCGCAGCTGGTCTCGGAGATCTTCGCCCTCGTGCGGCGCCACCGGCTGTCCCTGCCGCCCGAGCTCGTGCAGCTGCTGCGGATGCTGATCATCGTGGACGGCATCGGCCGCCGCCTGCACCCGGGCTTCGACTACACCCGCGTGCTCGACCCCTTCGCCCTGCGCCTCGTGGGGGAGCACCTCGACCCCCGACGGGTGGCGGGCCGGATCGGCCGGGCCACGATCGCGGCGGCCGAGCTCGGCATCGACCTGCCGGAGTACGCCCGCAAGGTGATGGAACGCATCGACGACGGCGGGATCGACGTCACCGTCCGCGCGAGCGAGCTCGAGCCGCTCGTGACGCGCCTCGAGCGGACGGGCGACCGGGTGGTGGCCGCCATGGTGGTGGCCGCGATGATCACCGGCGGCACGAACGTGCTCGTGGCGTACAAGGACCGGCTCGGCCGCTTCGCCGGGCCGGTGGTGGCCGCCGGCGGCGCCGCCCTGACCGGCGGCAGCGCCTATCTGGCCTGGATCAGCCGCCCCCGCCGCCGTCCCCACTGAGGGCCACGGGCGGGGTCAGTCGTCGGGATCATGCCCGCACCAGGCCGACCGCGGCGCAGGCCGTCTCGAAGTCGTCGAGGCCGAACGCCTGGATCGGGCTGACGACGCCGGCCTCGCGGGCCCGGCCTGCGGCGAGCTGCCGGGCGCCCCAGGCCATGAGGTCCCCGGTCAACGTGTAGGCGTTGGGGCCGCGCAGGTGCACGTCCGCGACGACGCGACCGGCCGCGTCGCGCGCGATCGCCCCGACCCGGGAGCCCGTGCGGGCCCGGTCCGCGGCGTCGGGGCCACCCGGGTCCCCGGCCAGGGGCCGCAGCAGGGCCTGCACGCCGCGGGCGACGCCGGGGAGCCACCCCACCGCGCCGAGGGCGGCGGCGCCGATCTGCGTGGGCCGGGCCGGGAACCAGCCGTTGAAGACCTCGACCTCATCCAGGCCGGGCTGCATCCGCGGCAGGAACAGGGACTCCGTGCCGCCGAACAGCACGCCGCGGCGATCCTGCCCGTCGACCCGGAAGACGGCCGACCGGCTGGCCGGGCCCGTCGTCGCCAGCCGCCCGCCGCGCCACGTGATCGTCCGCTCGGTGAGGGCGTCCACCATCGTCTGGCGCGTCCCGTGGCTGAGGTCGACGCGCGGGTCCAGCTCGCCGTCGGCGAAGTAGCCGATCTGCAGGGACCGTGCGCGTCCACCGGCCTGCGCCAGCGCGAGCCCGCCCGCGAGCATGCCCGGCGCGTAGTCGAAGCCGAGGGCGGGCAGCAGGGTGGCGCCCGCGCGTCGGGCAGTGGCGTCCAGGTCCGCCTTGAGGTCCTTCACGAAGCCGATCTCACCGGTCGAGTCCACGTAGTGCGCGCCCCGCTCCGCGGCGGCGCGGGCGACAGGTCGGCCGTAGCGTTCGAAGGGGCCGACCGTGGAGACCAGCACATCGCCCTCCGTGACCAGGGCCCTCAGCGAGGCGGGGTCCCCGGCGTCGGCGACGGCGACCTCCAGCCCGTCGTGCCGCTTCGCCGCGCGCTGGAGCGAGTCCCGGTTCCGGCCCGCCAGCACGGGCCGTGCGCCCTGGGCCACGAGGGCGTCCACGACGAGGGATCCGGCGTAGCCCGTCGCGCCGAGCACGATGATGCGGGGGGCGTCGGGGCGGTCGAGGTGCAGGGGAGAATCCGTCATGGCCCCACGCTAGGCCGGGCACGCGGAGACCTCACGGGCTCGGCGACGCCGATCCGAGTGGACCCCATCTCGCGCTCCTGGACCGGCGGACCCGGACATGGCGAGCCTGGTCCGGCACCCGCTTGCAGGGGCAGACTCGGAGGATGACCCGTACCCCGCCCGCCGTCGCCCCGCCCGCTCACTCCGCCTCGCCCGCCGCCGAGACCGGCGGCGAGAGCCTGCTGACCGTCCTGATCGCCCTCGGCGTGAACACGGTGATCGCCGTCGTCAAGTCGATCGTGGGCGCGGTCACCGGCTCCGCCGCGATGGTGGCGGAGGCCGCGCACTCCTGGGCCGACGCCGGCAATGAGGTCTTCCTGCTGCTGGCGGAGCGTCGTGCCGGCCGAGCCCCCGACGCGCGGCACCCGCTGGGCTACGGGCGCGCGGCCTACGTGTGGTCGATGGTCGCGGCCTTCGGCCTGTTCGCGGTGGGCTCGGCGGTCTCGGTCTGGCACGGGATCACGGCCTGGTCCGCCCCCGAGGAGGAGGCGGAGTACACGATCGCGTACATCGTGCTCGCCGTCGCGTTCGTGCTCGAGGGCATCTCGTTCCTGAACGCGCACCGGCGCGTCCGCCGCGACGCGGAGCGGCGGCACATCAGCGATGCCACGTTCCTGCGCCAGACCTCGGACCCCACCCTGCGCGCCGTGTGGGTGGAGGACGCCTCGGCCCTGATCGGCCTGGCCATCGCGGCCGCCGCCCTCGCCCTGCACCAGCTCACCGGGGACCCCCGGTGGGACGCCGCCGGCTCGATCCTCGTGGGCGTGCTGCTCGGGGTCGTCGCGATCTTCCTGCTCTCGCGGAACATGGCGTTCCTCGTCGGCGAGGTCGCCGACCCGGTGATCCGGACCCGGGTGCTGCGCTGGCTGCTGGAGCGGCCCGAGGTGCTCTCCGTGAGCTACCTGCACCTCGAGTACGTCGGCCCGGAGAAGCTCTTCGTCGTCGGGGCCGTGGATCTGGCCGGGGATGAGCGGGAGAGCGAGGCCGCGGTCCTGCTCCAGCGCGTGGAGGACGCCCTCCTCGAGCACCCGCGCGTGGCCGCCGTCGTGCTCTCCCTGTCCAACCCCGCCCACGCGCCCCTGGCCCCGGAATCGCAGAACACCCGCGCCTGAGCCCGGGCCGCCGCCTGTGGGCGGGCGGCCTCAGTCGAGACCGGGGCGGCGGCGCGTGCGCTTCACCTCGGAGCGACGGCGTTTGGCCTCCAGGCGGCGCCGCCGGGAGCCGCGCGTCGGCTTGGTGGCCTGCCGCGGCGTCGGCGGGGCCAGGGCCTCGCGCAGCAGCGCCGCGAGCCGCTCGCGGGCGGCCACCCGGTTGCGCCGCTGGGCCCGGTGCTCCGCCACGCTGACGGTGAGCACCGTGCCGGCCAGCCGGGGCGCCAGCCGTGCGAGGACGCGGGCGCGCTGGACGTCGTCGAGGGCGGAGGTGGCCGCCAGGTCCAGACTGAGCTGGACCCGCGAGTCCGCCGTGTTCACGCCCTGACCGCCCGGGCCGGAGGCGTGGGAGAAGCGCTCGACGAGTTCGCCCGCGGGGATGACCAGCCCGCGGGGCTGTCTCTTATACAAATCTGACGCTGCCGACGACCCCTTACGTGGGGCGGGGTTCAGCCACGGGGCGCCGCCGTCCGTGGTCCGCGCAGGTCCGCGAGTGCGACGAGGAGCGCAAGGGCCATGCACCCGGCCACCAGCGCGAAGGCGGCCATGAACGCCCCGTCCCAGTCGGCACCGGAGGCGACGCCCAGGAACACCCCCACGATCACGGCGGTGCCGACGGCCGTGCCGACGCGCTGGCCGGTCTGCAGGACGCCGCCGGCCGTGCCGGAGTGCCGCGGCGGGACCTCGGCCAGGCTGAGGGTCTGGTTGGGGGAGACCACCAGCCCCTGCCCGGCACCCAAGATGGCGAGGGTGAGCAGCAGCCACCACGGACTCAGGCCGAACTCCCGGTTGGCCCACGCCACCCCGATGGAGCCCACGACGGCGAGCAGCGCCAGCGCGATGCCGAGGACGACGATCTTCCGGCCCGTGCGCAGCACCACGCGACCGGCCACGGTGGACATCACGCTCGACATGACCGCCGAAGGCAGGCCGATCAGGGCGGCGTGCAGCGCCGGGTAGCCCAGCCCGTTCTGCATGAACATGGCGATCACCACGAACATGCTGGTCGAGCCGGTGAAGTAGATGGCGATCAGCAGGGCTCCGTACGCGAAGCTGCGGGTCTGGAACAGGCGCAGGTCCACCATCGGGGCGCGGCCCCGTCGTGCGTAGCGGGCCTCCCACCGCGTCCAGAGGGCGGCCAGGCCGATGCCGACGGGCACGAGCACGAACCGCCACGGCCCGAGCCCCCGGTCCAGGAACGGGAGCATGACGGCCACGAGGGCGCCGGCCAGCAGGACGACGCCGACCGGGTCCAGGTCCGGACGCCGCGCCCGCTCGGGGACGGTGCGCGGCAGCCACTGGCGGGCCACGATCAGGGCGCCGAGGGCGATGGGCACGTTCACCAGAAAGGTCGCGCGCCAGCCGAGGTCGCCGCCGAGCCACGCGATGAGCCCGCCGCTGAGCAGCGGCCCCACCGCCACGGACACCCCGACGACGGCGCCGAGCGCCCCGAACGCCCGGGCGCGGGAGGCGCCGGAGAACTCGCCCTGGATGAAGCCGGTGACCTGCGGGTTGAGCAGGCCCGCGCCCACGCCCATGACCAGGCGCGCGAGCACGAGCAGGACGCCCGTGGGCGCCAGGCCGGACAGGAGCGCACCGAGCGCGAACACGCCGAGGCCCACCAGGAACAGCCGGCGGCGGCCGAAGAGGTCACCCGCCCGGCCCGCCGGCACGAGCACCATGCCGAACACGAGGGTGTAGCCGGAGATGGCCCACTGCAGCTCCGCGTCGCTGGCGTCCAGGCCCCGTTGCAGGGCGGGCAGGGCCACGTTGATGCTGGACACGGCCAGCAGGGACATGAAGATCGGGATGAGGAGCACCGCGAGGATGCGCTGCTGGTGGGGGGGTGAAGACCGAGGACGCGGCGCCGTCGGACGGACGCGGGGCGACGGGCATGCGGTCTCCTTCACAAGGGTGTCTCGGGCGCTCTCCAGGATCGGCCCTCGTCCCGCATCGTGCCAGTTCCCAGGGTCCTCGGCCCGGTGCGGCGCACGGAGGCCGTGGGCGCGACCGACGCGCTGCCGCCCCTCACTTCGCGTCCGCGTACGACCCCACGCTGGAGACGGTGAGCGGGAAGTCCACGGGGGCGGGACCGAACAGCAGGCGGCCGGCGGCGCTCGCGGACTCCGCCACGACCGTCCGCACGGCCTCGGCCTCCGTGGCCGGGCCGTGCAGGACGACCTCGTCGTGGACGAAGAACACGAGTTCCGTGCGCATGCCGGCCGAGCGCAGTCGACGGCGGATCTCGCCCATCCAGCACAGCGCCCACTCGGCCGCGGTGCCCTGCACCACGAAGTTCCGGGTGAAGCGGCCCTGGGAGCGCCGCCGTCGCCGGGCCGCGGACTCGGCGGCCTGGGTGCCGACGTCGGACACGGACTCCTGCCACTTCCGCCCCGGTGCGGGGGACCAGCGGCCCAGCCACGTGGACACCTGGCCGCCGCCCTCGCCGACGGTGGCCGCCCGCTCGAGCAGGCCGATCGCTCGGGGGTAGAGCCGGCGCAGGTGCGGCATGAGCGCCGCGGAGTCGCCCGTCGTCGAGCCGTACATCGCACCCAGCAGGGCGATCTTCGCGCGCCCGCGGTCGGCCAGCGCGGTGCCGGCCGCCCGGCCCTGCTCCGCGACCTCCCGGTACAGGTCGGGCGTGGTCCCGGCACGGGCCAGCGCCTCGTCGGCGGCCATCGCGGCGAGGATGCGCGGCTCCACCTGGGAGGCGTCGGCCACGGTCAGCGTCCACCCGGGGTCCGCGCGGACGGCGTCGCGCACCCCGGCGGGGATCTGCATGGCCCCACCGCCGTGGGCGGCCCACCGCCCGGTCACCACGCCGCCGACCAGGTAGGCGGCGTGGAACCGGCCGTCGTCGCCGATCCACTGGTCCAGCCAGTGCCAGCCATTGGCCGTCCACAGCCGGGCCAGGGCCTTGTACTCCAGCAGAGGCGCGAGCAGCGCGGCCCGCGCCTCGCGTTCCGCGCCGCCGGCGTCGATCCAGTGCTTCAGGTCCCACTGCCGCGTGGACTCCACGGCCACGCCCGCCGTCTGCAGCGCCCGCAGCAGGCTGGGCTGCGAGTCGGGGCTGAGCCCGGGGGAGCCCAGGACGTCGGCGATGCGTTCGGCCAGGGCCTGCAGGCGGGCGGGACGCTCGCCCGGTGCAGGCCGGGGGCCGAGCTGCTCGGCGAGGAGCGCCTCGTGCACGCCCCGGTCCCACGGCAGACCCGCCGCCCGGATCTCCGCGGCCACGAGAGCGCCCTGGGACTCCGCCGCCGCGAGCAGCCGCAGCCGGTGTGGGTGGGCCGAGTCCTCGACGGCCGCCCGCTGCGCGGCCAGCTCGGCCGCGAGCACGGTGACGTCCGGGGCGGGGCCGGACTCGTCCGGCAGGTCGAAGAAGGACTCCTGACCGGCGGGCACCCGCGCCGGGCGCTCGGGCTCCGTCGGGTCGGCGACCTCGAGCTGCGCCACGGGCGTGTAACGCACCCCGCTGCCCGGCGCCGTCGCCGCGTGCCGCAGGATCCGCTGGACGAGGGCCACGTCCCAGCACCGATCCACCCGCACCCCCGCCGCCAGCCAGGCGGCGTACTCCGTCCCGACGTCGGCGAGCACCCAGCGGACCGTGCTCGGGTCCACGCCCAATCGGGAGGGCAGACCGGCCACGAGCCCGGCCACGGACCCGGCGGGGCAGGAGCCCAGGGGAGCGGCGTCTTCGCCCTCCGCGTCCAGGGCCCACCAGGTGCCGGGGCTGCCGACGGAGGCGGGGGCGGGGCCCAGGACGACGAACATGGTCCTCATTCTGCCCCGTGGCCGGGTCGTGACCCGAGGCGCCGTCTGCCGCAGACCGGTGCGGCAGACCGCCCGGCACGGCGGTGACCACGGCGGGCGCGGCGGGCACGGTTCCCCCTGACACCCCGCCTCCTCGACGGGAGGCGGCGGAGAAAGACTGTGCGACTTGCACGCTCGCCGAGCGGAGAACACACTGTGCGGACGCACCGGTGCGCAGCGGGCCGTCGGGCGCCACCCAGAGAGGACCCACCATGACAGCGACCCGGTCCGGCGGCGCCGCGACGTCTCGCCTCAACGCCAAGGTGGTCGGCATCTCGGTCGCCGCCGCGCTCGGCGGCTTCCTGTTCGGCTTCGACACCTCCGTCATCAACGGTGCCGTGGACGCCCTCGCCGGGGAGTTCGGCCTCGGCGCCGGTCTGACGGGCTTCGCCGTCTCCTCGGCGCTGATCGGCTGCGCGCTCGGCGCCTGGTTCGCCGGGCCGATCGCCAACCGCCGCGGCCGCGTGCCCGTGATGGTGATCGCCGCGATCCTGTTCCTGGTCTCCGCCATCGGCTCGGGCCTGGCGTTCGGCGTGGTCGACCTGATCTTCTGGCGCATGGTCGGCGGCCTGGGCGTGGGCGCCGCGTCCGTGATCGCTCCGGCGTACATCGCGGAGGTCAGCCCGGCCCATGTGCGCGGTCGCCTCGGCTCGCTCCAGCAGCTGGCGATCGTCCTCGGCATCTTCGCCGCGCTGCTCACAGACGCGCTCTTCGCGACGATGGCCGGGGGAGCGGCGCAGCCGTTCTGGCTCGGCGTCGACGCCTGGCGCTGGATGTTCCTGGCCGAGGCCGTCCCGGCGGTGCTGTACGGCCTGTTCGCCCTGAAGCTGCCGGAGTCACCGCGCTACCTGGTCGCCCGCGGCCGCACGGACGAGGCGGCCGAGGTCCTGCACGAGTTCACCGGTGTGGACCGGGTGAACCTGATGATCGAGGACATCCGGCGCTCGCTGGACTCGGAGCGCCGCGAGTCGTTGGCGGACCTGCGTGGGCCGGCGGCGGGCCTGCAGCCGATCGTGTGGATCGGCATCCTGCTCTCGGTCTTCCAGCAGGCCGTGGGCATCAACGTGATCTTCTACTACTCCACCACCCTGTGGCGTTCGGTGGGCTTCGGGGAGTCGGACGCCCTCACGGTCACCGTGATCACCTCGGTCACGAACATCGCCGTCACCCTCATCGCGATCGCCCTGGTGGACCGCGTCGGCCGTCGCCCCATGCTGATCGCCGGCTCCGCCGGCATGACGGTCAGCCTCGGCCTGATGGCACTGGCCTTCTCCTTCGCGCAGACGGGCGGCGCCGAGTCCGTGTCCCTGCCGCAGCCGTGGTCCACCGTGGCGCTGGTGGCCGCGAACGCCTTCGTGGTGTTCTTCGGCGCCACCTGGGGGCCGCTGGTCTGGGTGCTGCTGGGCGAGATGTTCCCGAACCGCATCCGCGCCGGCGCGCTCGCCGTGGCCGCCGCCGCGCAGTGGGCGGCGAACTTCACCGTCTCCACCACGTTCCCGTGGTTGGCGGACATCGGCCTGACCCTCGCCTACGGCCTGTACGCGGTCATGGCGGCGCTGTCCCTGGCCTTCGTGGCGGCCTTCGTCCCCGAGACCAAGGGCAAGACGCTCGAGGAGATGAGCGACGTCGTCGTGCGCTCCCCGGGGCAACGGCGCGCGCTGCGCGCCGAGGCGGAGCGGGGCCTGCGCGGCTGACACCGCCCGTCCCGACGACGGCCCCCTCCCTGAGCTGCGGACAGGGAGGGGGCCGTGGTGTGTGCGGGGCGGGTCAGCCGGCGTCGGCGCCGGTGGCGACCTCCTCGTCGTCGCGGCGCTCCAGGCCCTCGTCCTCGGAGTCCTCGATGAGACGGTCTCCGGCGATCTTGTCGACGATCATCGCGATGGCGGCGTCGCCGGTCACGTTGGTGGCGGTGCCGAAGGAGTCGATGGCGATGTACGTGGCGACCATGAGCGCGACCTGCGGCTCGGTGAAGCCGAGCATCGAGGACAGCAGGCCCGAGGCCGCCACGATCGCGCCGCCGGGCACGCCGGGCGCCGCGACCATGGTGACGCCCAGCATGAAGATGAAGCCCACGAACACCGGCACGTCGATCGACTGGCCCGAGAGGAACAGCACCGCGATGGAGAATGAGACGATCTTCACCGTGGAGCCGGCCAGGTGGATCGTCGCGCACAGCGGCACGACGAACGAGGCGATCGGCCGGCGCACGCCGAGCAGCAGGGTCTGGCGCAGGGTCACCGGGATGGTCGCCGCCGAGGACGAGGTGCCCAGGGCCGTCGCGTAGGCCGGCAGCATCGTCTTCAGGGCCGTGAACGGGTTGCGGCCCGCGATCGCGCCCGCGACGACGTACTGGATGAGCAGCAGCACCACGGTGAGGCCGAAGACCAGCAGGATCACGCCGAGGAACGTGGTGATGACCTTGAAGACCTCGCCGGCGGCGGTCATGTTCAGGAACACGCCGAAGATGTAGACGGGCAGCAGCGGCACGATCAGACCCATGACGACCCGCTCGATGATCGATCGCAGCTGGTCGAAGCCCTCGTGCAGGGCGCCGCGCGGCAGCGTCGTCAGGCCGATGCCGAGCACGAACGCGAGCAGCAGGGCCGTCATCACGCCGAAGGGCGGGTCCATCTGCACCTCGAACAGTGGGCCGAGCAGCGCGTCCTCGGGGTTGGCCATCGCCTCGAAGGACCCGGGCGTGAGGATCAGCGGGAAGACGAGCAGGCAGACCAGCAGGGCGCCGAAGCCGCCGAACAGGGTGGAGCCGTAGGCGATGCCGCCGGTCAGGGCCAGCAGCTTCCCCGCGCCCCGGCCGATGTCGCCGATGGCGGGGGCGACGAGCGCCAGGATCAGCACCGGGACGATGAAACCCAGGAAGT
Source organism: Micrococcus sp. KRD026 (assembly GCF_017168445.1). Classification (NCBI taxonomy): domain Bacteria; kingdom Bacillati; phylum Actinomycetota; class Actinomycetes; order Micrococcales; family Micrococcaceae; genus Micrococcus; species Micrococcus sp. KRD026. The sequence continues at coordinate 136,590 of NZ_JABFBA010000013.1, read as the reverse complement.
TCGAGAACAGCCCGTTGAAGGTGGCGAAGGCCTGCACGAGCCAGGTCGGCGCGACCAGGCCGACGAGGACGCCGGCCACGATCGCGACGAGGATGCGGGGCAGCAGGCCGAAGCGGCGGCGGGGCACGGCGACGGCGCCCCCGGAGTCGGGGCCGGACGCGTCGAGGGCATCGGAGTGGGAGCGAGACATGGCCGACACGCTAGCGCAGGCCGTCCTGCCCGTCGCCCGGTCGGTAGGCCATCCTTGGCGGTGCCGGTGACCCCCTTCGTGGCGCAGAACACAGGGAGCGCCACCGTCTCGGGGAGCGTGCAAGAGCACGCCCGACCCACCCGGACCGAAGGAGACGACGATGACGGTCCTGCCCCGCCCCGCAGACGCCCGGGCCGCCCAGGGGTGCGCTGCCGGCGTGGAGGCCGCATGAGCGAGTTCCTCGCCTCACGCTGGCCCGACATCCTCTTCCGGGCGTGGCAGCACGGGTGACTCGTGCTGCAGGCGCTGGCCATCGCCACCGTGCTCGCCATCGCGCTGGCCGTGATCGCCACGCGGATCAAGGCCCTGACCCCGATCGCGAACGCCTTCACGGCCGTCGGGCTGACCCTGCCCTCCTTCGCGCTCATCGGCGTCCTGATCCCCCTGGTGGGCATCGGGACCGTCCCCGCCGTCGTGGTGGTGGTCTTCTATGCCCTGCTGCCCATCCTCCGCAACGCGCTCGTGGGTCTGCGCGGCGTGGACCCGGAGGTGCTGGAGGCCGCCCGGGGGATGGGCATGGGGCCGGTGGCGCTGTTCACCCGGGTGCGTCTCCCGCTGGCCTGGCCCGTGATCCTCACCGGCATCCGGGTCGCGGGCCAGCTCGGCATGGGCGTGGCCGCGGTCGCGGCCTACGTCCTGGGGCCCGGACTGGGCTCGTACATCTTCACGGGGCTGGTCTCCCTGGGCGGCGCCAACGCGTTGAACTACGCCCTCGTGGGCACCCTCGGCATCGTCGTCGTCGCCCTCGTCCTGGACGGGCTGCTCGTGCTGCTCGGCCGGCTCACCATCTCGAAGGGACTGCGTGCATGAGCACCGACCGTGACGCCGGGGCCGAGATCCGTCTCGAGTCCCTGACGAAGCTCTATCCGGGGCAGGACCGTCCCGCCGTGGACGCCCTGGACCTCATCATCCCCGCGGGGGAGACCGTGGTGTTCGTCGGCCCGTCCGGCTGCGGCAAGACCACCTCGTTGAAGATGATCAACCGCCTCATCGAGCCCACCTCCGGGCGGATCCTGATCGGTGGGGAGGACATCACACGCCGCGACCCCACCCGGCTGCGCCGTCAGATCGGCTACGTCGTGCAGGGTGGCGGGATGATGCCCCACCTGCCCGTCGCCGAGAACGTCGGCCTGGTGCCGCGCCTGCTCAAGTGGGACCGCCGGCGCATCGCCGACCGCGTGGACGAGCTGCTCGACCTGGTCGGCCTGGACCCGGCGATCTATCGAGACCGTTTCCCGCGCGAGCTGTCCGGCGGACAGCAGCAGCGCGTCGGCGTGGCGCGGGGCCTCGCGGCGGATCCACCCGTGCTGCTCATGGACGAGCCCTTCGGCGCCGTGGACCCCCTCACCCGCCAGCGCCTGCAGAAGGAGATGCTCGACATCCAGGCCAGGGTGGGCAAGACCATCGTGATGGTCACCCACGACGTGGACGAGGCCGTGCTCCTGGGCGACCGGATCCTGGTGCTCGAACCCGGCGCGCACGTGGCCCAGTACGCCACCCCCGAAGAGGTCCTGGCTCGGCCGGCCACCGAGTTCGTGGCCGACTTCGTGGGGTCGGGGGCGGGGCTCAAACGGCTGGGGCTGCGGTCGGTCGACTCGCTGCCGCTGCGCCCGATCGCACAGCACCCGACGGGCACGCTGCCGGGCGAGCCCGTGCTCGACGCGGCCACCCCGATCAGCGAGGCCCTCGCCGCGCTGGTCATGGCCCCGACGGAGGAGATCGCCGTGGTCCGTGATGGCACGGTCATCGGTCTGCTCGACTATCCGACACTGCGCGCGCACGCCCGCGCCAGCGACGAGCAGGCTCGGCCATGATCGCCCGGCTGCGTGCGGCCTCCGCCGAGGACCGCCTGCTCCTGATCGGCCTGCCGCTGCTCGTGGCCGCCCTGCTGATCGGGTGGACCGTCTGGGTGCGCGGAGCCGCCCTCGACGACGTCGAGGCCCGGCTGCTGACCTGGCCCACCGTCCTGCGCCTCACCGCCGAGCACCTGGCCCTCGTCGGCGTGTCCACCGTTCTGGTCGTGGCGACGGCCGTCCCGCTCGGCGTGCTGCTGAGCCGCCCCGCCGCCCGGCGGTTCACCCCCGTCGCCATGGGGCTGGCCAACGCCGGCCAGGCCGCTCCCGTGATCGGTGTGATCGTCCTGCTCGCCATGGCGTGGGGGTTCGGCTTCCGGGTCGCGGTCCTGGCCCTGTCCCTCTACGCGTTCCTGCCCGTGCTGGCCAACACCCTGGCCGGGCTGCGGGGTGTCGACCCCACCGTCGTCGAGGCGGCCCGCGGCATGGGCATGTCGCCGCTGCAGACCCTGCTCCGGGTGGAGCTGCCCTTGGCCCTGCCCGTGATCATGGCGGGTCTGCGGACCGCCCTGGTGCTGCTGGTGGGCACCGGGGCGTTCGCGACGTTCATCGACGCCGGCGGCCTCGGCCTGCTCATCCAGACCGGGATCGTCCTGTTCCGCTTCCCGCTGCTCGTCTCGGGGGCGATCCTCGTGGCCGCCCTCGCCCTGATGATCGAGTGGATCGGCCGCCTCGTCGAGACGCTGGCCACGCCGAGGGGGCTCGCATGACCACCCCGCGCGCGACCCTCCCGTCCCGCCGCCGCGGCCGGACCCCCGCTCGTGCCGCGCTCGCCGCGCTCGGCCTGGCGGCCTCCCTGGTCCTGTCCGGGTGCGGGCTGAGCACCGCCGGCGGCTACCTGCCCTCGGGCACGCCCGCCGGCGACGTCGCCGGGATCGACCTCGAGGGCGCCCACGTGGCGGTGGGCTCCAAGAACTTCAACGAGGGCGTCGTGCTCGGCAAGATCACCGCGATCCTGCTGCGCTCCGCGGGGGCCGACGTCGAGGATCTGACCAACATGCCGGGTTCGCTCAGTGCGCGCCAGGCCCAGGTCGCAGGCGTCGTGGACGTCGAGTGGGACTACACGGGGACGGCCTGGATCACGTACCTGGGCCACACCGATCCGATCCCGGACGCCCAGGCGCAGTGGGCCGCGGTCCGGGACGAGGACGCGCAGCAGGGCCTGGTGTGGCTGCCGCCGGCCGAACTCGACAACACCTACACCTTCTCCGTGCGCCAGGACCGGGCGGAGGAGCTCGGCCTGGAGACCCTCGCGGACATCAAGGACCTCCCCACGGAGGACCAGTCCTTCTGCGTGAGCGCCGAATTCGCCGCCCGCAACGACGGGTTCCTGCCCATGCTCGAGGCCTACGGGATCGAACGGCCCACCGGATCCCGGCTGCGCCAGATGGACATCGGGGCGGTGTTCGCCGCGGTGGCGGACGGGTCGTGCACCTTCGGGGAGGCGTACTCCACGGACGGGCGGATCGCCGCGCTGGACCTGACGACCCTGCAGGACCCGCTGAGCTTCTTCCCGAAGTACAACGCGGCCCCCATCGTGCGCGAGGAGGTCCTGGCCGAGCACCCCGAGATCGCCGACCTGCTGGCGCCCGTGACCGCGCGCCTGGACAACGCGACGGCCGCGCGCCTGAACGCCCGGGTGGACGTCGACGGCGAGGAGCCCACCCAGGTCGCGTGGGACTGGCTCCGCGAGGAGGGCCTGATCACCGACTGACGGTCACCCGCCGCGTGGCACGGCGGATCAGGCCGCCGTCAGCGTGCGCGAGTAGACCGTCCGGCCGGCGGCGTTGATCAGACGCACCCGGAACTCGCGGCCGTCCTCGGGGATCTCGACGTGGCCGAAGTACTGGTGCTCGCCGGAGCGCGGCGAGCCCATGACCGGCCCGTGCGCCTCGAAGTCCAGGCGCGGGCCGAAGGTGCCGTCCAGCGTGTTCGGGCCGAACGATCCGGCGTTGATGGGGCCGGCCACGAACTCCCAGAACGGCTCGAAGTCGGTGAACGCCGCGCGGTCGGGGGAGTAGTGGTGCGCAGCGCAGTAGTGGACGTCGCCGGTGAGGAACACGACGTTCTTCACGCCGTGGTCCTTGATCGCCTTCAGGAGGCGGGCGATCTCCAGCTCGCGGCCCAGCGGGGCGCCGTCGTCGCCGTTGGACAGGGACTCCTGCCCCGTGCCGTCGGGGACGATCAGGCCCAGCGGCAGGTCGTTGGCGATGACCTTCCACGTGGCGGTCGACGCGCGCAGCCCGCGGATGAGCCACTGCAGCTGCTCCTCGCCCAGGATCGGGGTCTCGTGGGTCTCGAGACCCGGGGTGTTCTCGCCCTTGTGGGTGCGCATGTCCAGGGCGAACACGTCGAGCGTCGCGCCGCGGGGGATCCTGCGGTAGATGCGGGCGGGCTCGAAGCCGGAGCCGCGGCGCAGGGCCGTGGAGTCGGCGATCGGCATGTACTCCTGCCACGCGCGGCGGGCGCGGGCGGCCAGCGTGTCCACGTCACGGACCTGGGTGTAGCGCGGGTCTTCGAGGACCTCGCCCGGCCACCAGTTGTTGGTCGTCTCGTGGTCGTCCCACTGGGCGATGACGGGGACGTCCGCGTACAGGGCGCGGAGGTTGTCGTCCATCATGTTGTAGCGGTGGCGGCCGCGGAACTCGTTCAGCGTCTCGGCGACCTTGGACGTCTCCTCCGTGACGAGGTTGCGCCAGGTGGGCTCGCCGGCCACCTCGAGGGTCTCCGGGATGGGGTTGTCCGCGTAGATCGTGTCGCCGGAGTGCAGGAAGAAGTCGGGCTTCGTGGCGTGCATCGCCGCATAGCCGCGCATGCCGCCGATCTCCGGGTTGATGCCGTAGCCCTGCCCCGCGGTGTCCGCGGTCCATACGAAGGACTGGGCGGCGGAGGTCTTCCGGCCGAACCGCGCGCCGGGCGCCGTCGTGAAGCGGGCCACGGCCGACTCGCCCAGGCGGCCGGCCTCGTCCTCGAACGCGTACGTCACCTCGAATCGGGTGCCGGAGGGCAGCGTGTCCGCGAGGATCTTCGCGGTGTGGTCGGTGGCCCCGTCGACCCAGCCGGAGCGCAGGGTCAGCCCGCGAGCGAAGCGGCCGCGCAGCACCTTCCCGTCCTCGTCGACCGCGCGCAGCGTGGCGTGCAGGCGCGAACGGCCGGACGAGCGCGCCCACAGCACGGCCGAGTTCGAGGTGACATCGCCGGTGGCGACGCCGGACGGCAGCGTCAGGCGGGACGCGACCAGGCCCCCGGGGGTGTGGCGGGC
>NZ_JABFBA010000013.1:53475-131125 GCF_017168445.1 Micrococcus sp. KRD026 | reverse complement strand
GCACGGCGGCGGACGCCGCGGCGAGCACCGAACGGCGGGAGGCGGAGTGGGACAGGGGTGCGGTGGTCTGCTTCACGGAGCCAGGGTGGGGCACGCAGGCGAGGGACATGTGGCGTCGGGCTGACCCCCGGGTGAACTTCCGACGCCGGCCCCCGGCGGCAGCGGGGTCGACCGGCCCGGGGCCGCTCAGCGCAGGGCGGTGACCGTCCGGACGGCGTCGACGATCGCGTCCGCGGCGGCGTCGAGCAGCGGGGCGTCGGCGTCCGGACCGAACGTGCAGCGCAGGGCCGTGCGGGCCTCGTCCTCGCTGAGGCCCAGCGCGAGCAGGGCCGGGGACGGCTCGGCGTCGTGGGCCGAGCACGCGGACCCTGCCGAGGCCAGCACGCCCCGGCGGGCCGCCTCCTCCAGCACCGACTCGCCGTTCACGCCGGGCAGCACGAACGAGGCGTGGCGTGGCAGCCGTCGGGCGGGATGGCCGGTCAGCCGCGCGTCGGGCACGAGCTCCCGGACGCCGTCGAGCACGCGCGCCGCGAACCGGTCCCGCAGCCCGGCCCACGCGTCCGCGGCCGCGGCGCGCTCCGCCTCGGCCTCCTCGAAGGCCGCCGCGAACCCGGCGGCACCGGCCACGTTCTGCGTCCCGGACCGCCGGCCCCGCTCCTGGCCGCCGCCGGGCACGAGCGGTTCCAGGGCGTGACCCGGGCGCACCCACAGCGCGCCGACCCCCTTGGGCCCGCCGACCTTGTGCCCGGACAGCGCCACGAGATCCGCCCCGAGGGCGCGCACGTCCACCGGGATCTGCCCCGCGGCCTGCACCGCGTCCACGTGCAGCGGCACGCCCGCCTCCCGGGCGACGGCGGCCAGCTCGGCCACCGGCTGCACCGTGCCCACCTCGTTGTGGGCCAGGTGCACGCTGACCAGCGCGGTGTCCGGGCGCAGGCGGGCGGCGAGGTCGTCCGCCGAGGTCAGGCCGTCCCGGTCCAGCGTGAGGGGCTCGACCTCGACGCCGTGCAGCCGGGCCAGCTGGTCACAGGACTGCCGCACCGCGCTGTGCTCGATCCCCGTGGTCAGCACGTGGCCCGCCGGGCGTCCGGCGAGGATCCGGGCGCGCACCGTGCCGAGCACGGCGAGCGCGTCGGCCTCCGTGCCGCCCGAGGTGAACACGACCTGCCCGGCCCGGGCGCCGATCGCGCGGGCCACCCGCGCGCGGGCGTCCTCGAGCAGGGCCGCCGCCGCCCGGCCGGCCTCGTGCGCCGAGGACGGGTTGCCGTAGACGCCGGTGAGCGCGGGCCACATCGCCTCCAGCGCGCTGCGCCGGACGGGCGCGGTGGCCGCGTGGTCCAGGTCGAGGGTGGTGCTCATCGGCGCGGCGAGCCCTCCTCGACCACGGCGTCCAGGCCCAGGTCCAGGGACCGGACGGTATGGGTCAGCGCCCCCACCGAGATCACGTCCACGCCCGTGGCCGCGATCGCCCCGATCGTCTCCAGGCTCACCCCGCCGGAGGCCTCGACGACGGCCCGGCCCGCCACGAGCTCGACGCCGGCCCGCAGCTCGGCCGGCGAGAAGTTGTCCAGCATGATCGTGCCGACCCCGGCGGCGAGCACCGCCGGGATCTGCTCGAGCCGGTCGACCTCCACCTCCACGTGGGTGGTGTGCGGCAGGCGTGCCATCCCGGCGCGCAGGGCCGCGGTGAGGGCCTCGCCCGGGTCGCCGGCGCCGCCGAACCCCAGCGCGGCCAGGTGGTTGTCCTTGAGCATCACGGCATCTGAGAGGCTGGAGCGGTGGTTGTGCCCGCCGCCGTCCCGCACCGCCTGCCGCTCGAGCACGCGCAGACCCGGGGTGGTCTTGCGGGTGTCCACCACCCGCGCGTGCCCGCCGCCGGCGCGCGCGGCGGCCACGTGGGCGGCCGTCGTCGTGGCGATCCCGGACAGGCGCTGGACGAGGTTCAGCGCCACGCGCTCGGCGCGCAGCACCGAGCGGGCGGGGCCCGCGACCTCGGCGACGACGGCGCCGGGGGACAGGTCGGCGCCGTCGGCCAGGTGCAGGGTGACGGACACGGCCGGGTCGACGAGCCGGAAGGCGGCCTCGAGGGCGTTCGTGCCGGAGAGCACCCCGGCCTCGCGGGCCACCACGCGCGCGGTGATCCGGGCCTGCTCCGGGACGAAGGCCTCCGAGGAGACATCACCCCAGGGCGCGTCCTCGGCGAGCGCGGCGGCCACGATCCGCTCCACGTCCGGCTGCGGGGCCGGCGTCGCCGGGGCGCGGTCGGCCGGGGTCACGTCCCGGCCCCGGCGGACTGCGCGGCCGACTGCTTCGGCGCGACGGCCAGCATCCGCTCGAGCGCGGTGCGGGCCGGGTCGGCCACGGACGCGGGCACGGTGATCCGGTTGACCACGCGGCCGGCCACGAGCTCCTCGAGCACCCACGCGAGGTAGCCGGGGTGGATGCGGTACATCGTGGAGCACGGGCAGATCACGGGGTCGAGGCAGAAGATCGTGTGCTCGGGGTGCTGGGCGGCCAGGCGCTGCACGAGGTTGATCTCGGTGCCGATCGCGAAGGTCGAGCCGGCCGGCGCCGCCTGGATCGCCTTGACGATGAAGTCGGTGGACCCGGAGGAGTCCGCGGCCTCCACCACGGGCAGGGGGCACTCGGGGTGCACGATCACCTGGACGTCCGGGTGCTCGGCGCGGGCCTGCTCGATCTGCGCGACCGTGAAGCGGCGGTGCACCGAGCAGAAGCCGTGCCACAGCAGGACCTTCGCGTCCCGCAGGGCGTCCTCGGAGTTCCCGCCCAGCGGCAGGCGGGGATTCCACGTCGGCATCTGCTCGAGTGGGATCCCCCTGGCGCGGCCCGTGTTCCGGCCCAGGTGCTGGTCCGGGAAGAACAGGACGCGCTGGGCACGCTCGAACGCCCAGTCCAGCACGGCCGAGGCGTTGGAGGACGTGCACACGATGCCGCCGCGCTCGCCGACGAAGCCCTTGAGGGCCGCGGAGGAGTTCATGTAGGTCACGGGCAGCAGGGGCACGCGCCCGTCGTCGTCCGGCTCGGTGCCGTAGACCGCCTCGAGCTGCTCCCACGCGTCCTCGACCGAGTCCAGGTCGGCCATGTCCGCCATGGAGCAGCCGGCGGCGAGGTTGGGCAGGATGACGGCCTGGTCCGGGGTGGAGAGCAGGTCCGCGGTCTCCGCCATGAAGTGCACGCCGCAGAACACGATCGCCTCCGCCTCGGGCCGGCCCTGGGAGGCGCGCGCGAGCTGGAAGGAGTCGCCCACGAAGTCGGCGTGCTGGACGACCTCGTCGCGCTGGTAGAAGTGGCCCAGCACGACGACGCGTTCGCCGAGTGTCTGCCGCGCGGCGCTGATCCGGGCGTGGAGCTCCTCGTCGGAGGCCCGCTGGTACTCCTCGGGGATGCGGCCCTGCACGGGGGCGTCGGCCGGGACGACGTCGTCCTGCGATGCGCCGGGGCCGTAGGCGGGCAGGCCGGCGTCGAACGCCCAGGGGCCGCGGGTCAGGTCGGGGGAACACGAGGAGCCGCGCGCGGCGTCCTTGTCGATCAGGGTCAGGGTGCGGGCCACCGAGGCGGTGGTTCCGGTCGGGGTGGTCATGGGTGACTCCTGGGTCGGGGCTGGTGGGTCAGCGGCGGGCGTCCGGCCCGGCGGGATCGGGGTCGGTCCCGGGCCCGGCGGGCCGGTACCGGTAGAGCTTGGGCGGGCGGTGCGGGGTGCCGCCGCGGACCTCGCCGGTCTCCTCGAGGGTCCCGGCGGCGAGGGTGGCGCGGCGGAAGTTGGCGGCGTCGAGGCCGCGGCCGAGGACGGCCTCGTGCACGGCGCGCAGCTCGGCGAGGGTGAAGGAGGGCCCCAGCAGCGCGTGCCCGACGCCGGCTCGCGGCAGGTCCGCGCGCAGGCGCGCCACGGCCGCCGCCAGGATCTGCGCGTGGTCGAATGCCAGCGCGGGCGGCGCGTCGGCCCGGTGCCAGCGCACATGGACCCCGATGGGCAGCCCGGCCACGTCCGGGTCCGGGCTGGACGCCGGGGCGGCGCCGTCGTCGTCCAGGGCGGGGCTGAGCGCCCAGTGGGCCACCGTGAGGACGCGTCCGGTGGGGGAGCGGTCCACGGCGCCGAACGCCGCCAGTTGCTCGAGGCGACGGACGGGACCGGGCACGCACTCGGCGGCCACGCGTGCGGCGACGTCGGCCAGCTCCTCGTCCGCGCCGAGCCACGCGCCCGGCAGCGCCCACCGGTCCAGGAACGGCTCGCGCATCCGCGGGACGAGGGCGACGCAGAGGCGGGGCACGCCGTGCGGGTCCGGGCGCACGCCGAAGACGGCCGTGGACACGGCGACGCTGACGCGGGCCTCATCGACCGGCATGGGACCTCCCGGAGTGGACTGGCGGGGCTGTTCTGGTCAGTATGACACTGTTCCCGCCCATCTCAGAGGGTCAAGATGACTGGAAGTCGGGGGAGGCGCCGGCGCGGTCCCGCGCTAGCCTGAGTCGGGTGAACACGACCGCCGCCTCCGCCCCGTCCGACGCACCCCTGGCCTCCACCCGCATCGGGGAGGGCCCGCGCCGCGTCGCGTTCCTGCACGGCCTCATGGGCCGCGGCCGGAACTTCACCGGCCCGGCCAAGGAGCTGGGCGACGACTTCACGGTGGAGCTGATCGATCTGCCGGACCACGGCGCCTCGCCCTGGACGGACCGGGTGGACTACCGCGAGATCGCGGACCGGGTGGCCGCCCACCTGCGCGCCGGCCTCGCCGCCGACGGGCCGGTCCACCTGCTGGGCCACTCGATGGGCGGCAAGGTCGCCATGGTGCTCGCCCTGCGGCACCCGGAGCTCGTGGACCGGCTGATCGTGGAGGACATCTCCCCGCGGCTCTCACCGCAGGCCACGGACGAGTTCGTGCACCTGCTCGGCACCATGCTGCGCATGGACCTGGACGCGTACGACACGCGGGCCGAGGCCGACACCGCCATGGCCGAGCACGTCCACGACGCGCGGGTGCGCGGCTTCCTGCTGCAGAACCTGCGGCGCACGGCCGGCCACTTCGCGTGGCAGCCCAACGTGGCCATGCTCTTCGAGCACCTGCGGGAGATCGGCTCGTTCCCGGACCCGGTGGTCCCCGAGGATCCGGAGCGCGTGTTCGACCATCCGGTCCTGTGGCTGGCCGGCGCCGAGTCGGACTACGTCCAGGATGAGGACGTGCCGCGGATGAAGGAGCTGTTCCCGCGCGTCGTGCGCGTGACCGTCCGTGACGCCGGCCACTGGCTGCACGCCGACCAGCCCGAGGCCTTCGTCTCCGCGGTGCGCACCTTCCTCACCGCCGACTGACGGGGCCCGTCGGGAGACGGAGCCAGCGCCGAGGCCCGCAGACGCGCCGCCACGTTCCGTACGTAGCGGCGCGTCTGCGGGCCTCAGCGTGGGGCGCGGGTGGGGGCGGACCCGTCGGCCGCCGCATCAGTGGGCGGGCGCGGCCTTCTTTCCGCGCAGGCGTCCGACGAGCAGGACCACCCCGAGCGCGACCGAGCCCCAGAGCAGGCCCCACACAGCCGATGTCGCGGTGTCCGTGAGCCAGCCGAGGAACGCGCCGGCGGCGTGCGTGACGGGCTCGACGATCCCGTGCTGCACGGCGTAGGGCCACGGAACGCCCAGCGCGTCCAGCTCCACGAGGGCGATGTGGCCGCCCACCCAGAGCATCGCCACGGTGCCGATGACGGTCACCACGCGCAGCACGTGCGGCATGGCCTTGACCAGCCCGGCGCCGAATGAGCGGCCGCCGGAGGTCGAGGCGTTCTGGTGCAGGTGCAGGCCGACGTCGTCCATCTTCACGATCAGCCCCACGGCCCCATACACGCCCACGGTGATGAGGACGGCCACCACCGCCAGGACCGCCGCCTGCATCCAGAAGCCCAGGTCGGCCACCTCGTTCATGGAGATGACCATGATCTCCAGGGACAGGATGAAGTCCGTGGTGATGGCCCCGCGCACCACGGTGTCCTCGGCCTCCGGACCCCGCTCGACGGCGGGCTCCTCGTCGTGGGCATGCCCGTGGCCGGTGAGCTTGCCCCACACCTTGTGCGCGCCCTCATAGGACAGGTAGGTGCCGCCGGCCAGCAGCAGCCACGGCAGGATCCAGGGGGCGAGCCAGTCGAGCAGCAGCAGCGCGGGCAGGATGAACACGAGCTTGTTGCGCAGGGAGCCCTTGGTGATCCGCCAGATCATCGGCAGCTCGCGGGCCGCGGCCGCGCCGGCCATGTACTGCGGGGTCACCGCGGCGTCGTCGACCACCACGCCCGCCGCCTTGGCCGCGGCTCGTCCCGCTCCGGCGGCCACGTCGTCCACGCTCGCGGCGGCGAGGCGGGCGAGGGCGGCGACGTCGTCGAGCAGGGCTACGAGTCCGACCATGGTTCCTCCTGGGGTGGGTCCGACGGGCGCGCCGGTGCGCGGGCAGGGCGCAGGTTGAGCATAGCGGCGAGGACGGACACGCACCGGCCCGGCCCCGTGGGGGACCGGGCCGGTGCGCGCGCGGCCGACGAGGCCGCCGGTGGGCTCAGGCGTCGTTCTCGGTGGTCTCCACGGGACGAGAGCCCAGGCGGCCGTCGATGCGGAGCAGGCCCGAGCCGTCGTCGCCGACGAGCTCGAGCTGGCCCACGATCTCGGAGACGGTGGCCTCCTCCTCGATCTGCTCGTCCAGGAACCAGTTCAGCAGCGGGCGCGAGTTGAGGTCGCCCGCGGACTCGGTGGCTCGGTACAGCTCGCGGATCGCCTCGGAGACCTTCTGCTCGTGCGCGAGCGCGGCCCGGAAGATCTCCAGGGCCGACAGGCCGGCCTGCACGGGCGGGGCCGGGATGGCGCCGATCGTCGGGAAGCTGTCCCGGTCGGCGACGTGGTCGATGAACTTGTTCGCGTGGACGATCTCCTCGTCCGCCTGGTGCCGCAGCCACGCGGCCATCCCGGACAGGTCCAGGTCGTCGGCGGCGATCGCGAGCTGGCGGTAGACCATGGACGCCTCGAACTCGAGGGTGATCTGGTCGTTGAACTTCTGCAGCAGGTCATCGGTGAGCTTCATGCCTCGAACTCTAGGCAGGCGGCCGGGGCGCGGTGAAGGCGCGCCCGCCCCGTGGCCGAGGCACGACGACGGCGGGCGGCGGCTTCCGCCGGATTCGGCGCCCCGCGGCCCCGGCCCTAGGCTGGGCGCCGTGTCCGAGACCCACCACGCCCGCCCGGGCGTCGACCCCGTGTCGACGCCGCCCTCCGACGTGCCGCGAGGACCGGGCGGCCGGGCCGCGCTCGTGCGCCGCCGCGTGTTCCGGACGCCCCTGCTGCGCCGCGTGGTCTACGCGGTGGTCTTCGAGCTGCTCGCCATCCTCTTCACCACCGTGATCCTGGCGGCGCTCGGCAACGGCGGTGGGCCCTCGCTCGCCGTGGCGGTGGTGTCCTCGACCGTGGCCCTGCTGTGGAACATCGTGTTCAACTCCGTGTTCGAGACCCTCGAACGCCGCCTCGGGATCACGGGCCGGCCCTGGTGGGTGCGCGTGGCCCACGCCGTCGGCTTCGAGGGCGGGCTGATCGTGTTCCTCGTGCCCGCGGTGGCGCTGATCCTCGGCATCGGGCTGGGGGAGGCGTTCCTCATCGAGGCCGGCCTGCTCGTGTTCTTCCTCGTCTACGCCGCGGTGTACGCCTATGCGTTCGACTCGGTGTTCGGCCTGCCGGACTCGGCCGCCCGCGCCGAGGCCTGACCCGCCGCTCGGAGCAGGCGCGGCTCAGCGGGACGCCGGCAGCCCCAGGAACGCGCGGATCGCGGGCATCTCGCGGCGCACCTGGTCCAGGCCGAGCTCGTGGGCGGCGGCCAGCTTGGCCACGGACCGCTCGCCGTTGGCGATGGGCATGGTCTCGGGCACGAACAGATAGGCCCGTCCCTGCCGCTCCATCTCGAACAGGCGCTCGCGGGTCGCGTTGTACCGGCGCCAGCGCGTGAGCAGGCCGTCCGCGACGGCGGGGTAGCGCCGGAAGGTGCGCTGGTAGAACGAGGGGAACCGCTCGGGCCGCTTCACGTACCCGCGCTCCCGCGTCAGGACCACGAGGACCTTCTCGAACCCCGCGTCCTCCGCCGCGGTCAGCGGGATCCCGCCGTCCACGCCGAGGGCGCCGTCCACGAACACCGTGCCCTCGGCATGCACCGGGGGCATGAGGACCGGCATCGTGGACGACGCGCGGACGCGGACCATCAGGTCGGTCAAGGTGGTCATGTCGGAGCGGTCCCACCAGCGGGTCTCGCCGCTCGCAGCGTCGAACCCGCCGAGGACGAGCCGGGCGGGGTTCGCGCGGAACGTGGCGAAGTCGTAGGGCAGGTCCGCCTCGGGCAGGCCGGCGTGCTCGTAGATGTACTCGGCGTTGAACAGGCCCTTGCCGCGCAGGAAGCTCAGCCAGTTGCCGAACCGAGGATCGTCGGCGAAGTCCACGAACGAGCGCCGCGCACGGGCCGGGTCGCGGGACAGGTAGTTCACGGCGTTGGACGAGCCCGCCGAGATGCCGGCCACGAAGTCCACGTGGATCCGCTCGCGCAGCAGCTCCGCCACCACGGCCGAGGTGAGCGCGGCGCGCATCCCCCCGCCCTCGAACAGCAGCGCCGTGTCGGTGACGTTGGACGTCATGGGCTCGGTCATGGTCGGTCCCTCCGTGTTCGCCGTCCGCCGAGCCGGGCGCGGAGTGCTCCCGTCCGGCCGCGCCCATCCTAGGCTGTCCCCATGGCGACGACCCACATGAAGAGCACCCCCGTCCACACCGTCGGTGGGCTGCCCCAGGTGGGTGCCCCCGCCCCCGACTTCACCCTCACCGGGGCGGACCTGTCCCCGGTGACCCTGCGGGAGCTGCGCGGCCGTCGCGTGATCCTGAACATCTTCCCGTCCCTGGACACGGGCGTGTGCGCCGCATCCGTCCGCGAGTTCGACTCCCGCGTCGCGGACCTCGGGGACACCACCGTCGTGGCCGTGTCCGCGGACCTGCCGTTCGCCGCCGCGCGCTTCTGCTCGGTCGAGGGCATCGACCACGTCCGCAGCGGCTCCGTGTTCCGCTCGTCGTTCGGCGACGACTACGGCGTGCGCATGACCGACGGTCCGCTCGAGGGCCTGCTGGCCCGCGCCGTCGTCGTGGTCGATGCCGACGGCGTGGTCCGTCATGCCCAGCTCGTCCCCGAGATCTCCGAGGAGCCGGACTACGAGGCCGCCCTGGCGGCCGCCCGGGGCTGAGCGTGACGCCGCCGGGCTGGCCGCCGCGCGCACGACGCTCGCCCCTGGCGTTCGTCATCGCGCTGTTCGGCGTGCTCGGGGCGCTGGTCCTGGCGGGGGGCCTCACCGCGCTCCTCGCCGGCCGGATGGTCGACGTCGCCGCGGACTCCGCCCCGACCGTGCCCGCCGCCGAGGCCCCGGCACGGGAGGCGGGCGAGCTCGCGGCGGGCCTGACCCACGTCCACGACGGCGTGACGGTGGACTGGTCCGCATCGGCCCACGACGGCTCGTCCCTGGACCCGGGCCAGCCGGTCGCGGACGCCCCGGGCATCCTCCTCGTGGAGACCGCCCTCGGCGCCCGCACCGGCACGGGGACCGGCATGGTGCTCTCCCCGGACGGGCTGGCGGTGACCAACTACCACGTGGTCGAGGACTCCTCGGAGGTGCACGTGGTGGTCGCGGACACCGGCGCGCGGCACACGGCCACGGTGCTCGGGCGCGATGCCGAGCACGACATCGCGGTGCTCGACGTCGAGGGCGTCTCAGACCTGCCGGTGGCCAGCGTCTCGCTGGACCCGGTGCGGCGCGGGGACCAGGTGGCCGCCGTCGGCAACGGCGGGGGCCAGGGTTATCTGACGGCCGTGCGCGGCACCGTGCTCGGCACGGACCGCTCGATCATGGCCGCGGCCGAGGGCACCGATCAGTACGCGCGCCTGTCCGGCCTGATCCAGACGGACGCGGACGTCGTGCCCGGCTACTCCGGCGGCCCGGTGGTGGACGACGCCGGCCAGGTGGTCGGCGTGACCGTGGCGGCCAGCGACGGGACCACCGCAGACGAGGTGGACGGCTTCGCGATCCCGCTGGAGGTGGCCTTCGACGTGGTGGACCAGGTCCTCTCGGGTGAGGAGACGGACACCGTGAGCATCGGCGCGGACGGCGCCCTGGGCATCATGGTCGGCGCGGATCCCGACGTCGGCGTCGTGGTCATGCAGGTGGACGCGGGCTCGGCGGCCGAGCAGATCGGCCTGGTGGAGGGCGATGTGATCCTCGAGATCGAGGGGCGGGCCGTCGGCGACGACGCCTCCCGGATGTCCCGCCTGGTCAACGACCACAACGTGGGGGACCGGATCACCGTCCAGTGGCGCACCGCCGACGGCGGGGTGCGCGAGGCCGAGGCGGTCCTGCAGCCGGCCCTCGTGAACTGACCGGCCCCCCCGGCGCTCAGGAGAGCAGGTCCAGCGAGAGGGCCATCGCGGCCACGCCCAGCAGCACGCCGCCCAGCGCCGCGGCGCGGCCCCCGGCCGCCCGGGCGGCGGGCAGCAGCGCGTCGAGGCTCACGGTCACCATCACGCCCGCCACGGCCGCGAAGACGGCGGCCACGAGCGCGGGTGTGAGGAACGGGGCCAGCAGCAGCCAGCCGATCAGCGCGCCCAGCGGCTCCGCGATCCCCGTGAACGCGGCCCACGCGAAGGCTCTGCGCCGCGATCCGGTGGCCTGCCGCACGGGCACGGCCACGGCCACGCCCTCGGGAACGTTGTGCACGGCCATCGCGACGGCCAGCGCGAGGCCCACCGACGGATCCTGCAGGGTGCCGGCGAAGGTGACGAAGCCCTCCGGCAGATTGTGCAGGCCGATCGCCAGGGCCGTCACCGTGCCCAGGCGCAGCATCCGCCGCCGGTCCAGGCCGGCCCGGTCGTCGGCGTCGTCCGGCATCTCCGAGACGGGGTCGGGGACGGCGCGCTCGAGCAGCACGTAGGCGCCTGCGCCGAGGGTCAGGGCGGCCACCGCGACGGCGGTCGCCGCGGGGCCGACCGCCCCGCCCAGTCCCTCGACGGCGGCCGGCAGCATCTCCAGGAAGGAGACCGCGAGCATGACGCCCGCGGCGAGGCCGAGGGCGGCCCCCAGCCCGCGGCCCGAGGGCTCGCGTCCGACGATCGCCAGGACGCCGCCCAGCACCGTGGCCAGTCCGGCGAACGTCGTGAGAGCGAGCGCGGTCCAGAACGGGTCCACGGGAGAGGGCCTCCTGACGGGCGGCGGGCGGGGTGCGACCATCCTAGGGACCACAGGAGGAGACCATGACCGAAATCGCCGCCAGCCCCGGATTCGCCCTGCCCCGGGGCGTCGAGCCGGGCCGCGCCGTCATCGTGGGCGCCGGACCCAACGGCCTGACCGCCGCCGCCCTGCTGGCCCGCGAGGGCTGGGAGGTGGACGTGTTCGAGCGGGCCCCGGTGCCCGGCGGTGCGTGCGCGTCCGCGCCGGTGCTGGGGGAGGGGACCGTGGTGGACCTCGGGGCGGCGGGCCATCCGTTCGGCGTCGCCAGCCCCGTGTTCCGGGAGCTGGGGCTGACGGACCACGGGCTCGCCTGGCTGCACCCGGCCGTGCCGATGGGACATCCGCTGCCGGACGGGCCGGCCGCCCTCCTGCACCGGGACCTCGAGGCCACCGCCGCGGGTCTCGGCGTCGACGCGCGGGCCTGGCGGGCCGTGCACGGGGCCCTGGTCGAACACGTCGACGAGATCCTGGCGGGCGCGCTCGGCCCGGTGCTGCGACCCCCGCCCCATCCGGTGGCGATGGCCCGCTTCGGCCTGCGCGCCCCGTGGCCGGCCGATCTGCTGGGCCGGGCGATGTTCCGCACGGAGGCCGCCCGCGCCCTGTTCACGGGCTCGGCGGCCCACGCGATCCTGCCCTCGAGCCGGCCCCTGACGGCGGCGTTCGGTGCGCTTTTCGGCGCGCTCGGGATGAGCTCGGGCTGGCCGGTGGCGCGCGGCGGGTCGGGGGCGATCGTCGAGTCGCTCGTGGCGGTGCTGCGGGCGCACGGCGGGCGGCTGCACCTGGGTCAGGAGGTCACGGACCTGCGCGCGCTGCCCGCCGCGGACGCCGTCGTGCTGGACCTGACCCCGCGCCAGGTGCTGCGCGTCGCCGGCACGGGCCTGCCGCCGCGCTACGCCGCGGCCCTGCGCCGGTGGCGCCCCGGGCCGTCCGTGTCCAAGGTCGACTTCCTGCTCGACGGGCCGATCCCGTGGCGCGACGCCCGGCTCGCGGGCGCGGGGACGGTGCACCTGGGCGGGACCGCCGCCGAGATCCGGCGGGCCGAGAACGACGTCGCGGCCGGCCGGATGCCGGCGCGGCCCTTCGTCATGCTCTGTCAGCAGCAGGCGGCGGACCCCTCACGGGCCACCGGGCCCGCCCGGGGGCACACGGTCGTCTGGTCCTACGCCCATGTGCCCCACGGCCACCCCGGCGACGTCCGTCCGCTGATCGAGGCGGAGGTGGAGCGGCACGCACCCGGCTTCCGGGACCGGATCGGGGCCGCGGTCGCGATGCGCCCGGCCGACCTGGAGGTGTGGAACCCGAACCTCGTGGGCGGCGACATCGCGGGGGGATCGCTCGCGGGAGCGCGCGCGCTCCTGCGCCCCACTGCGTCGCCCCGGCCGCACCGGGCGGGCCGGGCCGGGCTGTATCTGGCCTCCGCCTCCACCCCGCCGGGCGCCGGCGTCCATGGCATGGGCGGGGCGTGGGCCGTGCGGACGCTGCTGGCGGACCGTCGTCGCTGACCGCGCCGGCACCCGGGCGGAGCGGCGCCGGGCCGGGGCCTGCCGGGGTGTCGGCGACCGCTGTGCGACACGGCTGAGACGGATCCGGATCCGGACTTTCGCGAATCGGAATGTGCCCGCTACAGTGTGGTCCATCTCACGGAACGTCCCGTCTCGACGGAACGGCCCGGGGGTCGTCTCGCACCACCAGATCCCCACAGGGATGCGGGCGCGCGACGTCCTTGCACCTCTCATGAACGGAAGCACCTTCCATGAAGTACACGAAGCTCTCCGCTGCCGCGGCCCTGGCCGCCGGCTCGGCCCTCATCCTCTCCGCGTGCGCCCCGGGCGGCGGCAACGCAGGCGACTCCAGCAACGGCTCCGGCGCCAGCCAGGGCGGCGACTCGGGCGCCGGCAACGTCATCGACGGGGACAAGGGCCAGAAGCTCACCGCCGAGGCCTCCGGGCCGGAGAAGGCCGACCTGGGCGACGTCAAGACCCAGGACGGCTCCATCGCCTACTCGGTGGGCGCCGACGACTTCCTGTCCTACAACGGCCGGCAGTCGAACACGTACACCACGTACAACTCGGCCGTCGTGGACCGCCTGTTCTCGTCCTTCTGGTACTTCGGCACCGACGGCTCGATCATCCCGAACAAGGACTTCGGCACGTACGAGAAGACCTCGGACGACCCGCTGACCGTGAAGTACACCATCAGCGACGACGCCAAGTGGTCCGACGGCACCCCCGTCACCGCCGGCGACTTCATCGTCCACTGGGCCGCGAACAACGAGACTGTCAAGGCGGAGGGTTCCGAGACCCCGCTGTTCGACTCGATCGCCTTCGAGCAGGGCAAGTACATCCCGGAGGCGCCCGAGGGCGAGGCCGACGGCAAGGAGTTCACCGTCACCTACCCGGAGCCCTACGCGGACTGGGAGATCCTCATCGAGACCGCACTGCCGGCTCACATCGTCGCCAAGGAGGCGGGCATGAGCTTCGAGGAGCTCGTCACCGCCGCGAAGGAGAAGGACGTCGAGGCGCTCACCCCGGCGGCCGAGTTCTGGAACGACGGCTGGGACTTCAGCCCCGGCGAGCTGCCGGACGCCTCGCTGGTGCCCTCCATGGGACCCTACAAGTTCAAGGACGGCGGCTGGCAGGCCGGCCAGTCCATCACCCTCGAGGCCAACCCCGAGTACTGGGGCACCCCGGCGGCCACCAAGGAGCTCGTCCTCCGCTTCGCCGACCCCAAGACCCACGTGCAGGCCCTGCAGAACGGCGACCTCGACGTCATCGAGCCGCAGGCCACCGTGGACACCCTCCAGCAGCTCGAGGGCCTCGGCGACGACGTCAACGTCCAGACCGGCGACGAGCTGACCTGGGAGCACGTGGACTACAACCGCGGCGAGGGCTCGGTCTTCGCCGACTCCCCGGAGCTGCGCGAGGCCTTCGCCCTCTGCCTGCCCCGCCAGCAGATCGTGGACAACCTGATCAAGCCGATCTATGCGGACGCCCAGGTCATGAACCTGCGCGAGGTCTTCCCCTTCCAGGACAAGTACCAGGAGGTCGTGGACGCGGCCTACCCGACGGAGATGGACCAGCCGAACATCGAGAAGGCCAAGGAGCTCGTCGAGAAGTCGGGCGTCTCCACGCCCACGGTCCGTCTCGGCTACCAGGCCGGCAACCCGCGTCGCACCGAGACCGTCGCGCTCATCAAGAGCTCCTGCGATCAGGCCGGCTTCGACGTGCAGGACGCCAACTCGCCGGTGTTCTTCAAGGAGGTCATGCCGGCCGGTGACTACGACGCCGCCCTCTACGCCTGGGCCGGCTCGGGCCAGAAGGCCACCGGCGCGAACATCTACCAGTCGGACGGCGCCCAGAACCAGCAGAGCTACAACAACCCCGAGGTGGACGCGGCCTGGGACAAGCTCGCCACCTCGCTGGACGAGAACGAGCAGCTGGAGCAGGTCAAGACCATCGAGAAGCTGCTCTGGGAGGACTTCCAGGCCATCCCGCTGTACGCTCACCCGGGTCTGGTCGGCCACAAGGCCGACGTCGCCAACGTGCGCGGCACCGCCGCCCAGTCGGGTGCGCTGTGGAACGTGGAGCAGTGGGTCCGCGTCCAGGAGTGACACCCCGCTGACCTCTGACCCGGCGGTCCGCCTCCCGCGGACCGCCGGCGTCGGGATCGAGGACAGAGCCCGGCCGGGCACCGGCCGGGCTCTGGCCGTGAACCGCGGCGAACCCGCACCCCTCCCTTTCCCTTGCACTCGCACGGAAGGTCACCCCCTGTTGTGCTGAAATTCATCCTCAAGCGCCTCGGCAGCTCCCTCCTGGTGCTGTTCGGCGCGTCGATCCTGCTCTTCTTCCTCGTGGCCCACTCGGGTGACCCCCTCCAGGACCTGCGAGAGTCACAGAACCCCAACCGCGAGACCCTCATCGCCGCCCGCACCGAATTCATGGGGCTGGACCAGCCCTGGTACGCCCGCTACTGGGACTGGCTCCAGGGCATCGGCGGCTGCGTCACCGGTCAGTGCGACCTCGGCCTCAGCCGGAACGGTCAGTCCGTCGGTGACCTGTTGAGCAACGCCGCGGCCTCCACGCTGCGCCTCGTGGTGCTCGCGACCGTCCTGGCGATCATCATCGGCATCGCGATCGGCATCGTCACCGCGATCCGCCAGTACTCCGGCCTCGACTACGTGGTCACGTTCCTGATCTTCCTCTTCTTCTCGCTGCCCGTGTTCTGGGCGGCCGTGCTCCTGAAGGAGTACATGGGGATCCGGTTCAACGACTGGATCCGCAGCCCCGAGCTGAACTGGCCCCTCCTCATCGGGGTCGCCGTCCTCGCGGGCCTGGTCCTGCAGGCCGTCATGGCGGGCGACCTCAGGCGGCGCGCCTTCACGTTCGGCGCCACCACCGCGTTCATCCTGCTCGCCGGCTGGGTGCTGTTCGCCGTCGACTTCTGGCGGCATCCGCAGATGGGCCCGGTCGTGCAGCTGGTCATCGGCCTGGCCGCCGCCGTCGGCGCCACCGCGGTGATCTCCGGTCTGCGCAACCGATCGGTCCTCAAGGCCGCCCTGGTCACGGCCGTGATCGGCCTCGTCGCCTACTACGCCACCTACGGCCTGCTGTGGCGGACGCCGTCCGCGCTGCTGCTGGCCGGCCTCGGCGTCATCCTCGTGCTGGTGGCCATCCTGGTGGGCCGCCTGCTCGGCGGCTTCTCCAAGGGCTCGGCCGTGTCCGCCTCGCTGGTGACCGCCCTGATCATGGGCGTGGCGATCGTGGCGGAGCACCTGATGAACTACTGGCCGACCTTCCTGAAGGTCAAGCCGCGCCCGATCTCCACGATCGGCTCGGGCACCCCGAACCTGGACGCCCACTTCTGGGTGGTGTTCCTGGACCGCGGTGCGCAGCTGCTGCTGCCCACCATCCTGCTGACCATCATCTCGGTGGCCACGTACTCGCGGTACACGCG
The DNA here is from genome assembly GCF_017168445.1 of Micrococcus sp. KRD026. Classification (NCBI taxonomy): domain Bacteria; kingdom Bacillati; phylum Actinomycetota; class Actinomycetes; order Micrococcales; family Micrococcaceae; genus Micrococcus; species Micrococcus sp. KRD026. Next base: position 114,898 of record NZ_JABFBA010000013.1, on the reverse strand, counting down.
CTCCTCCATGCTCGAGGTCTCGCGCCAGGACTACATCCGCACCGCGCGCGCCAAGGGCCTGCCGGAGCGCCAGGTGATCCTGAAGCACGCGTTCCGCAACTCCCTGATCCCCATCACCACGATCATGGCCTTCGACTTCGCCGGCCTGATCGGCGGCGCCGTGATCACGGAGCAGGTGTTCGGCTGGAAGGGCATGGGCGAGCTGTTCGCCACCGGCCTGCGCGACGTGGACCCCATGCCCGTGATGGCGTTCTTCCTCGTGACGGGCACCGCCGCCGTGCTGATGAACCTCGTGGCGGACGTGCTCTACGCCGTCCTCGACCCCCGGATTCGAGTGTGAGCCAGATGACCACCAACAACTCCTCGACGACGGGCGCGCAGCTCGACGAGAAGCAGATCTTCGACCTCGCGGAGGCGGAGGACGCCAAGCTCCGCGCCAAGGCCGGGAAGTCCTACTCCCAGGGCGCCCTGGTCCGCAAGCGCTTCTTCCGCCACAAGGCGGCGATGATCTCCCTGATCGTGCTGGTCTTCATCACGCTGATGGCGTTCTCCTCCATCGGCTTCGCCGGCATCCCCGGCTGGTGGGACAAGTCCTACACGGCCGCGGCCACCGTGGTGAACGGCGGTCACCCGACGCTGTCGGTCGTGCCGCAGGCCTTCGGGGGCGAGGGCATCCGCTGGGGCGAGCACCCCTTCGGCCAGGACACCACGGGCAAGGACTACTTCGCCCTCGTGATGCGCGGGACCCAGCAGTCCATGATCATCGCGGCCATCGTGGGCCTGCTCTCCACCGTGATCGGCGCGATCGTCGGCGCCGTGTCCGGCTACTTCGGCGGCTGGGTCGACTCCGTGCTGATGCGCCTGACCGACCTGATCATCGTCATCCCGCTGCTCGTGCTCGCCGCGGTGCTCGGTCAGATGGCCAGCGGCATGAAGATGGGCATCCTCCCGCTCGCGGTGGTGCTCGGCCTCGTGTCCTGGACGTCCCTGGCCCGCCTCGTGCGCGGCGAGGTCCTGTCCCTGCGCGAGAAGGAGTTCGTGGCGGCCGCCGTCGCCATGGGCGCCAAGCCGGGCCGCCTGATCTTCAAGCACCTGCTGCCCAACACGATCGGCGTGATCGTCGTGAACGCGACGTTCGCCATCGCGGGCGCGGTGCTGCTGGAGACCTCGCTGTCCTTCCTCGGCTTCGGCGTGAAGGCGCCGGACTCGTCTCTGGGCCTGCTCATCTCCGACTATCAGAACGCGTTCACCACCCGTCCGTGGCTGTTCTGGTGGCCCGGCATGATCATCCTCGCGATCGCCCTGTCCGTGAACTTCCTCGGTGACGGCCTGCGCGACGCCTTCGACCCGCGCCAGGGTGCGGGCGCCCACCGCAGGCCCCGCTTCTTCGGCCGCCGCGCGGCCGCCACCGAGGCCGGTGCGACGACGGCGGGCGGTCTGGCCGCGGCCCCGACGGCCGGTCGGATCGAGGCCCCCGTGGAGGAGGCCGGCGGATCCGCACGGATCTCCGACGCGGACGAGGACGGTCAGCGATGAGCGCGAACGACAAGAAAGGCCGATCCATGTTCGGCAAGAAGAACCAGAACGACGTGACCGCCGGCGGGCAGGGCTCGCACGCGGCGTCGTCGGCCGACCTCGAGGCGCGCGGCGCCGCCGTGCCCGGGTCCTCCGGCGACGGCGGCGTGCCCCCGGGCCCCGCGACGAGCGCGATGGGCGTCGTGGCCCGCCACGACGACCTGGGCGGCGAGCCGGTGCTGGCCTTCCGCGACGTGGACGTGAAGTTCGCGACCGAGTTCGGCGAGGTGCACGCGGTCAAGGGCGTGACGTTCGACGTCAAGCCCGGCGAGGTCGTCGCCCTCGTGGGCGAGTCCGGCTCCGGCAAGTCCGTCACGAGCGCCACCGCCATGGGCCTGCTCCCGGGCAATGCGGACATCACCGGCTCCGTGCAGCTGGCCGGCCGCGACGTGCTCACCATGACCCCGGGGCAGCTGCGCGACATCCGCGGCGACGAGGTGGCGATGGTGTTCCAGGAGCCCATGACGGCTCTGAACCCCGTCCTCACCGTGGGCGACCAGCTCACGGAGGCCCTCGAGCTGCACGGCATCGCCTACGGCACCGAGGCGGACAAGCGCGCCGTCGAGCTGCTCACCATGGTGGGCATCCCCGACGCCGCCACCCGGCTCAAGCAGTACCCCCACCAGTTCTCGGGCGGCCAGCGCCAGCGCATCGTCATCGCGATGGCGATCAGCTGCTCGCCGAAGGTGATCATCGCGGACGAGCCCACCACGGCGCTCGACGTGACGGTCCAGGCCGAGATCCTGGAGCTGCTGCGCTCCCTGAAGAACAAGATGAACACCGGCATCCTGCTCATCACGCACAACATGGGCGTGGTGGCGGACATGGCGGACCGCGTGTGCGTGATGCTCCACGGCGAGCTCGTGGAGCAGGGCTCGGTGCACCAGGTGCTCCAGCACGCCCAGCACCCGTACACCCAGAAGCTGCTCTCGGCGGTGCCGCGCCTCGGCGAGCCCCTCGAGGTGGCGGAGCCGGAGCCGGTCACGGCCACGCAGACGCAGGCCCGGTACGCGATCGAGGCGGAGAACCTCCACCTCGAGTACGACCACCGCGGCAAGAAGAACCGCGTGGTTCACGACGTCAGCTTCCAGGTGGCCCCGGGCGAGATCCTGGGCCTGGTGGGCGAGTCCGGCTCGGGCAAGTCCACCATCGCCAAGTCGGTGCTCGGCCTGCTCACCATCGCGGAGGGCTCGCTGCGCATCCAGGGCCACGACCTGGCGACGATGCCCAGGGCCGAGCAGCGCGCCCTGCGCAAGAACATCGGCGTGGTCTTCCAGGACCCGGCGGCCTCGCTGGACCCGCGGTTCCCGATCGGCGACATCATCACCGAGCCGATGGTCGTGCACAAGGTGGGGGACCGGCGCTCGCGCCTGGCCCGCGCCGAGGAGCTGCTGGACGCGGTGCGTCTGCCGCGCTCCGTGGTGAACCGGTACCCGCACGAGCTCTCCGGCGGTCAGCGCCAGCGCATCTCCATCGCCCGCGCCCTGACCCTGGACCCCCAGGTGCTCATCGCGGACGAGCCGACCTCGGCCCTGGACGTGTCCGTCCAGGCCGCCGTGCTGGACATGTTCGCGGAGCTGCAGCAGCGCTACGAGTTCGCGTGCCTGTTCGTGTCCCACGACCTCGCGGTGGTGGACATGCTGGCCCACAAGGTGCTCGTCCTCAAGGACGGCCGCCAGGTGGAGCAGGGCCCCACGGAGGAGGTGCTCCACCGTCCGAAGGAGGAGTACACCCGTCGCCTCCTGGCGGCGGCGCCCGTGCCGGACCCGGACCAGCAGGCGGAGCGTCGCCAGGAGCGCCGCGAGTTCCTCGCCTCCCTCGGCGAGGGCGTCTACTGACCGCTCGGGCCCACCGGCCCGCCTGTCCACGGCGGCCCCTGCGCGTACAATCGCACGGGGGCCGCCGTCGTCGTGCGTCTCCACCCCTTTGATGTCGAACCGGACAGGACGCCCATGACCTCGACCGAAACCCGCCGCTCCGATCTGCGCAACGTGGCCATCGTGGCCCACGTGGACCATGGCAAGACCACGATGGTGGACGCCATGCTGCGCCAGACCGGTGCCTTCAACACGCACGGCGACGTCGCCGAGCGGGTCATGGACTCCGGGGACCTGGAGAAGGAGAAGGGGATCACGATCCTCGCCAAGAACACCACGGTGTTCTACTCCGGCCCGTCCGCCCCCGAGGGCGAGACCGTCACCATCAACGTGATCGACACCCCCGGCCACGCCGACTTCGGTGGCGAGGTGGAGCGCGGCCTGTCCATGGTGGACGGCGTCGTGCTGCTCGTGGACTCCTCCGAGGGCCCGCTGCCCCAGACCCGCTTCGTGCTCCGCAAGGCCCTGGCGGCCAAGCTGCCCGTGATCCTCGTGGTCAACAAGACGGACCGCCCGGACGCGCGCATCGACGGGGTCGTCTCCGACTCCATGGACCTGCTGCTCGGCCTGGCCTCGGACCTGGCCGAGGAGGACCCGGACCTGGACCTCGACTCGGTGCTGGACGTCCCCGTCGTCTACGCCTCGGGCAAGGCCGGCCGCGCCTCCCTGACCCAGCCCGCCGACGGCGCCCTGCCGGAGGCCGAGGACCTCGAGGCCCTCTTCAACGTGATCATGGAGCACATCCCGGCCCCGTCCTACACCGAGGGCGAGGTCCTCCAGGCGCACGTCACCAACCTGGACGCCTCCCCGTTCCTCGGCCGCCTCGCCCTGTTGCGCATCTTCAACGGCACCCTCCGCAAGGGCCAGCAGGTCGCGTGGGCCCGCCAGGACGGCGCCCTGAAGACCGTGAAGATCACCGAGCTGCTGGCCACCAAGGGCCTCGGGCGCGTGCCCGCGGAGGAGGCCGGCCCGGGCGAGATCGTCGCCGTCGCCGGCATCGAGGACATCATGATCGGCGAGACCCTCACCGACGCGGAGAACCCGAAGCCGCTGCCGCTGATCACGGTGGACGACCCGGCCATCTCCATGACCGTGGGCATCAACACCTCCCCGCTGGCCGGCCGCGTCAAGGGCGCCAAGGTCACGGCCCGCCAGGTGAAGGACCGCCTGGACAAGGAGCTGATCGGCAACGTCTCGCTCAAGGTGCTCCCCACCGAGCGCCCGGATGCGTGGGAGGTGCAGGGGCGCGGCGAGCTCGCCCTGGCCATCCTCGTGGAGCAGATGCGCCGCGAGGGCTTCGAGCTCACCGTGGGCAAGCCGCAGGTGGTCACCCGGACCGTGGACGGCAAGGTCCACGAGCCGATGGAGCGCATGACCATCGACATCCCCGAGGAGTTCATGGGCGCGGTCACGCAGCTCATGGCCGCCCGCAAGGGCCGCATGCAGGAGATGTCCAACCACGGCACGGGCTGGATCCGCATGGAGTTCCTGGTCCCGGCCCGCGGTCTGATCGGGTTCCGCACCCGCTTCCTCACCGAGACCCGCGGCGCAGGCATCGCCTCCTCCTACGCGGCCGGCTACGAGCCGTGGACCGGTGAGATCGAGTACCGCACCAACGGCTCCCTCGTGGCCGACCGGGCGGGCACCGCCACGCCGTTCGCCATGATCAACCTGCAGGAGCGCGGCACCTTCTTCGTGCAGCCGGGCGCTGAGGTGTACGAGGGCATGATCGTGGGCGAGAACTCGCGCGCCGACGACATGGACGTGAACATCACCAAGGAGAAGAAGCTCACCAACATGCGTGCGGCCTCCTCCGAGTCGTTCGAGGGCCTGACGCCCCCGCGCCGGCTCACCCTCGAGGAGTCCCTCGAGTTCGCCCGCGAGGACGAGTGCGTGGAGATCACCCCCGAGGACATCCGCATCCGCAAGGTCGTCCTGGACGCCAATGAGCGCCTGAAGGCCGCGCGCGCCCGCGCCCGTGCCTGAGCGTCCCCGCCGCCGCGCCCGGCCCGCCGACGTGGTGGGCGGGGCGTTGCTCGGCGTCGTCGCCGGCGCGCTCGGCACCGCCGTCCATCTGAACCTGGCCTCCCTGCCGGGCGGCTGGACCCTGCCCTGGGGTGCGGTGCTGGCGCTTGTGCTCGTGGGCTCGACACAGCGCTGGTGGATGGTCCGACGCGCGGGCCGCGGCGGGCGCGCCCTGCCGGCGGGGGCCGCGGTCGTCGCCGGCGCGTTCACCGCCGTCCTGGCCCTGCAGCGCCTGCCGGTGGACGACGCCCTGGGGGTGTCCTGGACGGCCGGCCTGTGGGCGGCGGCGCCGGGCGCCGTCGTCGCCTCCGTGGCCTGGAACGTCGGCCAGCCGGTGCTCGGTATGGTCCTGTTGGCCGCGGGCCGGCGGCTGGACCGCCGACCCGCGGAGGCCGCCGAGGCCGCCACGCGCCCCCGCCGGGCCACTGTGACCGCCCGCGAAACGCGTCCGGGGGAGCGAGTACCCTGGACCGCAGCCCCGCAACCCCGTGCCCAGAGAGAGGTGGACGGTCAGCCATGACCTACGTGATCGCGTTGCCGTGTGTGGACGTCAAGGACAAGGCGTGCATCGACGAATGCCCCGTGGACTGCATCTACGAGGGTGAGCGCATGCTCTACATCCACCCGGACGAGTGCGTCGACTGCGGTGCGTGCGAGCCGGTGTGCCCCGTCGAGGCCATCTACTACGAGGACGACACCCCCGACGAGTGGGCCGAGTACTACAAGGCCAACGTCGAGTTCTTCGACGACCTGGGCTCCCCGGGCGGCGCCGCCAAGCTGGGCATGATCGCCAAGGACCACCCGATCATCTCCGCCCTGCCCCTGCAGAACGCCGACGCCTGAGCCCCATGCTGACGCTGCCGGACTACCCGTGGGACACGCTCACCCCCTACCGTGAGCGTGCCGCCGCCCACCCGGACGGCGTCGCGGACCTGTCCATCGGCACGCCCGTGGATCCGACGCCGGACCTGATCCGCCGGGCCCTGACCGAGGCCGCCGACGCGCACGGCTATCCGACGACGCACGGCACGGACGCCCTGCGTCGCGCCGTCGTCGACTGGTACGCCCGGCGCCGCGGGGTGCCCGGGCTGGACCCGGCGGCCGTGGTGCCCACGGTCGGGTCCAAGGAGTTCATCGCGTGGCTGCCCACGCTGCTCGGGCTGGGCGCAGGCGACGTCGTCGTCCACCCCGAGGCCGCCTACCCCACCTATGCGGTGGGCGCGCTGCTGGCCGGGGCGGAGGCCGTGGCCGCGGACGACCTCGACGCCCTGGCGCCCGAGGTGCGTGAGCGGGTGCGCCTGGTGTGGACCAACTCGCCGGCCAACCCCACCGGCGCCGTGCTGGACGCGGCGGCGCTGCGCCGCACGGTGGACGCCGCCCGTGCCGTGGGCGCCGTGGTGTGCGGGGACGAGTGCTACGCCGAGCTCGGCTGGGACGCGTGGGACGGGGCCGTCGTGCCCTGCATCCTGTCCGACGAGGTCTCCGGCGGCGACCTGACGGGCCTGCTGAGCGTCTACTCGCTGTCCAAGCAGTCCAATCTCGCCGGCTACCGCGCCGCGTTCGCCGCGGGGGATCCGGAGCTCGTGGCGACCCTGGTCAACACCCGCAAGCACGCGGGCATGATCGTGCCCGCCCCGGTGCAGCACGCGATGGCCGTGGCCCTGGCCGACGACGCGCACGTCGCGGAGCAGAAGGACCGCTACCGCCGCCGTCGGGACGCGCTGCGCACCGCGCTGGAGGTCTCCGGCCATGCCGTGGACCACTCCGAGGCGGGGCTGTACCTGTGGACTCGGCGGGCGGACCGGGACCCGGCCGACGCCACGGCGCAGGACTCGTGGGACCTGCTGGGCGAGCTGGCGGACCTGGGCATCATCGCCGGGCCCGGCGTGTTCTACGGTGCCGGCGGCGACGGCTACGTCCGCGTGGCGATCACCGCCACGGACGAGGCGGTCGCCCGGGCCGCGGCGAGACTCACCGCCCGCGGGCCTCGGACCGGCTGAGCCGGGGCCGAGGGCCGTCGTCGGGGGAAGCGACCGCGCGCCCCGGGCCGGTCCTTGATAGTTTGGAGCAGAGTCGTCCCCGCGTGGGCGCGCCCACACGGGCGCGCGAACCCGGGCCATCGAGAAGAGAAGACGAGGGAGCACACCCGTGACCCATCACGAGTCCGTCCGGCTGACCGTCGGCGAGCAGAGCCTGGACCTGGGCGTCGAGCACGCCACAGAGGGCAACAACGGCATCAACATCGCCCCGCTCCTGAAGGAGACCGGCGACGTCACCTACGACCCGGGCTTCATGAACACGGCGAACGCCAAGTCGGCCGTCACGTTCATCGACGGTGACCAGGGCATCCTGCGCTACCGCGGCTACGCCATCGAGGACCTCGCCGAGCACTCCTCCTTCATGGAGGTGGCCTACCTGCTGATCTACGGCGAGCTGCCCGAGTCCAAGGAGACCCTGGAGGCCTGGGAGACCAACATCCTGCGCCACAACATGGTGCACGAGGACCTCAAGCTGTTCTTCAACGGCTTCCCGCGGGATGCGCACCCCATGCCGGTGCTGTCCTCCTCCGTGTCCGGGCTGTCCACGTTCTACCCGGACTCCCTGGACCCGCACGATCCGGAGCAGGTCCACATCTCCACCGTGCGTCTGCTGGGCAAGCTGCCGGTGCTGGCCTCCTACGCGTTCAAGAAGTCGCTGGGCCAGCCGTTCATGTACCCGCACAACTCGCTGAACTACGTGGAGAACTTCCTCCGCCTGTGCTTCGGCGTGCCGGCCGAGGAATACGACATCGACCCGGACGTGGTCAAGGCCCTCGACCTGCTGCTCATGCTGCACGCCGACCACGAGCAGAACGCCTCCACCTCCACGGTGCGCCTGGTCGGCTCCACCCAGGCCAACCTGTTCGCCTCGGTGTCCGCCGGCATCAACGCCCTCTACGGCCCGCTGCACGGCGGCGCCAACGAGGCCGTGCTGAACATGCTCCGGAAGATCAAGTCGGAGGGCATCACGCCCGAGGACTTCATGGAGAAGGTGAAGAACAAGGAGGACGGCGTCCGCCTGATGGGCTTCGGCCACCGCGTGTACAAGAACTACGACCCGCGGGCCAAGATCATCAAGAAGACCGCCGAGGACATCCTGGGCAAGATGGGCGGCAACGACGAGCTGCTGGAGATCGCCCAGCGTCTCGAGGAGAAGGCCCTCGCCGACGACTACTTCGTGGAGCGCAAGCTCTACCCGAACGTCGACTTCTACACCGGCGTGATCTACAAGGCCATGGGCTTCCCGGAGAAGATGTTCACCGTCCTCTTCGCCCTGGGCCGCCTGCCCGGCTGGATCGCCCAGTGGCGCGAGCTCATGGAGGACCCGGCCACCAAGATCGGCCGCCCGCGCCAGATCTACGTGGGCGAGCAGCTGCGCCAGTACCCGCAGCGCTGACCCGGGGGCGCTGACCCTGGGGCGCTGACCCTGCGTTTGGGGGCGGTTTCGGGTGGTATTCCGACGGAATACCACCCGAAACCGCCCCCAATGCGTTCGCCGGAGCGTCTTCATGTCGAGGCGGAGTGGCCGAGGCGGCGTCGGACCACCGCGACGACGCCACGGAAGTCCTCGCGCCCATCGGCCCAGGTGACGCGGAGCGTCGTCCAGCCGCGCGCCTGGCCGTAGCGGTCCCGGCGGGCGTCGCGCGCCTGCTGCTCCCGCGTGCGGTGCCCGGCACCGTCGTACTGCAGGGCCAGGCGCACGTGGCGGTAGGCGAGGTCGGCCACGGGGGAGAAGGGGTCCTCGGGTTCGAGCGCGGCCTGCAGCCCCGGCTCCGGCAGCCCGCCGGCCACGAGGGCGAGGCGCAGGCGGGTCTCGGGCGGCGAGTCCGCCCCGACGCGAACGGAATCCAGCGCCTCCCGGGCGGCCGGGCGGCCGTGGAAGCGTCCGGACGCGTGCAGCGCCGACCGCAGCGCGGCGATCGTGGTGGCCGGATCCGTCCGGCCCGCGGGCGTCCACGGGTGCCGGACGGCGTGGTCCCCGGCGGCCACGAGGTCCTCGAACGTCCACGGGGGAGTCAGGGAGCACAGGTCCAGCCAGGTGCGATCGACCGTGGTGACGCGCAGGCCGTGCACGTGCGTGACGAACTCGGGCGCCAGCGGCCGCCGGTGGTCCATCAGACCAGCCCGCCGGACGCGTCGTGTCCCCCGGGCCACGGTGAGGTGAACCGGCGGGTCGACGTCGAGCTCGCCGGTCGCCGGGTCGCGCCGCCGCCAGGCACGCGCGGGCATCGGCAGACCGTGCAGGTGGGCCGCGGTCTCGTGGGAGAGGACGGCATCCGGGCGTCGGCGCAGAAGCGCGGCAAGGTGATCGGGGGAGAAGCCGTGCCCGGGCTCGGGCAGGCCCAGGTCGGCCCATCCCGTGCCAGGGTGCGCCCGCTGCCGGTGGAAGCCCTGTCCGACCCGCTCCAGGTCCGACCGGCGGGCGCGGTCGGGCGGCAGCCCCAGTCGGGCCAGGTCCGTGGCCAACAGGACGGCGGGCTGGTCGGGCGGCAGAGGAGTCACGACGCGCGGCATGCACCCATCGGACGACGCCGGCGGGGCGCCCGGGGCGCGCTGGCCGCGGCACGGGGATGACGCGCGGGGCGGGCGCTGCTGTGCAGGAGCCGACGGCCCGCGCCGCGTGCCGCCGTCGTCGCCCCGCCCCCGGACCGCCGTGGAGCTCCGGGGGCGATAGTGGGCGTTATCCCGACGGGATACCACCGGAAATCGCCCCCAAACGCGGCGCGGAGGGAAGGGTCGCGGGCTGGCAGCCGGGTGCGCCGGGTCAGTTCGCGTGCAGCGCCGCGTTCAGTTCGACGGTCCGGCCGGCGCGGGGGAGGGCCTCGACCCCGCCCGTGGTGGAGTTGCGGCGGAACAGCAGGTTCGGCACGCCGGAGAGGTCCACGGCCTTCACGGTCCGCGCCGCCTCGCCGTCCTGCAGCACGCTCACGCGCGTGCCTGCGGTGACGTACAGACCGGCCTCGACCACGCAGTCGTCGCCGACGGAGATGCCCACGCCGGAGTTCGCGCCGAGCAGCACGTGCTCGCCGATCACGATCCGCTGGGTGCCGCCGCCGGAGAGCGTGCCCATGATGGACGCGCCGCCTCCGACGTCGGACCCGTCGCCCACCACGACTCCGGCCGAGATCCGGCCCTCCACCATCGAATGCCCCAGGGTGCCCGCGTTGAAGTTCACGAAGCCCTCGTGCATCACGGTCGTCCCCTCGGCCAGGTGGGCGCCCAGGCGCACCCGGTCCGCGTCGCCGATGCGCACCCCGGAGGGCACGACGTAGTCCGTCATGCGCGGGAACTTGTCCACGCCGTACACCTGCACGGCGCCGCGGGCACGCAGCCTCGCCCGCGTCAGCTCGAAGTCCGCGACCGCGCAGGGTCCGTGGTTCGTCCACACCACGTTGGTGAGCAGCCCGAAGACGCCGTCGAGGTTGAGCTCGTTCGGCCGCACCAGGCGGTGCGAGAGCACGTGCAGGCGCAGCCACGCGTCCGCGGTGGAGGCCGGGGCGGCGTCCAGGTCGACCTCCAGCTCGACGACGGCCTGCGTGGTCCCGCGGTCCGCGTCGTCCGCGGCGAGGGCGCGCAGGGTGTCGCGCAGCGAGGCGTCCGCAGCGGAGAGCGGACCGGCCACGGGCGCGGGGAACCACACGTCCAGGACGGCGCCGTCGGCGGCCGTGGTGGCCAGGCCGTGGCCGGAGACGAGACGGGGGGAGGGCTGCTGTGCAGCGGTCTGGGTCATGCGCCTCAGCCTAATGAGCGGCCGGGGCACGCTGCAGGGCGGCGAGAGGCCCGTCCGTAGACTGGACACATGAGTCTCACCCCCGTGCCCCTGCCCGACCTCGCCGATCCGGACCTCGACGTCGCGGCGCTCACCGCCATCCTGCTGGACGTGCGCTCCGTCTCGGGGGAGGAGGGGCCGCTGGCCGACGCCGTCGAGCAGGCCCTGCGCGCCCTCGGCGGCCTCGAGGTGCGGCGGTTCGGCGACGCCGTCGTCGCCCGCACCGCTCTGGGGCGGCCGACCCGCGTGATCCTCGCCGGGCACCTGGACACGGTGCCCCTGCCCACCGTGCCGGGCTCGCGCGGGACCGTGCCCTCGGCGTGGGACGGGGACGTGCTGTACGGCCGCGGGGCCGTGGACATGAAGTCCGGCGTCGCCGTGCAGCTGGCCCTGGCCGGCCGCTTCGGCCGCGCGGACGGCCCGACCCCCGTGCACGACGTCACGTGGGTGTTCTACGACCACGAGGAGGTCTCCTCGGACCTCTCGGGCCTCGCCCGCGTGGCCCGCCAGGCCCCCGAGCTGCTGGAGGGCGACTTCGCGGTGCTGCTCGAGCCGACCGACGGCGTCGTGGAGGGCGGCTGCAACGGCACGTGCCGGTACCGCGTCACCTTCTCCGGTGTCGCGGCGCACTCGGGCCGCGCCTGGCGCGGCGACAACGCGATCCACAAGCTGGCCCCCGTGCTCACCGCCCTGGCGGCGTACGAGCCGGCCACGGTCACGGTGGAGGGCCTGGAGTACCGGGAGGGGCTGCACGCGATCCGCGTGGCCGGCGGCGTCGCGGGCAACGTCATCCCGGACGAGGCGTCCGTGGACCTGAACTACCGGTTCGCTCCGGACAAGACCCTCGACCAGGCCCACGCGCACGTCCGCGCGGTGCTGGAGGGGGCCGGTGTGGACTGGGACGCCCAGGTGCGGATCGACGACGCCTCGCCCGCCGCCCGCCCCGGTCTGGACCGGCCGGCCGCCGCCGCGTTCGTCGCCGCCGTCGGGGGAGAGCCCCAGCCCAAGTACGGGTGGACGGACGTGGCGCGGTTCTCCCAGCTGGGCGTGCCCGCGGTCAACTTCGGCCCCGGCGACGCCCTCCTGGCCCACACGGACGACGAGCACGTGCCCCGCGAGGCGGTCCACGCGTGCCTCGCGGCGCTCGCGGCCTGGCTGGCCGGCTGACCCGACGACGTCGGCCGCCGCCACCCGCCGGACCCGCGGGCCCGCCGCGCCCGCCGCCGGGTCAGGCCGCCGTGGCCGTGGACGCCCCGACGAGCGGGGTCGTGGGGGTGCTGGCGTCGCCGGCCGTCCGCGACGACAGCCGCCGCGAGAGCCGGGTGGCCGCCCAGGTGAGGAGGAAGTTGATCACGATGAAGATCACCGCGGCCACCACGAGGGACTGCAGGATGTTGCCGTTGCCGGAGCCGAGTTGGCGGGCGTACTGCAGGAGTTCGAAGAAGCCGATGAGGTAGCCCAGCGCCGAGTCCTTGAGGATCACCACGAACTGGCTCAGCAGTGAGGGCAGCATGGCGATGAGGGCCTGGGGCACCTCCACGAGCCGCAGGGACTGCATGCTCGTCATGCCCACCGCCGCGGCCGCCTCGCGCTGGCCGCGCGGCAGCGAGCGCACCCCGGAGCGCACCAGCTCCGCGATCACGGACCCGTTGTACAGGGTCAGCGCCGCGATCACCGCGTAGTACGGGCCGTCCTGGGGCTGGATCGCCCCGGTGCGCGCGACCTGCGCGAACAGCTGGTAGAAGAACACCATCATCACGAGCACCGGCACGGCCCGGAAGAACTCGACGACGACGGCGGCCAGCCAGCGCATCGGGCCGAACGGGGCCAGCCGCAGGAAGCCGAACACCAGGCCGAACACCACGGAGGTGACCACGGCGATGCCCGCGGACTGCAGGGTGAACTGCAGGCCCGGCAGGTAGTAGTTCCGCCACGCGTCGCCGTCGACGGCGGCCAGCCAGCGGCGGCCGGAGAGCTGGCCGGTGGCGTTCATCTGGATCAGGACGAGCACCGCCACGGTCAGGACCGCGGCGAGGGCGACGAGGTTGGCGAGGAGGATCCGCCGGCGGGCGATCGGGCCCGGGGCGTCGAAGAGGACGGAGGCCTGGGCGCTCATCGGGCCACCGCCCATTTCTCCGAGGCCCACGTGGTCAGCAGGCCGATGGGGATGACGATCAGGCAGAAGCCGATCGCGAAGGTCAGGAAGATCGCCACCATCACGTCCGGGCTGAACTCGATCATGCGCTTCATCAGGCCCGAGGCCTCCGCCACCGACGCCGCGGCGGCGACGGTGGTGTTCTTGGTCAGCGCGATCACGGTGTTGCCCAGCGGGGTGATGGCCCCGCGCAGCGCCTGGGGCAGGATCACGTGGCGGGCCGCGGGCAGGAAGCCCAGGCCGATGGAGCGGGCGGCCTCGGCCTGCCCGAGCGGGACGGTGTTGACGCCGGAGCGGATCGCCTCGCACATGAACGCCGCGTGGTAGAGCGAGAGTGCGATCACGGCGTAGATGAAGAAGTTCAGCGTGAAGTCGGACGAGAAGCTGACCTTCAGCTGCCCCCAGACGGCGAGCACGCCGAGCAGCATGATGATCGTCAGCGGGGTGTTGCGGACCACGTTGACGTAGCCGGTGCCGAGGGCGCGCAGCGAGGGGACGGGCGAGATGCGGAACAGGGCGAGCACCACGCCGAGGACGAACGAGCCGAGGGTCGCGAGGAACGCGAGCCTGATGTTCGTCCAGAACGCGAGCGGGATGTCCGCGCCGTAGTCCGCGAGGAGCGAGGAGATCGATTCCATGTCTTCTCCGAGGGTCGGGACAGGGCTGACGGGCAGGGGAGCCGCCGGGCGGGCCGAGGGCGACGGCTCAGGTCACGTCCTCGGCCCACCCGGCCGCGGGGCTGTCAGGCGCAGGGCTCGAACTCGGCGTCCTCGCCGGAGTTCAGCGTCTCGTCGTAGGTGTAGCCCGTGCCCTCGGTGTTGGACTCGAGGGCCTTCTTCCACTCGCCGGAGCCCTTCATCTCCTGGATGGCCTCGTTGATGTCCTCGCAGCGCTCCGAGTCCTTCGGCAGGCCGACGCCGTAGCGCTCCGTGGTGAAGGTGTTGCCGACGACCTTGAACTTGCCCTTGTTGGCGTCGGCGGCGGCCAGGCCCGCGAGGATGATGTCGTCCGTGGTCACGGCGTCCACCTGGCCGGACTCGAGGTAGGTCACGCATTCGGCGTAGCCGCCCTGCTCCACCAGGTTCACGCCGGAGGCGAACTGGTCCTTGATCTTCTGGGCCGAGGTGGAGCCGGTGACGGAGCAGAGGTTCTTCCCGTCGAGGGCCTCGGGGCCGGTGATCGCGGTGTCGTCCGCGCGGACCAGCAGGTCCTGGCCGGCCACGAAGTACGGGCCCGCGAAGTCGACGCGCTCCTTGCGGGCGTCCGTGATGGAGTACGTCGCGAAGATCATGTCGACCTCGCCGTTCTCCAGGGCGTTCTCCCGGTTCGCGGACGGGGTCTGGACCCACTCGATGTCCTTCTCGGCCACGCCGAGCTTGTCCGCCACGTAGCGGGCCACGTCCGTGTCGAAGCCGGTCGGCTGGGCCGAGCCCTCGCGGTAGCCCAGGCCCGGCTGGTCGAACTTGATGCCGATGCGCAGGCGCTCGCCGGAGCCGGACGACGTCGACTCGCCGGCCGAGGACGAGCCGGCGGCGTCGCCACCGCCGCCCTGCGACGAGGAGGGGGCGCAGGCGGTGAGGGACAGCGCGGCCGCGGCGGTGACGGCGGACAGGGTCAGGAGCTTCGTGCGGAGCATGGTGCTCTCCTCTGGTTCGGTGCGGTGGGGTGCGACGGGGGACGGGGTCAGTGCGCGAGGATCTTGCCCAGGAAGTCCTGGGCGCGCTCGTGTCGGGGGTTCGTGAAGAAGGTGTCGGGGTCGGCGTCCTCGAGGATGGCGCCGTCGGCCATGAAGACCACGCGGTCCCCGGCCTTGCGGGCGAAGCCCATCTCATGGGTGACCACGACCATGGTCATGCCGCCCTCGGCGAGCTGGACCATGACGTCGAGGACCTCCTGCACCATCTCGGGGTCGAGGGCGGAGGTCGGCTCGTCGAAGAGCAGGGCCTTCGGCTCCATCGCCAGGGCGCGGGCGATGGCCACGCGCTGCTGCTGCCCGCCGGAGAGCTGGGCCGGCATCTTCCTGGCCTGGGCGGCCACGCCCACGCGCTCGAGCAGCTCCATGGCGTGCCGCTCGGCGTCCGCCCGGCGCTTGCCCTTCACCTTGATGGGCCCGAGGGTCACGTTCTCCAGGATCGACTTGTGCGCGAAGAGGTTGAAGGACTGGAAGACCATGCCGATCTCGGCGCGCAGCTGGGCAAGCTGCCTGCCCTCGATGGGGAGCGGCCGTCCGTCGATCAGGATGCGGCCGCCGTCGTCGTCGATGGTCTCGAGCCGATTGATCGTGCGGCACAGCGTCGACTTGCCGGAGCCGGACGGGCCGAGGACGATCGCCACCTGGCCGCGCGGGATCCGCAGGTCGATCTGCTTCAGGGCGTGGAAGTCGCCGAAGTGCTTGTTGACGCCCTCGAGGACGATCAGGTCATCGCCCGCAGCACCGCGACGGCGCCGCACACCGGCCTCGTCGGGGAGGTGGGCGCCGTGGGGCTGCTCAGGCGTGATCTGCGTCATGCCAGTGGAATATAGCGCACGTCACACCCGGTGCGGTGCGCCGTGGGACGCCGGCCCTGGCGGCCCGCCGGCTCGTTAGGCTGGCGCCATGGCCCCACATGAGCACCCCTCGGGCGGCGACGTCGCCGCCGCGCGCCAGCGCGTCCGCCACGGCGGGCAGGTCCTGCGCGGGGACGCGGCACACACCCCCACGTTCGACCAGCTCCTCCTCGACGGCCGGCGGCCCGGCGACGACGCACGCCCCGCCGCCGACGTCGCCTCGACGACGTCCGAGGCCTGGCGTGTCCTGCGCATCCAGGCCGAGTTCGTCGAGGGCTTCGGCACCCTCGCGGGGCTGGGTCCCGCGGTCTCCGTGTTCGGCTCCGCGCGTACGCCCGAGGGCAGCGCCGAGTACGCCCTGGCCCACGAGGTCGGGACCCGCCTGGCCCAGGCCGGGTACACGGTCATCACCGGCGGGGGGCCCGGCACCATGGAGGCCGCCAACCGGGGCGCCCACGAGGCCGGTGGAGAGTCCGTGGGCCTGGGCATCGAGCTGCCGTTCGAGACCGGTCTGAACCCCTGGGTGCACGTGGGGGTGGACTTCCGCTACTTCTTCGTCCGCAAGGTCATGTTCCTCAAGTACGCGCAGGGGTTCATCGTGCTGCCCGGCGGCCTCGGCACCCTGGACGAGCTCTTCGAGGCCCTCACCCTCGTGCAGACCGGCACCGTCACCCGCTTCCCCGTGGTCCTCGTGGACCGCGGCTTCTGGGGTCCGCTCGTGGACTGGATCCGCGGCACGCTCGTGGAGCGCGGCATGATCTCGCCCGAGGACCCGGACCTCTTCCACCTCGTGGACACGGCCGAGGAGGCCGTCGCGTGCGTGCTCCGCTCGGCGGGGAGGGCCGACGCGTGAGCGGGCCGCAGTGGATCGTCCTCGTGGCCGTGCTCGTCGTCGTGCTGGCGGCCCTGGCCGCCGCCCTCGCGGGCCGGCTCACGCTCCGGGCCGACGACCCGGCCGGACGGATGCCCGGGCACCCCGTGCTGCTGCCGGAGCGGCCGCGCGCGGCGGATGTGGACCTGCTGCGGCTGGCCGTCGCGGTGCCCGGCTACCAGCGGGACCAGGTGGACGCCGTCCTGCTGCGGCTGCGGGACGCCCTCGCGGAACGCGAGGACGAGGCGACCGCGCTGCGGGCCCGGGTGGCCGAGCTCGAGGCCGCCGACCCCTCCCGGGGCGATCCGGCGGGGTACGCCTGAGTCGCGGGCCGGGCTCGGTGCGGGCCATCGTTTGGCGCGCGCACGCGGAATCCGCGATAATGGTGATGTGACCGGCCTCGCGCACGCCCGCGTGCGGGGGCGCCGGAGGCGTCCGGACAGCGCCCGCTCCCGCGGTCACCGGACGCCGTGACGGGAACATCATCCAGAAGGGAAGTCGCAATGGCCGCCATGAAGCCCCGCACCGGGGACGGTCCCATGGAAGTGACCAAGGAGGGGCGCAGCCTGATCATGCGCGTGCCGATCGACGGCGGCGGCCGTCTCGTGCTGGAGATCAACGCGGACGAGGCCCGCGAGCTCAAGGAGTGCCTCGAGGGCGTCATCCAGGCCTGAGCCCGGACCCCTTCGACGCGGACGCCCCGCGCACCGTCACGGTGCGCGGGGCGTCCGCGTCCCCGGCGACGCCGCGGATCAGCGGCGCACCGCGATCAGCACGCCCGTGCCGGAGGGGACGACGGCGGACAGCCAGTGCTCGTCCTCCCGGATGAGGCGGTCCACCGCCCGGGCGGACACGGTGGACTCGTCGCGCACGGCGGGCCGGGGAACGCGGTCCCCGTCGAGGGCGTCCACCACGACGAGCACGCCGCCGGGGGCGAGCATGCGCGCGGCCTGCTCGACGTCGAACTGACGCGCGGCCGGGTCCCCGTCCACCAGGACCATCTCATAGGCGCCGCTCGTGAGCCGGGGGAGGACGAGCCGGGAGCGCCCCGTGATCATGCGGGTGCGGCTCGTGGGCAGGCGGGCCTCCGAGAACGCCTCGCGGGCCGCGCGCTGGGCCTCCGCGTCCGGGTCCACGGTGGTGAGGACCGTGCGCTCGGGCAGACCGCGCATCAGGGCGAGGCCCGAGACGCCGGCGCCCGTGCCCACCTCCACGACCGCCGCGGGGGCACGCGTGGCCGCCAGCACCGTCAACAGGGCCGCCGTCCCCTCGCTCACCGGCGGCACGTCCAGCTCGGCGGCGCGCTCGCGGGCGCGCAGGACGACGTCGTCCTCGGTGGCCCGGCTCTCCGACCAGGCCCAGGACGCGTGCTTGTCGGTGGGCTGGGGCTGCAGGGCGCTCATGGCTGACTCCGGGACGACGACGGCGGGACCTCGCCCGCGGCACGGGCGACGCGGGCCAGTGTACGGGTCGGCACGCGGCCGCGACCCAGAGTTCTCCCAGGAGGCGGGCCGATGATGGGAGATGGCACGAACCGGCTCCCGCCATGTGGGAGGCCGTTCGCCGGGCCGAGGACGCGAGGACCGAGGAGGTGGCCGCATGGGACGTCGACACACCCAGCGCCACATGGACGCCTACCTCGAGGGCGCCCTCCCCGCCGCGTCCCGGGCGCGCATCGCCCGCCACCTGGACCGCTGCCCCGAGTGCCGCGCCACGGTCCAGGCCCGGGCCCGCGTGCTCGACGCCGCCCGCACGGTGCACCAGCGTCCGGCCGGCGCCGTCGTCGCGCCGGTGCTGCGCGCCCGCGGCGTCTCCGGCCGCCTCGTGGTGGGGCTGCTGACCTTCGTCGTCCTGTTCGGAGGGCTGTTCGCCGCGGTCTGGGTGGCCGGCGCGCCCCGCACCGCGGCCCTGCGCACGGCCCCGACCCCGACGGACACCGTCGCCCTGCCGGCAGCCGGGACCGCGTCGACGGACCGGCGCGGCACCGTCGCGGAGCTGCGGGGTCAGGGCTGGACGGTGCCCTCCCTCGTGGGGGCCGGCCTGGAGCCGCTCACCGTCGACACCGCCCAGACGGCCGAGGACGTGGAGGTCGTCGTCGGCTGGGGTCGGGACGAGCCGACCGTGACCGTCCGCGAGTGCCGACCCCGGATCGTGGGAGCCGCCCCGGAGGGCTGTGCCTCGACCGCGCCCCTGAGCACGGGGGCGCAGGAGCGTCGGCTGGCCGGCGGCGGCGTCTACCGGATCGTCCCGGCGGGGGAGCAGGACGGCTGGACGGCCGAGCTGACCACGCCGCAGGCCGCCTACCGCGTGGAGGCCAGCCTGCCGGACGAGCGCGCCGACGCGGTCCTCACCCACCTGCTGGTCTCGGAGCGGGCGCGGGTGCTCGAGCTCGGGAGTGGTGACGCCGTCGAGGAGCGCCTGGAGCGGGGCCTCGAACGCATCGCGGACGCCGTGCCGCGCCCCCGCGGCTGAGCCGCCCCGTCCCCGCGGCTCCGGGCTGTGGGGCGGTGCCGCTCTAGTAGAGTTCGGAGGGTGTTTGGTATCAACGGCAGCGAGTTCATCATCTTGGCGGTGCTCGCGATCGTCATCCTCGGGCCGGAGAAGCTCCCCGAGTACACGCGCGCCTTCACCGACTGGCTGCGCGTCATGCGCGACAAGGCCGAGGGTGCCAAGGCGCAGTTCAAGGAGGAGACCGGCACGGACTTCGACGAGGTGGACTGGCGCAGGTACGACCCCCGCCAGTACGACCCGCGCCGCATCATCCGCGACGCGCTCCGCGAGCCCGCCGGCGGCTCGTCCACGCCCGCGTCCCGCGCGGCGCAGGCGACGGGCGTCAGCGCCGAGGACGTGCACGGCGGCCTCACCCGCCAAGACCTGACGGACATGGATCCGCGCACGCTCTTCCGCCGCCCCGCCGGGGCCGGCAGCACCGCCTCCGCGGAGTCCGGCTCCGCCGCCGCACAGACCCGGTCGAGCGCGCCCGCCGCGGGGGCGGCAGCCGTGGGCGGTGCCGCCGCAGCCCTGATGGCCTCCGGCCGCGCCGAGGCCCTCGCCGAGGAGCGCCCTGCCGCCGTCGAGACCGAACCGGACCCCCTCGAGCTGCTCGGGCTGGCGCCCGCCCCCTTCGACGTCGACGCGACCTGACGCCGTCGCGCGCGCCGGGGGCCCCGACCGGGGCGCCGGCCCCCGAGGTCAGCGCGGGGTGACCGGAAGGCGCCGCCCGGCCAGCCCGCGCGGCCGCACGGCCAGCCGCTGCGCGATCTGGGTCAGCGCCCGGCCTGCGGGACTCTCCGGCGCGGACACCACCACGGGTTCGCCGGCGTCGCCGCCCGCGCGCAGCGCCGGGTCCAGGGGGACGGTGCCCAGCAGCGGCACCTGCGTGTCCAGCACCCCGGACAGCCGCTCCGCCACCTCGGCACCGCCGCCGGTCCCGAACACGTCCAGGACGGTGCCGTCCGGCAGGGTCATCGGCCCCATGTTCTCCACGACGCCGGCCACGGTCTGCCCCGTCTGCTCCGCCAGCTGACCGGCGCGCGCGGCCACCTGCGCGGCGGCGTGCTGCGGCGTGGTCACCACGAGCAGCTCCGAGGCGGGCAGCAGCTGCGCCGTCGAGATCGCGATGTCCCCGGTGCCCGGGGGCAGGTCCACGAGCAGCACGTCCAGGTCGCCCCAGTGCACATCCGTGACGAACTGTTCGAGCGCGCGGTGCAGCATCGGCCCGCGCCAGGCCACCGGCCGGTCCGCGTCGAGGAACATGCCGATCGAGATGACCTTCACGTCCCGCACCACGGGGGGCAGGATCATCCGGTCCAGCTTCGTCGGGGTGGCGGTCACGCCCAGGAGCCCGGGGATGGAGTAGCCGTGCACGTCCGCGTCGATCAGGCCGACGGCGAGCCCGCGCGCGGCGAGCGCGACCGCGAGGTTGGCCGTGACCGAGGACTTGCCCACGCCGCCCTTGCCCGAGGCCACCGCGAGGACGCGCGTGAGCGTCCCCTCCCCGAACGGGTTCGTCGGCCGAGTCGCGCGCAGGGCGTCCTGCAGCGCCAGGCGGCGCTCGGGCTCCATGACCCCGACGCGAACGTCCACGGATTCACAGCCGGGCACGACGGCGACGGCGGCGGCCACGTCCGTCTGGATCGTCCCGCGCAGGGGGCACGCGGCGATCGTGAGCAGGACCGCGACCTCGACGACGCCCGGGGCGGTCTCCACGACCGACTCCACCATGCCGAGGTCGGTGATCGGGCGGCGGATCTCGGGGTCCTGGACCGTGGCGAGCCGCTCCAGCACCCGGCGCTCGAGGTCGGTGCGGACCTCGGGCACGGGCAGGCCCAGGGCGCTCATCGGCCGCCCCCGTCCACCGGGCCCGCACCGCCGGCGGGGCCGGTCACCGGACCGGACCCCCCGGCCTCGCGGGCCTCCTGGGCCTCCTGCGCCGCGAGGGTGGCGAGCGTGGTGGTCGTGGGCTCGGCGCCGGCGTCGCCGCGCCGCGCATCCCGGCCGCGGCCCTTGGTCTTCTTGTTCTTGCGGGGCTGGGCCTCGGCGACCGGGAGGCCGGCGCGCAGCTCCTCCCGGATCTCCTCCCGGATCTCCTCCCGCAGCTCGGCGCGCAGCGCCTCGCGGAGGTCGTCCCTGAGGTCGTCCTGGACGCCGCGCAGCTCGCCGCGCACGAAGTCGCGCGTGGCGACCTCCTGGACGGCCAGCCGCAGACCGGCGATCTCGCGGGTGAGGAACTCGGTGTCGGTGAGGTTGCGCTCGGCGCGGTCACGGTCCTCGCGCAGCGCGACCCTGTCCCGGTCGTCCTGGCGGTTCTGCGCCAGCAGGAGCAGGGGTGCGGCGTAGGACGCCTGGAGGGAGAGCATGAGCGTGAGCGCGGTGAAGCCGAGCTCGGCGGAGTCGAACCGCCACGCCATCGGGCCGAACGTGTTCCAGCCCAGCCAGGCGGCGCAGAACAGCGTCATCCAGACGAGGAACTGCGGGGTGCCCATGAAGCGGGCGATGCCCTCGGTGGCCTCGCCGAAGGCGTCCGGGTTCGGGGCCAGCCGGGGCACGCGGCGCCCGCTGGCGCTCAGCGGGGTGTCCAGGCCGGTGCCGCGGCCCGGGCGCAGGTCTCGCGCGGTCTGGGTCATGCTCACACCTCCGGTGTCGTGCGGCGGCGGGCCGCGGGGTCAGGTTGCGGGGCGGGTCTCGGCGTCGTCGAGGTCCATGGCCCGCCAGTCGTCGGGCAGGATGTGGTCGAGCAGGTCGTCCACGCTCACGGCCCCGACGACGCGGTCCTGCTCGTTCACCACGGGGATGCACGTGAGGTTGTAGGTCGCGAGCTCGCGGGTCACGTGGGCGATGGGGGCGAGGTCCGAGACGGCCTCGAGATCCTTGTCCATGATGTTGCCGATCGCCTCCGGCGGCGGGTACCGCAGCAGGCGCTGGAAGTGGACGACGCCGAGGAACCGGCCCGTCGGCGTCTCCAACGGCGGCCGGGCCACGATCACGAGCGAGGCCAACGCGGGGGAGATCTCCTGCTGTCGGATGGTCGCCATGGCCTCGGCCACGGTGGCCTCCGGGGGGAGGATGACCGGCACGGGGGTCATGAGCGAGCCCGCCGTGCCCTCCTCGTACTCGAGCAGGCGCCGGACGTCCTCGGCGTCCTCCGGCTCCATGCGTTCGAGCAGCAGCTCCTGCTGGGAGTCGGGCAGCTCGTGGAGCAGGTCCGCCGCGTCGTCCGGGTCCATCTCCTCCAGGACGTCGGCGGCGCGGTCGATGTCCAGCTGGGAGAGGATCTGCACCTGGTCGTCGTCGGGCAGCTCCTGGAGCACGTCCGCGAGGCGTTCGTTCTGCAGCTCCCTGGCGACCTCGACGCGGCGCTTCTCCGACATGTCGTGGAGCATGTCCGCCAGGTCGGCGGGCTTGAGGTCCTCGTGCGCGGCGAGGAAGCTCGTGGCCCCCTGCGGGTCGGCCTGCGCCGTCCAGCGGGCCTCGTCCCAGTTCAGCAGGAGGTGCTCGCCCCGCTGGGCGCGGCCGAAGGGGCCGCGGCCGACGATGCGGCGCACGTACAGGTCCGAGACCAGCCAGTCGCCGTTGCGCTGCTGCTCCAGCCCGATGTCCTCCAGGAAGGCCTCGCCCGACCCGTCGGAGAGGCGCACCTTCCGGTCGAAGAGGTCGGCGGCCACCATCTGCTCGGCGCCACGGCGGGAGAACCGGCGCAGGTTGATCAGCCCGGTCGTGATGATCCGGCCCGAGTCCATGGACGTCACCCGCGTCATCGGGACGAAGACGCGCTTCTTGCCGGGGACCTCGATCACGAGGCCGGTGGCGAACGGGGCTGCGGCGGGGCCGCGGTCCAGCACGACGACGTCGCGCAGCCGTCCCAGGCGGTCGCCGAGGGGGTCGAAGACGTCCAGGCCCAGCAGGCGGGCCACGAAGATCTTGGGGGAGCTCACCGACCCAGCCTACGGCGTGCCGGACCGCGGCTCCGTGTCCGCGTACGGCGGACCGCCGCCCGCCCGGGCGCCGGGCCGGGCACAATGGGTCCATGTCGTTCATGATGTCCAACCCTCAGCCCGGCGCCGAGCAGGGCCTGCCCCGCGGAGAGCTGCTGGCCACCTACGCCACCTACGCGCAGGCGCGCGAGCAGGTGGACCGCCTCGCCGCCACGGACTTCCCCGTGAGCGCCGTGTCGATCGTGGGCAAGGACCTGCGGGTCGTGGAGCGGGTGCGCGGCCGGCTGAACTACGCCCAGGTGGCGTTGTCCGCGGGTGTGCGCGGCGTGTTCTTCGGCGGACTGATCGGCATGTTCCTCTACCTGCTGGCCCCCGAGGCCGGCCCGGGGCAGATCCTCACCTCCATGCTGCTGGGCCTGGCGGTGTGGCTGATCTTCGGCGTGATCGGCTTCGCGATGCGTCGGGGCCAGCACGGCTTCGCGTCCTCGCAGGCCGTCGTGCCGACGGCCTTCGACCTCGTGGTCGCGTTCGACCACGCCGCCCGCGCCCGCCAGGAGCTGGGCCTGGGCGGTGCCGCGGCCCCGACGCCGCAGCCGGCCCCGCAGCCGGCGCCCGCCCCCGCCGCGGAGGAGGCCGGGGGCGGGTCCGTGCAGGCCACCCCGGCCGCCGCGCCGTCGTCGGGCGGGTCCCACGCGGCGCCCGCTCCCGGCGGACCCGAGGCGCCGGCCCGGCCCGTCCCGGAGGCGGACCCCGCGCCCACCGGCCTGGACCGCTCCTACGGCGTGACCCTGCCCCCGGAGGAGGTCGCCAAGCTCATCGAGGCGCGCGGCGGCCACCCGCCCCGGCCCCAGGACGAGCCGCGCGGCTGAGCCCCGTCAGAGGGACCAGGACTCGAGCCGCCGGAGCATGTCGCGCTTCTTGCTCGCATGACCGTGCATCCGGCCCAGGATGTCGCCGAGGACGGTGACGGCGCGGTCGATGTACGGGCCCTTGTTCAGCATCGCGGCCTCGGCCCGCTGCGCCATCGCGGCGTCCGTGATCTCCGCCCGTGAGGGCAGGCCGGTCTTGGCGAGGGACTCGAGGACCTGGGTGGCCCAGATCGCGGGCACGTGCGCCGCCTCGCACAGCCACAGGATCTCCTCCTGCAGCTCGGCCATCCGTGCGAAGCCGGCCTCCACCGCCAGGTCGCCACGGGCGATCATCACCCCGACGTCCCGCCAGCGCATCGCCTCGAGCAGCATCCGCGGCAGCTGCCGGAAGGCCTCCACCGTCTCGATCTTCAGCGTGATGTCCACGTCCGGTGCGTCCTCGGCCTCGAGCGCGTCGATCAGCTGGGCCACGTCCTCGGCCGAGCGGACGAAGGACATGTTCACCATGTCCGCGTGGCGGGCCGCGAACGGGATGTGGGCGAGGTCCTCGTCCGTGAGGGCCGGGATGTCCAGGTGCGTGTCCGGGAAGTTCACGCCCTTCTCCGCCTTGAGCTTCGCCCCGCGCGGGCCGGCCTGGGTCACCTCGAGGGTGATCTCGTCGTCGGACACCGCCGTGATCCGCGTGCCGATCCGTCCGTCGTCGAGGGAGACCCGGTCGCCGACCGCCGCGTCCGCGAACGCCTGCGCCAGGGTGAGGCCGATCCGGTAGGGCGGCGTGTCGACCGCGGGAACCGGTTCGAGCGAGCGGGTCAGCACGATCTGCTCGCCCTCGTGCACGCGCATCGACTGCTCGAGCGGGGGCAGCGGTCCCACCTCGAGCGGACCGTGCGGCGTCGTCAGTGCCGTGCCCGTCGCCCAGTAGACCGTCTTCTCCGCCCGCACGAGCACCCCCTGGCCGTCCACCTGCTCGACCTCGAGCCTGCGGTGTGCGCCACGCGCGTCGGTCAGCTCGATCTCGTCGCCGCGCTGCAGGACCGCCAGGGTCGTCCCCTCCGGGTCCGCGAGCGGCACGACGACGGCGCCGTCCGGCCGGTCCGCTGTGGCCACGGCGTCGTGGGGCCCGGCGGCGAGCCACACGCGGGAGGGCTCGGTGACGATCCCGGAGGGGTCCCGGGCGGGCTTCACCTTCACGACGCGCGGTCCCGGCTCGATGGGGCCGGTGCGCACCTTCGGCCCGGCCAGGTCCATCGCGACCAGGGGTGCGGGCCGGCCCGCACCGGCACACCGGCGGACCGCCGCGATCATGGCGGCCCACGCCTGCTCGTCGTCGTGGGCGCAGTTCACGCGCGCCAGGTCCATGCCGGCCTCGGCGATCCGGGCCACGAGCTCTGGGTCCGTGGCGGCCTCGGAGGGCATGGTCACCATGATGCGCGCGTCCCGGTCGCCGCGGGCCGGACCGAGCAGGCTCGCCGCGTTGCGGGCGAGGATGGCGCGGCCCTCGGCGGAGGTCAGGGCGTCGTCCTCGGGCGCGGGGGCGGGGTCGCCGTCGAGCGCGCGGGCGGCGGCCAGCACCGCGTCCACGTGGCCCAGCACGCCGGCCTCCATGCGGCCCAGAGAGGACAGTCCGGCGTCGCTCAGCGCCTCCTGCAGGGGCCGCAGGTCGGTGCCGCGCAGGGCGACGTAGTGCACGAGGTTCCGGGCCGAGGCCCGGTGGCGCTCCCGGACGCGGGAGATGAGGTCGGCGTGCTCCGCCTCGGCGGAGAGGAGGCGGTCGCGGAGGGCGGTGAGCTCGGTGGTCAGGTCGATACCCATGGTCCGAACCCTAGGGGCGCCCTCCGCGCCGGATCACGCCTGGAGCCGCGCCATCCAGGCCTCGATCTCGTCCGGGGTGCGGGGGAGGACCGCGGAGAGGTTCTCGGCCCCGTCCTCGGTCACGAGGATGTCGTCCTCGATGCGCACGCCGATGCCGCGGTACTCCTCGGGGACGGCCAGGTCCTCCTCCTTGAAGTACAGACCCGGCTCGATCGTGAAGACCATGCCCGGCGCGAGCACGCCGTCCAGGTAGAGCTCGCGCTTGGCCTGGGCGCAGTCGTGCACGTCGAGGCCGAGGTGGTGCGAGGTGCCGTGGGGCATCCAGCGCCGGTGGTGCTGGCCCTCGTCCGAGAGCGCGACCTCGGCCGAGACCGGCAGCAGGCCCCAGCCGTCGAGGCGGTCGACGAGCACCCGCATGGCCTCGGCGTGGAGCTCGCGGAACCGGATGCCGGGGCGCACGATCGCGAAGGCGGCGTCCGCGGCGTCGAGGACCGCCTGGTAGATGCGGCGCTGCACGTCCGTGAACGTGCCGGACACGGGCAGGGTGCGGGTGATGTCCGCGGTGTAGAGGGAGTCGTCCTCGACGCCGGCGTCGAGCAGGAGCAGCTCACCCGGGCGCACGGTGCCCGTGTTGCGGATCCAGTGCAGGATCGTGGCGTTGTTGCCGGAGGCCGCGATCGTGTCGTAGCCCAGGTCGTTGCCCTCGAGGCGGGCGCGGGCGAAGAAGGCGCCCTCGACCACGCGCTCGCCGCGGTCGTGGCCCACGGCGCGCGGCAGGGCCCGCACGACGTCCTCGAAGCCCGCGATCGTGGCGGCCACCGAGGCGCGCATCCGCTCGACCTCCCACGCGTCCTTGACCAGGCGCAGCTCGGAGAGGAACTCGGCGGTCTGGGCGTCGGCCTCGGCCGCGGCGGCCAGGTCCACGCCGGCCTCGGTCCGGACGGCGGCCAGCAGCGCGTCCACGTCCTGGTCGGTCTCGGCCAGCAGCCGCACCGCGGTGCCGTCCGCGGCCACGTTCTTGGTGACGGCGGACTCGAGCTCCTCGAGCCCCGCCGTGCGCAGACCCGTGCGGGCGGCCAGGCCGGCCAGGGTCGGACGGGGGCCGATCCAGAACTCACCCGAGCGCGAGTCCGCGTAGAACTGCTCGGTGTCCCGGCCGGCCAGGGGACGGAAGTACAGGGTGGCGGTGTGGTCCGTGCCGTCGTCGCCGGCGCCCGGGTCCGTGGGCTCGAGCACGAGCACGGCGTCCGGCTCGTGGTCCACGCCGAGGCCCGTCAGGTGGGCAAACGCGGAGTGCGCGCGGAAGCGGTAGTCGGTGTCGTTCGAGCGGACCTTGAGGCGGCCGGCCGGCACCACGATCCGCTCGCCCGGGAAGCGCGCGGACACGGCGGCCCGCCGCCGGGCGGCGTACGGGGCCGAGGCGTCGGGGTCGGGCAGGGCCTGCGACGAGGGCGCCCAGTCGGAGGCCATGAAGTCGCGGAAGGCGTTCGAGGCGGGGCGCTGCGAGCGGTTGTCGACGCGCTCGGCCAGCGGCTGGGGGTTCACCGCGCCGGTGCCGTCGGCGCCCGCCTCGGGGGCGGCGGCGGGCGGTCGGGGGTGGTCTGGGCGGGGTGCTGTGCGGCATCGGTCATGCCCTCCATCATGGCACCGGTGGGCGCGGGCAGGTCGGGGCCGCCGCGCGCGGGTCTCGGTACCATGGCCGCCATGGCCCGCTACGACCTGCACACGCACTCGACCGAGTCCGACGGCACCGAGCCGCCGGCCGACGTGGTGCGTGCGGCGGCGCGGGCCGGGCTGGACGGCCTCGCGCTCACCGACCACGACACGACCGCCGGCTGGGCCGAGGCCGCCCACGCCGCGCGGGAGACCGGGCTGACGCTCGTGCCCGGCATGGAGATGTCCTGCACCTCCGCCGACGGCGTGAGCGTGCACGTGCTCAGCTACCTGCACGACCCCGAGGACCCCGCCCTGCTGCGGGAGGTCGGCCTGGCCCGCGACGCGAGGCTGATCCGGGCGCAGGAGATGGTGCGGCGCCTGGGCGCGGACTTCCCGATCACGTGGGAGCTGGTCCAGGAGCACGCGGCGGAGAACGCGACGATCGGCCGGCCCCACCTGGCCGACGCCCTCGTGACGATCGGGGCCGTCCCGGACCGCTCCGCGGCGTTCCGGGAGATCCTCGCCGGCCGGTCCAAGTACTACGTGCCGCACTTCGCCCCGGACCCGGCCGAGGCGGTCGCGCTCATCCGGGCCGCCGGCGGGGTGCCGGTGTTCGCGCATCCCCGGGCGCGCATGCGGGGCCGCGTGGTGGGCGACGAGGTGTTCGAGCAGATGGCCGAGGCCGGACTGGCGGGGGTCGAGGTCGAGCACCGGGACAACCCGGCGGAGGAGCGCACCTGGCTGCGCGCGTTCGCGGACCGGCACGGGCTGTTCGTCACCGGCTCGTCCGACTACCACGGCACGGGCAAGCCCAATCCGATCGGCGAGCACACCACGGGCGCGGAGGTGCTCGCCGAGATCGAGCGGCAGGGCACCGGCACGGCGATCATCCGCGGCTGAGCCCGGACGGCCGGGGCGACGGCGGAGGATCCGTTGCGCGAATGACCCTTCCGGCCGCCTGCACGGCGGTCAGAAGGGTCATTCGCGCAGAAGACTCCCGGGGGCCCGGAAGGGAGGGTCAGCCGTCCACGACCTCGCCGTTGCGGCGGCGCGTGCGGGTGCGGCCGCCCCGGCGACGACGGGCCTCGGCCCGCGCCTCGGCGCGCTCGGCCCGGCGGGCCTCCGTCAGCTCGACGCCGGCCACCGGCTCCGGCGTCCGGGCTGCGGGGGCCTCGGAGCGCGAGGCGGTGCGCTCGCGGCCCTCGCCGCGACCACGGCCCCGGCCCTCGGCGCGCTGCTCGGCGGGTACCTCACCACGCCCGCGGGCCGAGCGCTCGCCGCGGCCTCCGCCGCGTGCATCGTCGCGGCCCTCGCCGGAGCGGCCGCCCCGGTTCCGTCCGCCACGTCCGCCGCGGCCGCCCTCACGGCCGCCGCGCTCGCCGTCGCGGGACCGACCGCCCTCGCGACCCCGTCCGCGGCCGCCGTCGCGCTGCTTCGCCTCGGGGCCGCCGAGGTCCTCGAGCGTCTCGCCCTCGAGGCCCTCGAGCACGCGCTTGGCCTGCGGCAGACGGCCCTTCGTGCCCTTCGGGATGCCGAGGTCGGAGAACAGGTGCGGGGAGGAGGAGTAGGTCTCCACCGGCTCGGGCTGGCCGAGGCCGAGCGCCTTGTCGATCAGGGACCAGCGCGGCATGTCCTCCCAGTCCACGAGGGTCACCGCCACGCCCTTGTTGCCGGCGCGGCCCGTGCGGCCCACGCGGTGCACGTAGGTCTTCTCGTCCTCCGGCGCCTGGAAGTTGAACACGTGCGTGACGTCGTCGACGTCGATGCCGCGCGCCGCGACGTCGGTGGCCACGAGGATGTCCACCTTGCCGTTGCGGAATGCGCGCAGCGCCTGCTCGCGGGCGCCCTGGCCGAGGTCGCCGTGCAGCGCGCCGGCCGCGAAGCCGCGCGCCGTCAGCTCGTCCGCCACGCGAGCGGCCGTGCGCTTGGTGCGCGTGAAGATGATGGTCCGGCCGCGGCCCTCGGCCTGCAGGGCGCGGGCCACGAGCTCGTCCTTGTCCATGTGGTGGGCGCGGTAGACGAGCTGACGGATGTCCTTCTTCGTCAGGCCCTCGTCCTCCGGGTCCGCCGCGCGGATGTGGGTCGGCTGCGTCATGTAGCGGCGCGCCATCGCGACCACGGGACCCGGCATGGTGGCCGAGAACAGCATGGTCTGACGCACGGCCGGGACGGCGGCGAGCAGGGTCTCGACGTCGGGGAGGAAGCCGAGGTCCAGCATCTCGTCGGCCTCGTCCAGCACCACCGTGTTCACCAGGTCCAGGCGCAGGTGGCGCTGGCGCATCAGGTCGATGAGGCGGCCGGGGGTGCCGACGACGATCTCGACGCCGCGCTGCAGCTCCTCGATCTGCGGCTCGTAGGCGCGGCCGCCGTAGATGGTGGCGATGCGCAGGGGGCGCCGGGCCGCGGCGGCCGTGAGGTCGCCGGCCACCTGGACGGCGAGCTCGCGCGTCGGGGCGACGATCAGGGCCTGCGGGGCGCCCGCGGTGCCCTTGGCCTCGAGGCCGTCCCAGCCGGGCTCGCCCGGGCCGATGGCGCGCTGTAGCGCGGGGATGCCGAAGCCGAGGGTCTTGCCGGTGCCGGTCTTGGCCTGGCCGATGATGTCGTGGCCGCCGAGGGCGACCGGCAGGGTCATGGCCTGGATGGGGAAGGGGTGGACGATGCCCTTGGCCTCCAGGGCCTCGACGATCGCGGGGTGCACCCCGAAGTCGGCGAAGGTCTGCTCGGGGGCCACGGGGGCGGCGTCCTCGGTGACGATGTCCTCCGCGATCGCGGCGACCGTCGGGTCGAGGTCGGCGGAGGCGGGGGTGTGCTCGGAGTTCTGGGTCATGGCGACTCGCGTTCCTGGTCAGGCGTCGTCACGGCGGGCGGAAGGCCCGGCTCCGCCGTGCGCGCGGTTCAAGCGGAAGCCGATCGCGAGGCAAGCACGCGGAGCGGCCGACGGGCGGTGCCCCGTGGAACCGGGCGGGCGCGCCGTACGCGGCGGGCCGTGCCGGATCCGGCAGGTCATGGTGCCGTCCCGGGCGTCAGGGGCGCGGGCGGCGGGTCAGGGTGATCAGAGAGCGACCGGTCATCCTGGGTCAGCGTGAGCTGTGCGGCCAGTCTACCCCCGCGGCCGTGATCGCACCCGAGGCACGGTCCACGCCCTCGATCCGCACGCGCACCCGGGTGCCCGCCGGGATGCTGCCCGGCACCCGCAGGCTCACGGCCGGGTCGAGCAGCCACACTTCCGTGCCGTCCTTGGCCTCGCGCACCGCGATCCCCTCGAGCTCCGCGCCGACGCGGGACTCGAGTGCCGCCGCCTCCACGAGGTCCGCCGCCGTCCGGCTCGCGGCCGAGGCCCGGCGGGACGAGTCCGCCATGAGGGCGGGCAGCTCGGGCAGGGCGTCGCGGACCCATGCGGGGGCGGGGGCGCCGACGGCGTGGGCGTGGCACAGGGCCAGGACGAAGCGGTCCACGAGCCGGCGCAGGGGAGCGGTGGCGTGGGCGTAGGGGGCGGCGAGCGCGGCCTGGGCCGGTTCGTCCGGCGGGGTGCGCAGGGCCGGGTCCTCGGCCTGCGCGTCGAAGGCCGTGTACCCGGCGCCGCGGAACAGCCCGGTGGCCGCGTGCAGTACCGCCAGGTGCCGCGCGTCGGCGGGGTCGAGGGAACGCAGGTAGGCGCCGTAGTCCTGGCCCTCGTCCCACGGGGCGCCCAGGGCGCGCGTGCGCTCTCGGAAGGCGGCGACGGCGTCGGTGTCCGGCGCCGGCATCGTACGCAGGATCCCGACTCCGGCGGCCAGCATCAGCTCGGCCGCGGCCATGCCGGTCAGCAGGGAGAGCTGGGCGTTGTGCTCCTCCGCCGGCAACGGCGCCCGGTGCACGAGCTCGTGCGCCCCGTCCTCGGTGACACGGACCTCCTGGTCCGGCAGGTTCAGGGAGGCACCGCCGCGGGCGGCCTCCTGTGCGGCCCGCCGTCGGCCCACCTCCGGCAGCAGCGCCAGCGAGTCGCGCACCTCGGCCGGCCACCCCTCGGCGGCGGCCCGGTCCGCGTCGGTGACCCCGGGGCGCGGCGTCGTCGGCGCCTGTGCCCCCGGCTGCGCGTCGAGGAAGGCCTGCACCTGCCCGTACGTCAGCTGCGCCCGGGAGCGGATGCGGGCGCGTTCGAGGCCGGTCTCCACGACGGCGCCCGCGGCGTCCAGCAGGAACGTCCAGACGAACGCCGGGCGTTCGCGGTCCGGCAGCAGGGAGGCGGCGTCCTCGCTCAGCACCTCCGGGTGCAGGGGGACCCGGCCGTCGGGCAGGTAGACGGTCTGGCCGCGGCGGCGGGCCTCGGCGTCCACGGCGCCGTCCGGGGTCACGAAGGCGGGCACGTCCGCGATCGCGTAGCGGACGAGGATGCCGTCGTCGTCGGCGGGGGTCAGGAGCAGGGCCTGGTCCAGGTCCGTGGAGCCGGCGGGATCCACGGTGACGAACGGCAGGGCCGTGCGGTCCGCGTGGTCCGGGCTCCCGGTCAGGCCCGCGTGCACCTCACGCGCGGCCGCCTCCGCCTCGGCCAGGACGGGGGCGGGGAAGGCCGGCTGCAACTCGAGCTCCGTCCGCAGGGCGGCGAGACGCTCGAGCAGGGCCGGGTCGGCGGGGCCGCGGAGGCCGAGGGCGTGAGGCGACATGGCGATGCTCCTGGGCAGGGGCCGAGACGACGCACGCCCCGGCGGATCACCGGGGCGTGCGGGCGGGTCAGGAGGCGGCGAACCCGAGCGGGCCCGACTTCTTCGCGCCGATCTCCACGAAGCCGATGCGGTCGCCGGGGACGACCACCTGGCGGCCCTTGGCGTCCGCCAGGACCAGCGGGGTGCCGTCGGCGACGGCGGCGTCCACGAGGGAGCGGACCTCGTCCGCCGACTGCTCGCTGTCGATGACGACCTCGCGGCCGACGTGCTGCACACCGATGCGGATCTCCATGGGGAACCTCTTCTCTTCGTCGCGTCCTGTGCGGTCCGCCGTCAGCCTACGGGACCGCTCGGCGGGGTGGACGGGCGCCCACGAGGTTCACCCGCGGGCGAAACGGGCCGGACGGCCGGGTCAGCGCGGCGCGTCGTCCGCGGAGGGCAGCGAGGCGAGGCCGCGCCAGACGAGCGCGTCCACCGTGCGGGCCATCTCGGCCGCGGCGGGGCGGGCGTCGGCGTCGAGCCGGTCCGCCCAGTGGCGGGCGGCGCCCAGGAGATAGCCGACGAGTCCGCGGGAGAGCACCTCGGCCTCGGCCTCGGCCACGGTGGTGTCCGCGCGGATGGTGCGCGCGACCTCGGAGGAGAGCAGCCGATGGACGGCCTCGCTGCGCGTGCGCACCTCCGGGTCCCCGTCGATGCCGGAGTCGAAGATCAGGCGGTGGGTCCGCTCGGGGGAGGCCATGTACTCGAACACGGCGGCGACGGTGGCCCGCACCCGTTCGCGGTTGTCCCGGCGGGTGTCCATCGCCGCCTCGAGGAGCGCGCGCAGGCTCGCGACCTCGGAGTCCAGCAGCTCGAGGAAGAGCTCGTGCTTGCTGGGGAAGTGCTGGTAGAGGACCGGCTTGGAGACCTCGGCCCGCTCGGCGATCTGCTCCATGGAGGCCCCCGCGTACCGCTCCGCGGCGAAGACCGCGCGGGCGCAGTCCAACAGCTGGCGGCGACGCTCGTGCCGGGGCAGACGACGGCCTCGCCCGGGCTCGTCGGGCGCGGTGGCGGCGGGGTGGGCGGTCACGGAGTCCTCCTGGCGCGGGGCCGGCTCACGCGATGCGCGCGGCGCCGCCCTCGTCCTCGTGCGCGGGGCAGGCCGCCTCGACCGCGCCCACGGCGGGGGCGGGGCGGCCGGGGGCCTCGATCCCGAAGACCGCCTCGAGGGCGTCCTCATAGCGGTCGAGCCGGCCCTCGGCGGCGAGTCGCTTGGCGCGCACGCTGGGTTCGTGCAGGAGCTGGTTCACCATGCGGCGCAGGGCGAACTCCACCTCCTCGGCGGCCGCCGTGCAGCCGTGGCGGGCGCGCACGCGCTCGAGCTCCCGGTCGAGCACGCCGAGGGTGTGGCGGCGCAGGGCCTTGATGGCCGCGTCGGCGCTGCGGCCGCGCTGCGCGGCGCGGTACTCCTCGACGGCGTCGTCCACGAGCGCGCGGGCCTCGGCGACGGCGACCTGGGCCTGCTCGGGGGCGGCCAGCCGCACCGACTCGAGGGTGATGAGGTCGACGTCCGGCAGGTCCGCGACGGCGGGGTCGAAGTCGCGCGAGAGGGCCAGGTCGACCACCGTGAGCGGGCGCCGTCCGCCCTCGCGCAGCTCCTGCAGGCGCTCGGGGCTGATCTGGCGCTCGCCACCGGAGGAGCCGATGATCACGTCCGCCTCGGCGACGGCGCCGGCCACGGCCTCGCCGCCGAGCGCGAGGGCCCAGCCGCCGCGGTCCGCGACGAACTGCTCCGCGCGGCCTGAGGCCGAGTGCACGCCGACGGTGGTCGCACCCCGGTCCGCCAGCTGCGCCAGCGTGGTGCCGGCGTAGGCGCCCGTGCCGATCAGCAGGATGGTGGCCCCGGCCCAGAAGTCGCGCTGGGCCGCGGCGTCGGTGAGACCGCGCAGCTCCTCCGCGAGGTCCAGGGCGACGGAGACGACCGAACGGCCGGCCGCGCCGAGCGCCGTGCGGGAGCCGACGTCCTTGGCCGTGCGCGTGGCGGACTCGAAGAGGCGGACGAGCGGGCCCGAGGCGGTGCCGGCCTCCTGGGCCGCCGTCAGGGCGCGCCGTACCTGACCGGCGATCTCGCGCTCGCCCACCACGGCGGAGTCCAGTCCGGCGCCGACCTCGAAGAGGTGACGGGCCGTGGCGTCGGCGTCGAGCGTGCGGAACGCGGTGTGCACGTCCTCGTCCGGCAGGGAGGTGGAGGCGGCGACGGCGGACAGCAGCCCCGTGCGGGCGGCCTCGACGCCGGCCCCGTCGGCCTCGGCGTAGATCTCCACGCGGTTGCACGTGGCCAGCACGATGGCGCCCGCCGCGCCGCTGCCGGGCAGGGCGGGCCCGACCCCGGTCGCGCCGGCGCTGAGGCGGGCGACCGTGTCCAGGTCCAGGTCATGGTGGGAGGCGACGAGAGAGAAGACAGTCACAGCGGGCCAAGTCTAGCCCCGACCGCCCCGCCCGTCCGGGAAGGCGGGCCTGACCCGGGTGCCGTCGGCCAGTGTGACGGCGCTCACGGAGGACGCGGATGTGCCACCGCGACACGACCGGTGGGACACTGGGGGCATGTCCGCCCTGTCCCAGACCCCCGAGACCCCCGCGGCCGTCCCGGCACTGCCCGCCGAGCACCCGCTGCGCACCGAGGATCCGTCACGCTCGACCGTGGCCAGCCCGCTCCTTCGCGCGCTACGCGGCCAGCGCCCCGACCGCCACCCCGTGTGGTTCATGCGGCAGGCCGGCCGTTCGCTGCCCGAGTACCGCCGGGTGCGCGAGGGGATCGGGATGCTCGACTCCTGCCTCATGCCGGACCTGGTCCGGGAGATCACGATGCAGCCGGTGCGCCGCCACGACGTCGACGCGGCGATCTTCTTCTCGGACATCGTGGTCCCCCTGCGCCTGGCGGGCGTGGACGTGGAGATCCAGCCCGGCGTGGGCCCCGTGCTCGGCCAGGCCGTCCGCACCGCCGACGACGTCGCCGCGCTGCCCGTCCTCGAGGACGCCGCCCTGGACGTCATCCGCGAGGCCGTCGCGGCCACCGTCGCCGAGCTGGGCCCGCGCCCCCTGATCGGCTTCGCCGGTGCCCCCTTCACGCTGGCGGCGTACATGGTGGAGGGCCGTCCCTCCCGCGACCACTTCGGCCCGCGGCGCATGATGCACGCCGACCCCGAGACCTGGGCCGCCCTGGCCGGCTGGGCGGCCACCGTGTCCGGCCAGTTCCTGCGCGCCCAGCTCGAGTCCGGCGCCTCCGCCGCGCAGCTGTTCGACTCGTGGGCCGGTTCGCTCTCGGCGGACGACTACCTCGAGCACGTGCAGCCGCACTCGACGGCGGCCCTCGCCCATGTCGCCGACCTCGCCGGGCCCGGCGTCCCCGACGGCGCCCCGCTCCTGCACTTCGGCACGGGCACCGGAGAGTTCCTGCACCACATGCGTGACGCGGGCGCGACCGCCGTCGGCGTGGACCACCGCCTCACGCTCGCCGAGGCGCACCGCCGTCTCAGCGCGAACCCCGGCCCCGACGGACGCGGCGCCGTGCCCCTGCAGGGCAACATCGACCCGGCCCTGCTCGCCGCCCCGTGGGAGGTCCTCGAGGCCCACGTGCGCGACGTCGTCGCCTCCGGCGCCGTCGCGCCCGGTCACGTCGTCAACCTCGCCCACGGCGTGCCGCCGGAGACGGACGCGGCCGTGCTGACCCGCGTGGTCGAGCTGATCCACTCCCTGCCCGTGCCGGAGCGGGAGGGCCAGGACCCGGCACCGGGGGCCGAGACCGCCGAGCGGGAGGAGCGCGCATGAGCGGCACGGCGCTCGTGGTCGGCGGCGGCATCGCCGGCCTCGTCGCGGCCCACCGACTGTCCGCGGCGGGCTGGGACGTGACCCTCGCCGAGGCCACCTCCGTGCTCGGGGGCGCGGTCTCCCCGCGCTTCCTCGACGTCCCCTCGCACGGCGAGACCGGGGCCCCCGAGACCCAGACCCTCGAACTCGACGGCGGCGCCGAGTCGTTCGCCGTCCGCGGCGCCGCCGTGCGCGCGCTCGTGGAGGAGCTCGGGCTGGGCGAGAAGATCGTCGCGCCCGAGCCCCTCGGCTCGTGGCTGCACGGTCCCGCCGGCCCCGTGCGCGCCCCGCGTCTCGGCATCGTCGGCATCCCCGGCGACCTCGACGCCGAGGACCTCGCCGCCGCCCTCACGCCGGCCGGCCTGGAGCGCGCCCGGCAGGACGCCGAGGCCCCCATGGATCGCTGGGCCGCCGCGCTCGCGGCCGGCGAGCCGGTGACCGTCGCGCAGGTCGTGGCCGACCGCCTCGGCGACGAGGTGCTCGACCGCCTCGTGGCCCCCGTCGTCGCCGGAGTCCACTCGGCCGACCCCGCGGTCGTCGAGCTGGAGCGCGTGGCCCCCGGCCTGCTCGCCGCCGCCGTGGAGCACGGCGGGCTGGCCGCGGGCGTCGCCGCGCTGCGGTCCACCGGGACCCCCGGCTCGCTCGTGGCCGGTCTGGACGGCGGCATGGTCCGCCTCACCGGCCGGCTCGTCGAGGCGCTGCGCGAGGACGGGGCCACCGTCCTGCGCGGTGTCCGGGTGGCCGCCCTGTCCCGCGTGCCCGCCACCGGCGGCTGGTGGGCCCAGATCTCGGACCGGGACGACGAGGTCGTCCGCGGGCTCGACGTGGACCGCGTCGTGCTGGCCGTGGACGGCGTCACCGCCTGGGACCTGCTGGCCCCGCTCTCGGCCGAGGCCCTGGACCCCGACGCCGGCCCCGCCCTCGGCGAGGGCATCGCGCTGGCCACGCTCGTCGTCGAGGCCGCGGGCCTGGACGACGCGCCACGCGGCACCGGAGTGCTGGTCGGCGCCGGGACGGACGTGGCCGCCAAGGCCCTGACCCACGTCACCGCCAAGTGGGCGTGGCTGCGCGAGGTCGTCGCGCGTCCGCAGGAGGACGGTGTCGCCCGCCATCCCCACCGCCACGTGCTGCGCCTGTCCTACGGCCGCCAGGGCGGCGGGCCCGAGGCCCTGGGCCATCGCAGCGCGGACGAGGAGCTGCTCGCGCAGGCGCTCGTGGACACGGCGACTCTCACCGGGGTGC
The DNA here is from genome assembly GCF_017168445.1 of Micrococcus sp. KRD026. Classification (NCBI taxonomy): domain Bacteria; kingdom Bacillati; phylum Actinomycetota; class Actinomycetes; order Micrococcales; family Micrococcaceae; genus Micrococcus; species Micrococcus sp. KRD026. The sequence goes on along the minus strand of NZ_JABFBA010000013.1, from coordinate 77,538 downwards.
CGCTGGCGGAGGAGGACGTCGTCGCCCGCACCGTCACCCGCTGGCGCCGCTCCATCCCGCCGCAGGCCGGCCCCGACCGCGCGAAGGCGGACACGCTGATCGACTGGGCACGGGACGTGCCCGGCCTCGACCTCGTGGGCAGCTGGGTGCACGGCACCGGGCTGGCCGCCGTCGTCGCCGGCGTGGACCGCACCCTCGGCGCCGACGCACCGCCCGCCGGCTGACCTCGCCCCCAGACCACCCCTGACGCAATCGGATCCCAAGGAAGAGGACCATGACCAAGGACAGCACCACCACCCCTGCCGAGGCCGGCAAGGACTGGTTCACCACCTACACCGTGTTCGCCCGCCCGCAGGGCGAGCCAGGCTGGCTGGGACTGGAGGGCCGCGACGCGAAGAAGGCCGCCAAGGAGTTCGACGAGGCCGTCGCGCGGGTGGCCCAGACCGGCGTGACCGTGCGCGGCGTCTACGACGTCTCGGGCATGCGCGAGGCCGGCGACGTCATGGTGTGGATGTACGGCCAGGTGCCCGAGGACCTGCAGGCCGCCATCCGCGAGCTGCGCCGCACCCGTCTGCTCGAGGGCACCACGATGGTGCTCTCGGCCATGGGCGCAGATCGCATGGCCGAGTTCAACAAGGACCACGTCCCCGCCTTCGCCATGGGCCGCAAGGCCCTGAAGTGGCTGTGCTTCTACCCGTTCGTGCGCTCGTACGACTGGTACCTGCTGGACCCGAAGGAGCGGGCCCGCATGCTCCGCGAGCACGGCCAGCTCGGCCAGGACTTCCCGCAGGTGTGGGCGAATACCACCAGCGCGTTCGGCCTGAACGACTGGGAGTGGCTGCTGGGCCTCGAGGCGGACGAGCTGACGGACCTGGTGGACATGATGCGCCACCTGCGCAACAACGAGACCCGCCTGCACGTGCGCAGCGAGGTGCCGTTCTACACCGGACGCCGTCTGGAGACCGCCGAGATCGCGGAGGTGCTGGCCTGATGACTACCGCCCCCGAGCCCCGCGCCGACGCGCCCGTCCACACCGGCCCGGACGCCGGCGTCGCCCCGGCCCTCCGGACGCCCGAGAAGGCCGCCGCCGGCGTCGACTACGACGTGTGCGGCGTGATGGCCCCCAAGGACTACGACGCCCTGCTGCTCGCCTCCTTCGGCGGGCCCGAGGGCCAGGACGACGTGATCCCGTTCCTGCGCAACGTCACGCGCGGGCGCGGCATCCCGGACGAGCGCCTCGAGGAGGTCGCCACCCACTACCGCGCCAACGGCGGCGTCAGCCCCATCAACGCGCAGAACCGCGCGCTGAAGGCGGCCATCGAGGCCGAGCTGGCCGCCCGCGGCCTGGACCTGCCCGTGTACTGGGGCAACCGCAACTGGGAGCCCTACTTCCCGGACACCCTCGCGCGGATGCACGCCGACGGGCACCGCCGCATCCTGACGGTCACCACCTCCGCGTACTCCTGCTACTCCTCGTGCCGCCAGTACCGCGAGGACATGGGCATGGCCATGGAGCAGACCGGCCTGACCGGGAAGGTGGACCTGGACAAGACGCGCCAGTACTTCAACCACCCCGGCTTCATCGAGCCGTTCCGGGACGGCCTGCGCGCGGACCTGGCCTCGCTGCGCGCGGAGCTGGGGGACGACGCGCGGATCCACGTGCTCTTCGCGACCCACTCGATCCCCACCTCCGACGCCGCCGCCGCCGGCCCGCGCGGCCTCGCCGCCGACCTGCGCGCGCAGGCGGGGGCGGAGCCGGGCGATGAGGGTGCGGACGTGTACTCGGCGCAGCACCTCGATGTGGCCCGCGAGATCCTCGCCGGCGTGCCCGAGGCCGCGGACGTGCCGTGGTCGCTCGTGTACCAGTCGCGCTCCGGCCCGCCCTCGGTGCCGTGGCTCGAGCCGGACATCAACGACGCGATGGAGCACCTCGCGGGCGAGGGCGCCGAGACGGACGCGCAGGGGCGCGCCGTGGCGGGCTTCGTCGTCGTGCCGCTGGGGTTCGTCTCGGACCACATGGAGGTGGTCTGGGACCTCGACACCGAGGCCAAGGAGACCGCCGAGGGGCTGGGCGTGGGGTTCCGGCGCAGCCCCACCCCGGGCACCGACCCGCGGTTCGTGGCCGGGCTCGTGGACATCGTGGAGGAGCGGCTGGGCCGGCGCGAGGGTCGCGCCGCGGTCGGCTGCTTCCCGGCGTGGTACGACGTGTGCCGGCCGGACTGCTGCGTCAAGGTGATGCGGGACGGCTCGACGCGGCCGACGACGTCCGCTGTCGACGCCGCCGTGCGCGGGCTGGCCGAGCACGAGGCGGGCGCCGCGGCCCCCGCCGAGGAGGCCTGAGACCGTGACCCCCCTGCGCATTGGCACCCGGGGCTCCGCCCTGGCGACCACGCAGACCAGCCACGTGGCCGAGACGCTCACGGAGCGCTCCGGCCTGGCCCACGAGCTGGTGGTGATCCGCACCGAGGGCGACGTCACCACCGGCTCGCTGGCCTCGCTGGGCGGCACCGGCGTGTTCGCCTCGGCGCTGCGGGCCGCCGTGCTCGACGGCGTCGTGGACGCGGCGGTGCACTCGCTCAAGGACCTGCCGGCCGCCCAGCCGGAGACCCTCGAGATCGCCGCGGTGCCGGCCCGGGCCGACCTGCGGGACGCCCTGTGCGCCCGCGACGGCCTCACCCTGGCGACCCTGCCCGAGGGCGCCCGGGTGGGCACGGGCTCGCCGCGCCGCGTGGCCCAGCTCAAGGCGCTGCGCCCGGATCTGGAGCTGGTGGACATCCGCGGCAACGTGCAGACCCGCCTGGCCCGCGTGCCCGGGCTGGAGCAGCACGACGATCACGCCCCGGCCGCCGCGGGTTCGCCCCGCGGTGACCTCGACGCCGTGATCCTGGCCTGTGCCGGGCTCAACCGGCTCGGCCTGGACCACGTGATCACCGAGCGGATCGACCCGGAGGTCATGGTGCCCGCCCCCGGGCAGGGCGCCCTGGCCGTGGAGATCCGGGCCGAGGACGAGTCCTTCCTCGGTCGGGCGCTCCTGGACCCCGAGGCGCCGGTCGGGAGGCTGCACGCCGCCCTCGAGCTGGTCGACGATCGGGACACCCACGTGGCGGTCACCGCCGAGCGGGCCCTGCTGCGCCGCCTCGAGGCCGGCTGCGCCGCGCCGATCGGGGCCGTGGCCCGCGTGACCGACGGCGAGGCCGGCGCGCCGCGCATCGAGATGACCGCGATGGTGGCCGCCCTCGACGGCTCGCGCGTGCTGCGCCGGACCTCGTCCGTGCAGCTCGACCCGGTGCCGACCGACGTGGCCGGCGACCCGGCGGCCGGCGACGAGTGGCTCGAGGACACCCTGTTCGTGGCCGCGGAGGCACTCGGCGTGCACGTGGCCGAGCAGTTCGTGGCCGAGGGCGCCGACCTGCTGCCCGGCACGGTGCGCGGGGTGGACCGGGGCGACGGCGCCCCGCGCCCCGACGACCCGGCCTGAGATGCGCGTCCTGCTCACCCGCCAGCCGGCCCAGGCCGGCGACCTCGAGGCCGGTCTCGCCGGCACCGAGGTGGCGGGGCGGCGGCTGCGGGTCGGCTTCCTGCCGCTGACCGACTTCGCACTGCCCGACGACGACGGCCCCCTGCGCGCGCTGCTCGCGGACTGGGCGGGGGCCGACGGTGATGCGGCCGGGCCGGTGCGCTCGGACGGGTCCCGCTGGCTCGTGGTGACGAGCCCCAACACCGTGCGCGCGCTCAGGGCCGTCGGCTGGGACGGCCATGTCCCGGCGGGCGCGCGGATCGCGGTCACCGGACCGGGCACGGCACGGGTGCTGACCGAGGCGGGCTGCGACGCGGCGCCGTGGCTGCCGCCCGAGGACCGCTCCGCCGAGGGCCTGATCGCCGGACTCGCCGCCCTGCATCCCCGCGGCGCCCGCGCGTGGCTGCCCCAGTCCGATCGGGCCCGGTCCCGCCTCGCCGACGGCCTGCGCGCGGCGGGCTGGGACGTGCGGACCGGGCTCGCCTACCGGACGGTGCCGTATCCGGCGCAGGCCGGCAGGCGGCTGCTCGACGGGGCGGCGGACGAGGGCCGGGGGGACGTCGTGACGCCCGCGCGGCTGGCCGCGGTCGCGGCGGGGACCGCCGTGGTGCTCACCAGCTCGTCCGCGGCGGAGGAGTTCGTGGCCGCGGGTCTGACGCCGCTGGTGGGGGAGCGGGTGCGGCTCGTGGCGATCGGCGCGCCGACCCGGGACACATGCGCGCGGCGGGGTCTGCCCCTGCTCGGGACGGCCCCCACGCCGGATGCGGCCGGAGTGCTGGCCGTGCTGCGCGCTGCGGCCTGAGCCGCCCGTCCGCACTCGAGGCGAGGCTCAGTCGGGGCGGCCGCCGTCCGGGTCGGGCGCGTCGTCCTCCGTCGGCGCCGGGCCGGCGTCGTGCCTCTCGTCCTGCGGCACGCCGGTGGCGGCGGCCATGATGTCCACCCGCGGGCCGCGCAGGATGGCGACCGAGACGTTGGTGAAGCCCGTGTTGGCGAGCAGCTCCGAGGCTTCCTCATCCGTCAGGTCGTACGCGTGCGCGAGCATGCGCACGTTCTCCGTGTAGAAGGCGTGCAGGCGGTCGACGCCGCGCAGGAAGTCCAGAGTGTTCCCCATGCCGGGGAGCCTACCGAACGGGCGTGGTGGGCGGGTGGCCGGCGGGTGAACGGCCGGTGGACCGGCCCGCCGGCCGCGGGGGACGACGGGCCGTGCCGCTCAGCCCTCGGCGCGGCGGCTGCGGCGGCGGACCAGCGAGACCTCCATGGTCCGGCCCTCGGTGCGGGTGCGCAGGTACGGCTGGTCCTCCACGAGGGTGGAGAGCTTGGAGTGTCCGAAGTCGCGCGGGTCGAAGTCCACGTGGGTGCGGCTCAGGTGTTGGCCGATCAGGGACAGCGTGGCCCAGCCGTCGTCGGTGCTCGTGGCGTTGACGGCCTTGGTGAGCGCGGCCTGCAGGTCGATGCGCGGGGCGGCGTCGGCCTCGTCGTGCTCGGGCTCGGCCTCGACCGGCACCTCGGGCGGGGTCGGGTCCTCGGTGACGTCCGACGACGACGCACGGCGGCCCCGCCGACCGGCCCCGGACTTCGCCTCCGCGGCCTTCCCGTCCTTGCCGGCGGCGGCGTCCCCGGCGGGCGCCTCGTCGGCAGCGGGGGCCTCGTCGGCAGCAGGGGCCTCGTCGGCAATGGGGGCCTCGGCGTCCGCGTCGGTGGCCTCGGGGGTGTCGGTGGCGTCGGTGGTCTTGGCCCCGCGACCGCGGCCTCGACCACCGCGGCGGGACCCCGAGCGGCCGGAGCCCTCGGACGCCTTGGCGTTCTCCTCCTTGGCGGGGGCGTCCTCGCCGGTCTCGTCGTCGTCGACGTCGTGGTCCGTGGCGGTGCCGAGCAGCTCGAGGTAGATGAACTGGTCCACGGCGTTGCGCAGGGAGGCGGGGGTCTTGCGGGCGCCCAGGCCGATCACGCGCTTGCCGCCCTCGCGCAGGCGGGTGGCCAGGCGCGTGAAGTCGGAGTCGGAGGAGACGAGGGCGAACGCGTCCACGTTGCCCATCCAGAGCAGGTCCATCGCGTCGATGATGAGCGCGGAGTCCGAGGAGTTCTTGCCCACGGTGTAGGCGAACTGCTGGACCGGCTGGATCGCGTGGTGGTTCAGCGCCTTCTTCCAGCCGTTGAGGTTGGTCGTGGTCCAGTCGCCGTACGCGCGCTTGATCGTGGGGGTGCCGTAGGTGGCGAGCTCCTCGAGGATCAGGGGGGCGAACTTGGGGGAGACGTTGTCGCTGTCCATCAGGACGGCGATGCGCAGGGATGCGGGGGTGGGTTCGGGCATGTGTCCCACCCTAGTCGGCGGCGGTGCGCCCGTGGCCGGCGGTGACCGGGATCGCCTCCCGCTCGCCCCGGCGGGGGCGGGGCCGCGAGGCGGCGGCCACTGTGCCGACGACCAGCCCGACGAGCGCCGGGACCACCCAGCCGAAGCCGACCGCGTAGCCGGGCAGCACCCGGCCGGCCAGGCCCGTCAGGGCGGTGACGGGCGGCGTCGTCGCGAGCGCCTCCGGCAGGGCGCCCAGCAGGTCGAAGAAGGCGGCGAGCCCCGTGCAGGCGACCACCCAGCGGGCCACCGCCGGGTGGTCCCGCACCCAGGCCCAGGCGAGACCGAGCAGGATGACGACGACGGCGATCGGGTAGAGGAACATCAGCACCGGGACGGACCAGGCGATGATCGCCTCCAGGCCCAGGTTGGCGAGCGCGAAGGACACGACGAGGAAGAGGCTCGCCCACAGCCGGTAGGACCCGGGGAACATCTCCGCGAACATCTCGGTGCACGCCACGATCAGTCCGATGCAGGTCTTCAGGCACGCGACGACGACGATGGCCGCGATGAGGTACACGCCCGCCGCGCCGAAGAAGTGGCTCGCGCTGCGGGCGAGGACGTCGCCGCCGTTCGCGGCCTGCGCGAACGCGCCGTGGCTCGTGGCGCCGACGTACGCCAGGGAGGCGTAGACCACCGCCATCGCCGCACCGCCGAGCAGCCCCGCCTTGCCCAGCTCCACCGCCATGCGGCGCGGGCCCGTCACGCCCAGGCGCCGGGCGGCGTCGACGATCACGACCGCGAAGGCGAGCGAGGCGAGCGCGTCCATGGTGTTGTAGCCGTCCAGCAGGCCCCGCACGAGCGCCCCGTCGGCGTAGGCGGGGGTCGGCGAGGGCAGGGCGCCCGTGCTCATCGGGGCCACGACGGCGGCCGCCATCAGGGCGCCGAGCAGGACCAGGAACGCCGGGGTCAGGTAGCGCCCCACCCACTCCATGAGCCGGCCCGGACGGAACGCCGCCACCGCGGCGACCGCGAAGAACGCCGCCGTGAAGCCGAGCAGCCGCAGGCCGCCGTCGCCCGCCAGGGGCGCGACACCGATCTCATAGGACACCGTGGCGGTGCGGGGGATGGCGAAGAGGGGGCCGATCGTCAGGTACAGCAGGCACGTGAACGCCACGGCGAAGCGCCGGGAGACGGGCGCCGTCATCTCACGGACCGAGCGCGCCCCCGTCACCGCCGAGGCGACGATGCCCAGGACCGGCAGCCCCACCGCCGTGACGAGGAAGCCGAGCGTGGCCGGCGTGACCGCGGCGCCCGCATCCCGGCCCAGGCCGGCGGGGAAGATCAGGTTGCCGGCGCCGAAGAACAGGCCGAAGACGAGCGAGGCCAGCAGCAGGGTCTGACCGGGGCGCAGGCGCGGGGGCATCACGGGCCTCTCGACGGCGAACGGGGCGCCATGACTGTACCCGGCGCGCGGTCAGCCTCCGCGCCTAGACTGGACGGGTCCCCGAACCAGGAGCGTGTGACCCCGTCATGTCCTTCCCGCTGCACCGTCCCCGGCGTCTGCGCCGGTCCGCCGCGATGCGCCGCCTCGCCGCCGAGACGCGCCTGCACCCCGCCGAGCTGATCCTGCCGGCCTTCATCAAGGAGGGCGCCGCCGAGCCCGTGCCGATCGCCTCGATGCCGGGCGTCGTGCAGCACACCGCGGACTCGCTCAAGGCCGCCGCGGCCGAGGCCGCCGAGCTGGGCCTGGGCGGCATCATGCTGTTCGGCGTGCCGACCACGCGCGACGCCGTCGGCAGCGCCGCCCTGGACCCGGACGGCGTCCTGAACCGGGCCATCCGGGACGTGAAGGCGGAGGTGGGGGACGGGCTCGTCGTGATGTCCGACCTGTGCCTGGACGAGTTCACCGACCACGGCCACTGCGGCGTGCTCACCGCCGAGGGCGCCGTGGACAACGACGCGACGCTGGAGATCTACGCCCGGATGGGCGTCGCGCAGGCCGAGGCCGGTGCGGACGTGCTCGGCCCCTCCGGGATGATGGACGGCCAGGTCCGCGTGATCCGGGAGGCCCTCGAGGGCGCCGGCCACCACGAGACCGCGATCCTCGCCTACGCCGCGAAGTACTCCTCGGCGTTCTACGGGCCGTTCCGCGACGCCGTCGACTCCCAGCTCACGGGCGACCGCAAGACCTACCAGATGGACGCCGCCAACCGGAGCGAGGCCCTGCTCGAGGTCGCCCTCGACCTCGAGGAGGGCGCGGACATGGTGATGGTCAAGCCCGCGATGAGCTACCTGGACATCGTGCGCGACGTGGCGGACATGGCGGACGTGCCCGTCTCCGCGTACCAGATCTCGGGGGAGTACGCGATGATCGAGGCCGCCGCCGCGCACGGCTGGATCGACCGGAAGGCCTCGATCGTCGAGTCCGTGCTCTCCATCCGGCGCGCCGGCGCCGACTCCGTGCTCACCTACTGGGCGGCCGAGCTCGGCCGCTGGATGAAGGAGGGGTCCCTGTGACCGCGTCCCAGCCGACCACCAACGCCGCCGCCTTCGCCGCGGCCCAGGCCGTCATCCCCGGCGGCGTCGACTCACCCGTGCGCGCCTTCGGCTCGGTGGGCGGCACGCCCCGGTTCATGGCCGGCGCACGCGGCCCGTACCTGACCGACGTCGAGGGCAACGAGTACGTGGACCTGGTCTGCTCGTGGGGCCCCATGCTGCTGGGCCACCAGCACCCCGAGGTCGTCGAGGCCGTGCACGCCGCCGTGGACCGCGGCCTCGGCTTCGGCACCTCCACGCTGGAGGAGACCGCGCTGGCCGAGCTGATCGCCTCCAAGGTCCCGGTCGAGCGCGTGCGCTTCGTGTCCACCGGCACCGAGGCCACCATGACGGCCCTGCGCCTGGCCCGCGGCGTGACCGGCCGCAACCTGATCGTGAAGTTCGCCGGCTGCTACCACGGCCACTCGGACGGCCTGCTGGCCGCGGCCGGCTCGGGCGTGGCGACCGCCGCCCTGCCCGGCTCCGCGGGCGTCACCGAGGCCGCCGCCTCCGAGACCCTCGTGGTGGACTACAACGACCGCGCCGCCGTCGAGGCCGTGTTCGCCGAGCACGGCGAGCGCATCGCCGCGCTCATCACGGAGGCCGTGCCCTGCAACATGGGCGTCGTGGAGCCCGCCGAGGGCTTCAACGCGTTCCTGCGCGAGATCACCCGCCGCCACGGCGCGCTGCTGATCTGGGACGAGGTGCTCACCGGCTTCCGCGCCACCGCCACGGGCGGCTGGGGCCTGTCCGGACAGCCCGAGGGCTGGACCCCGGACGTCTGGTGCTTCGGCAAGGTGATCGGCGGCGGCATGCCCGCGGCCGCCCTGGGCGGCTCCGCCGAGATCATGGACCACCTGGCCCCGCTCGGCCCCGTGTACCAGGCCGGCACCCTCTCCGGGAATCCGGTGGCCATGGCCGCCGGCCACGCCACGCTCTCCCGCGCCGACGAGGCCGTCTACGCGGCCGTGACGCGCGCCTCGGACGCCGTGCGCGAGGGCCTCGTGGCCGCGCTCGACGCCGAGGGCGTGGACCACTCGATCCAGCGGGCCGGCACCCTGTTCTCCCTGGCGTTCGGCACCTCCGGCACCGGCGTGCGGGACTACCGGGACGCCCAGGGCCAGGAGGTCTTCCGCTACGCCCCGTTCTTCCAGTCGCTGCTGGCCTCCGGCGTGTACCTGCCGCCGTCCGTGTTCGAGGCCTGGTTCGTCTCCGCCGCCCACGACGACGCGGCGGTCACCCGGGTGCTCGACGCGCTGCCGGCCGCGGCGAAGGCGGCCGCGGCGGCGACGCCCCAGGGCTGAGACCCGGGTGCGGGTCGGGGCCGGGCGCTCAGCGCTCGGCCTCGACCGGCCAGTGGCGCGAGACGGTGGCCTGCGGGTCCTTGCGTCGCAGGTACTGCTCGAAGCTCTCCGCCTGCTCGGCCTTCCAGCGGACCTGCCGCTCGTGCAGGTCCACCGGCGCGACGCGCAGCTGCTCGTACCGGGCGGCCAGGGCGTCGGCCACCTGGACGGCGGCGAGGGCGTCCGCCGCGGAGGTGTGCGCGTTCTCCAGGGTCACCCCGTAGTGCTCGGACACCGCGGAGAGCGTGCGCTTGCCCTTGCGGAACCGGTCCACCTGCTTGTCCAGCACGAACGGGTCGATCACGGGGCGGGCCTCGAGCGGCGTCAGCCCGTGGTGGCGCGCCTCCCGGTCCATCACCGTGAAGTCGTACACGCCGTTGAACGCCACCACGGGGATGCCCGCGGCGAACAGGTCCCGCAGGGTCTCGGTGATCTCCGTGACACCCTGCGCGGCGGGCATGCCCTCCGCCTGCGCCCGCTCCGTGGTGACGCCGTGGACCTCGGCCGCCTCGGCCGGGATGGGCACGCCCGGGTCCACGAGCCACTCGGCCGACGACGCGGCGCGGCCCTGCTCGTCCACCATCACCAGGGTGGCGGTCACGATCAGCGCGGTGCGCGGATCACGTCCGGTGGTCTCGAGGTCGAAGCCGGCGCGGATGCTCTCATGCCAAGTCACGCGCCTCACGCTACCCGGAGCGGCGGACACGACAGGATGGGGTCGTGACCGATCACCCTGTGCTCCCCGGCGCCCGCCACCGCGACGACGGACCGCTCACCCTCGGCGAGGGGCTCGAGGCGCTCGCCCGTCTGGTCCCGCCCGGACGCGCCGTCAGCTACGGGGGGCTGGCCGGCCTGCTGGGGGTCGGCGGTCCGCGGCAGGCCGGCCGGGCGATGGCCGAATCGAGCCCCGGCACGCCGTGGTGGCGGGTGGTCCGGGCCGACGGCTCGCTGCCTCCGGAGCTGGCCGCGCGGGCCGCCGTCGAGCACGAACGCGAGGCCATGCCCCGCACCCCGGCCGGGCGCGTGGACCTGCCCCGGGCCCGCTGGGAGCCCGACGACGGCGCCGCGCGGGCGATCCGTGCGATCGCCGACCGTATCGTGTCCGGGCCCGGTGCGAGGATGAGGCCATGACCAGGGAACACGGGGTGGACCCCTTCGACGACGACGCGGCGGCGCCGGAACGGGCCGCTCGGCTGGTGCGCACGGCCGCCGCGCCCGAGGACCGGATCACGCTCACGGACGAGCAGGAGGCGATCGCCTCGCTCGCCCCCGGGCACAACGCCGTGCTCGTGCTGGGCGCCCCCGGCACGGGGCGCACCACCGTGGCGGTCGAGTACGCGGCCCGCCGGATCGAGGCGGGGCTGGACCCCGAGTCCCTCCTGCTGCTGGCCCCGAGCCGGGATGCGGCGGCGCGGCTGCGCGACGCGCTGACCCGCCGGCTCGCCGCCGCCGGTCGGGGCACCCGCGCCGTCACCCCCGTGCGGACCTGGTCCTCCTACGCGTTCGACCTGCTGCGCCGTGCCCGCGTCACGGGACCGCTGAGGCATCTGGAGGTCGCCCCCCGGCTGCTCACCGGTGCCGAGCAGGACACGGTCATCGCCGAGCTGCTCGAGGGCTACGCCGCCGGCCTCGCCGCCGCGCCGGACTGGCCGGCCGACGTCGCCCCCGCCGTGGAGGCGCGGGGATTCCGCCGCGAGGTCCGCGAGCTCGTGGACCGCATGAGCGAGCTCGGCCTCGAGCCGGGCCGCCTGCAGGAGCTCGGCACCGCCCACGGGCGCCCCGAGTGGGAGGCCGCGGCCGTGCTGCTGCAGGACTACCGGGACCGGATCGACCTGGGCATGGCCGAGGCGTTCGACGCCGCCGGGCTGCTGTCCGCCGCCGTCCGCGTGCTCACCGAGCGGCATCCCGAGGACCCGGAGCGCGACGCCGCGGCGCAGGCGTTCGTGGCGGCGGAGCGGGACCGCCTGGCCGTGCTCGTGGTCGAGGACCTCCACGAGGCCACCCCCGCCGTGCACGACCTGCTCACCGTGCTCGGACGCGGGCGGGACGTGCTGCTCACCGCGTCGCCGGACACCACCGTGGAGGGCTTCCGCGGCGCCCGGCCCGACCTCCTCGCCCGGTACCCCGGGGTCCTCGACCCCGATCCCGTGCCGGGGGCCGCCCCGCCCGCGTCCCCGGACGGGCGCGTCCGGGTGCTGACGCGCGGGCACCGCATGCGCGCCGAGGTCCAGGACGCCTACCTGCGCGTGGCCCGCCGGGTCCGCCAGCGCACCGCCGGCGTCGAACGGACCCGGACCGAGACCGTCCCGGCGGACGGTGACGGCGCCGTCCGCGCGCACGTCGTGCCCACCCGCGCCCACGAGGACCAGCTCGTCCTCGAACGGGTGCTGCGGGTCCACCACGAGGACGGGGTGCCCCTGGACCGGATCCTCGTGGTCGCCCGCTCCGGCTCCCGTGTGGCCGCGCTCGCCCGCCACCTGGAGGCCGAGGGCGTCCCCGTGCTGCGCGACGCCGCCGGGCTCGTGCTGAAGGAGGAGCCCGCCGTCGCGCCCCTGCTCACGCTGGTGGACGCGGCGGGGGCGCTCGCGGAGGATCCGGAGGCCCGGGTCGAGGACGTGCTCGACCCGGACGAGGTCGTGGGACTGCTCACCGGCCGGTACGGGATGGCCAGCGCGCTGCACGTGCGGCGGCTGCGCCAGGACCTGCTGGCCGCCGAGCGGGGCCGGGGCGGCCGGCGCACCTCGGACGCGCTGCTCGCCGCGGCCCTGCTGGACCCGAGCCTGGCCGGCCCCGAGCACGAGCGGCACCGCGCCCTGCGCCGCGTCCACTGGATGCTCCGGGACGGCCTGGAGGCCGCCCGCGCCCCCTCGGCCTCGCCCGAGACCGTGCTGTGGGCGCTGTGGTCCGCCTCCGGTCGGGCCGAGCGGTGGCGTTCGCTCGCGCTGCGGCCCGCCGAGCACGCGAACGACCGCCGCGAGTCCCGCCGGGCGGACGCGGACCTCGACGCCGTCGTCGCCCTGTTCAAGGTGGCCGAGCGCTTCGTGGACCAGTTCCCGGGCGCGTCGCCCGAGTCGTTCGCCGTCTACATGGAGTCCCAGGACCTGCCCGTGGACACCCTGGCCCGCCGTGCCGAGTCCGGTGACGCCGTGCACGTGCGCACCCCCGCCGCGGCGGCCGGCCAGGAGTGGGACACGGTGATCGTCGTGGGCCTGCAGGAGGGCGTGTGGCCGAACACCCGGCTGCGCGGCCAGCTGCTCGGCGCCACCGACCTCGTGGACCTCGTGACCCTGCCCGCGGACGCCCCGTGGCCCACGGATCACCGCACCCGGCTGCGCGAGGTGCGTCAGGACGAGCTGCGCATGCTCGCGGCCGCGGTCTCCCGGGCACGGCGTCAGGTGGTCGTCACGGCCGTCCGCTCGCCGGATGAGGGCCCCTCCGACTTCCTCGACCTGGTGGACCCGCCCGAACGGCTGCCCGCCGAGGCGCGCGACGCCGCCGGCGTCCGGCGGCTCACCGCGGTCCCCGACCCGATCACGGCGTCCGCGCTCGTCGGCCGGCTGCGCCGCGTCCTGGAGGCCGGGGACGAGGCGGACGCGGCCGACGGGGCGACATCCCGGGCCGCGGCGGCCGCCGGCCTGGCGGTCCTCGCCGAGGACGGCGTGACCGTCGCGGACCCCCGACGCTGGTGGGGCCTGCTGCCGCTGTCCACCGAGGCCGCGCTCGTCGACCCGGAGCGCGAGGTCGTCGCGCTCTCGCCCTCCCGCGTGGAGACGGCCCTGCGCAATCCGCTGAACTGGGTGCTGTACCACGTCGGCGCGAACGCGGGCGGAACCCTCGCCCAGTCCGTGGGCACGCTCGTGCACTCGGTGGCCGAACACCACCCCGAGGGCGTGCCCGAGGACGTGCGCGCCGAACTGGAACGCCGCCTGCCCGAACTCGGCCTGCCGGAGGGCTGGATCACGGAGATCGAGCACGACCGGGCCCGCGGCCTGGTGGACGCCTACATCGGCTACTGGAGCATCGCCCGGGCGGCCGGGCGTCGGCCCGTGGCCCAGGAGGTGCGGCTCCTCGCGGACCTGACCTGGGGCGGGACCACCGTCCGGATCACCGGCGTCGTGGACCGGCTCGAGGCGGATGCGCAGGGCCGACCCTTCATCGCCGACCTCAAGACCGGCCGCAGCGCGCCCACCGGCGCGGAGATGGCGCGCCAGCCCCAGCTGGCCGCCTATCAGGTGGCCGTCCGCGCCGGCGGTCTGGAGCAGGTCCGGGACGACCCCGCCACGGACCCCGCCCTGCGCGCCGCGCTCGCCGGTCTGGAGCACCCCACGACACCGGCCGGCGCGGCCCTCGTCCAGCTCGGCGCCGGCACCCAGAAGACCAAGGTGCAGGACCAGCCGGCCCTCGAGGACGAGGACACCTGGGCGCTCGAGCAGGTGTTCACGGCGGCCCGCCGCACCACGGGGCCGCGCTTCCTCGCCCTCCACGAGGCCGGCGCCCGCCGGTGCGCGCTGCCCTCCGTCTGTCCGCTCTGCTCCGAAGGAAGGCAGGTCACCGAATGGCCCCGCTGACCGGCGATCCCGCCGCCCAGACCGATCGTCCGCGCGTCGAGGACGCGGTCCACTCGCCGGAGGACATCGCGGCACGGCTGCGGCTGCCCCCGCCCACGGAGGAGCAGGCCGAGGTGGTCACCGCCCCGCTCACTCCGCGCCTGGTGCTGGCCGGCGCCGGCTCCGGCAAGACCGCCACCATGGCCGACCGCGTGGTCTGGCTCGTGGCCAACGGTCTCGTGCGCCCGGACGAGGTCCTCGGCGTCACGTTCACCCGGAAGGCGTCCGGTGAGCTCGCCGAGCGGATCAACGGGCGCGTGGACGCCCTGCTGCGCTCCGGCCTCGAGATCCCCGGCTTCGACGGGGAGCCCGAGGACCTGGGCCGCGCCTCGGTGTCCACGTACCACTCCTACGCCGGCGCGCTCGTCAGGGACCACGGCCTGCGGATCGGCGTGGAACCGGAGGCGCGGCTGCTCGGAGGCGCGGACGCCCACCGGCTCATGGGCGCCGTCGTGCGTTCGCATCCGGTGGTCGCGGACACCCTCGGCGTGGCCCCGTCCCGGCTCATCACGCAGGCGTTGCGGCTGGCCGGGGACATGGCCGAGCACCTGGTGAGTGCGGACGAGGTGCGCGAGTTCCTCGCCCGGCTGGCCGAGCAGGGGAGCGCCCTGCCGCTGCCCCCGCGCGCCAAGACCCCCTCGAAGGAGATCCAGGAGTTCCTGACCGGCCTGGCGGACCGCGCCCTCATGGCGGACCTCGTGGCCCGCTACGACGAGGTCAAGCGCGAGCAGGACGTGATGGACTTCGGCGACCTGCTGCGCCACGCGGCGCGCATCGCCGTCGAGGTGCCGGCGGCCGGCGAGCAGGAGCGCGCGCGGTTCCCCGTGGTGCTGCTGGACGAATTCCAGGACACCTCCCACGCCCAGATGCGGATCTTCGCCGGGCTGTTCGGCCCGCGCGGCCCCGAGGACGACGCGCCCGGGTTGGGGCACTGCGTCACCGCGGTGGGTGACCCCCACCAGTCGATCTACGGCTTCCGCGGCGCCTCCGCCGGGCAGCTCTTCGCCTTCCCGCACGCCTTCCCCCGACTGGAGACCGGCCCCGGCGGCGCCCCGCGGCGCGTGAACGCGGACGTCTCGCACCTGACGATCGCGTGGCGCAACGAGGAGTCGATCCTGGCGGTCGCCAACGCCGTCGCCGCACCGCTGAACGCCCACGCCGCCGCGACGGGCGGCGCGCCGGTGGAGGTGCGCACCCTGCGGCCCCGGCCGGGCGCGGGGGAGGGCGTCGTCCGGGTGGACCGGTTCGTCACCGCGGAGGAGGAGGCCGCCGACGTCGTCGCCCGCCTCGGCGCCCTCACCGGGTCCGGGCCCGGGGGGGCCACCCCGAGCCGCGCCGTCCTGTGCCGCACCCGCGCCCAGTTCGGCCCCGTGCTGGACGCGCTCGACGCCGCCGGCCTGCCCTACGAGGTGCTCGGGCTCTCCGGGCTGCTGGCGCTGCCGGAGGTCGCCGAGGTGCTCGCCGTCCTCCACGTGCTGGCCGACCCCACGCGCAGCGACCAGCTCGTCCGCCTGCTCACCGGCCCGCGCTGGCGCATCGGCGTGGCCGACCTCGAGGTGCTGCAGGAGCGCGCCCGGTTCGTCTCGCGGCTGCGGGCCCGGCGGGCCGGCGGTGGGCGGGAGGACCCCGCCGGGGACGCCCCGGACCCGGCCCGGGACGTGAGCCCCGAGGAGGACGCCGACGCCGCCGCCCTGCTGGAGGCCCTCGACTCCCTGCCCGGGGAGGGGACGGACTGGGTCGGCTCGCGCGGCCGCGGCTTCTCACCCGAGGGCCTGGCCCGACTGAGGGCCGTCAACGCCGAGCTGCGCCGGCTCTCTACGCGCACCGGGGAGGACCCGGCCGACCTCATCGCGGAGGTGATCCGTGAGACGGGGCTGGACGTCGAGGTGGCCCTGCGGCCCGGCGTCTCCGCGGCCGCGGCCCGGCGGCACCTGAACGCGTTCCAGGACGCGGCCCGCGACTTCGGCGCCGGCACCACGGCGACGGACCTGACGGCGTTCCTGGCCTGGACGGAGTCCGTCCTCGAGCACGAGGACGGCCTCGGCGTCGAGAACGCCGAGCCCACCCCCGGCCTGGTCCAGGTGCTCACCGCGCACGCCTCGAAGGGGCTCGAGTGGGACGTCGTCGCGGTCCCCGGCCTGCAGGAGGGCACGTTCCCCTCCACGCGGGCGGACCGCTGGACCAGCCCCCGGGCCGGCGCGCTGCCGTGGCCCCTGCGCGGGGACCGCGCGTCGCTGCCGCAGTGGGACGGCTCGTGGGCGCAGGACCAGCGGGACTGGGTCCAGTCGGCCGGCACCGGATACAGCTCGAAGGCGGCCCAGGAGGGCAACCCGGACCCCTATGCCGTGGCCGTGGCCGCCCACGCCGAGCGCGAGGAGCGGCGCCTGGCCTACGTCGCGTACACGCGCGCGCGATCCGCCCTGTGGCTGAGCACCTCCCTGTTCAAGGGAGTCAACAAGGAGCCCCTGCCGGCCTCGGCCTTCCTCGAGGAGGTGGCCGGTCTGGCGGGGGAGGTGCCCGGCGTCGCGCTCGGCCCCGCCCCGGCCGAGGACGACCTGCCCGAGGCCAACCCCGCCGCGGGCCGGACGCTGGTCGCCCGCTGGCCCTTCGACCCGCTCGACGGCCCGGAGGCCTTCGTCGCCGACCCGGAGGACCCCGAGGACGAGGAACGCTGGCAGCCGCTGCCGCGCCGCTCCCGGGCCCGCCGGCACGGGGTGGAGGCGGCCGCCGCGGCCGTGCACGCCGCGGACCCGGCGGCGCTCGGGGACGACCCGGAGCTGGCCCGCCAGGTGGACTGGGTGCTGCTGCGCCGCCGGGACGTCGCCGGGACGGGCGGGGAGACCGCCCTGCCCGAGCACGTCTCCGTGTCCCTCTACGGCGAGCTCGCCGCCGACCCGCAGGCCGTGGCCGAGCAGCTGCGCCGGCCCCTGCCCCGGCCGCCCGCGCACGCGGCGCGGCGCGGCACGGCGTTCCACGCGTGGCTCGAGGAGCGCTTCGGGGCCACCGGCATGCTGGACATCGACTCGGCCGAGGACGCCGCGGACCTGTGGGTCGACGAGGCCCTCGACCTCGGCCCGATGCAGGAGTGGTTCCGCTCCTCGCGCTGGGCGGAGCGCACCCCGGCCTTCGTCGAGGCCCCGGTCGAGACGACGGTCGGCGGGATCACACTGCGGGGCCGGGTCGACGCGATCTACCGCTCCGGCGGCGACCCCCGCCTGCCCTTCGACCCCGAGGCCGACTGGGAGCTCGTCGACTGGAAGACCGGCGCCGTGCCGCGGGGCCGCGACCTCGAGCTCAAGTCGCTGCAGCTGGCCGTCTACCGGCTCGCCTGGTCACGGCTGCACGGGATCCCGCTGGAACGGATCGGGGCCAGCTTCGTGTACGTGGCCCACGGGCAGGAGCGCTCCTTCCCGGACCTGCCGGGGGAGGAGGAGCTCGAGCGTCACATCACGGACGCCCTGGCCCGCCGTTGATCGGCCGCACCACCTCGACGGCGGGCAGCGGGCCCGTCTCCGGGTCCGCGGTCCTCGCGGCCGCGGCCTCCCGGGCGTCCTCCGCCGCATCCCGGGCGTCCTCGGCGGCGTCGGCGGCCGCGTCGGCCTCCGCCTGGCGCGCGGCCGCCTCCTGCGCGGCGCGCACGTCGCCCTCGAGCTCGGCCAGCATGGCCTCCGCCTCGGCGACCATCCCCGCGTCGTGCCGGTCCAGGCCCCGCGTGAGCCACTGGGCGAGGGCGAACTCGGCGAGCAGCGCCGCACGGCGCATCAGGTGGGCGTCGCCGTCGTCGGCGGCCCCCGCGTCGGCCCGCCGGGCCGCGTAGGCGTCGAGGACGCGGTCGGCCAGGTCCGGGTCCGTGGCGGCGGCCAGCCAGGCGACGTCGCCGGCCGGGTCGCCCACGTGCAGGTCCGTCCAGCCCGTCACGCCCACCACGCGGCCGCGCTCGAGGAGCAGGTTGTCCTCGTGCAGGTCACCGTGCACAGGCACCGGGGTGAACCGCCACAGGGCCTCCTCCTCCATGGCCTCCTCCCAGCGGCGCAGCAGCAGGGGCGGCACGCGGCCGGAGGTGGCCGCCTGGTCGAGGGCGTGGAGGTGACGCTGCCGGATCTGCTCCGCCGTGTAGGAGGGCAGGTCCGCGTGGTCCACGACATCCGAGGGCAGCGTGTGGATCGCGGCCAGCACACGGCCCACGTCCTGCACCGCGGGCTCGCCGAGCCGGGCCAGCTCATCCAGGGTGACGGGACGCCCGGGCATGTCCTGATAGACGAAGGTGCGCAGCCCCTCGAGCCGCACCGCGCCCGCCACGGAGGGCGTGCGGAACGGCAGGCCGGCGCGCACCGCCGGGGTCAGGCCCGCCAGCACCTGCAGCTCCGTCTCGAGACGGATGCCCGCCTCCGGGGTGCGGGGCGAGCGGACCCGCCACCGCTGGCCCTCACCGTCCACGACGACGGCGGTCGAGAAGTCCGCGGGGTCGTCCGGGCTCGCCTCCGCGGAGACGGGGGCGAGGCCGGGGACGGCCGCGGCGGCCAGGGCTGCGAGACGAAGGGGCTGACGATCCACCCCTCCAGCCTAGGTGTTGTGGGTCATGAGGTTCTTGACATGGGTACCGGGCTGAGATGAGACGAGTGGGCCTCTCCCGCAGGATGGAAGTTCCTACACCACCCACCTGCCCGAAAAGACCCACTCATGACTCACGCTAACGCACCCCTGACCCCCACCGGCCGACTCAGGATGGTCCACCGCCACCTGCACGACGGGATCCCGCAGGCACACGTGGCCGCCGAGTTCCGGGTGAGCCGGCCCACGGTGGCCACTTGGGTCGCCCGCTACCGCGCCCAGGGAGAAGCCGGCCTTCAGGACCTGCCCAGCCGGCCGCACCGTTCACCTGCCCAGCTCGATCCGGTCCTGGTCGCCCAGATCCACGCCCTGCGGCGGGAGCGCAAGTGGTCCGCACGGCGCATCCATCACTACCTCGTCTCCGAGGGCCACCGGGTGTGTCTTCGTACCGTGGGACGGTGGCTGCACCGACTCGGGATCTCCCGCCTACGGGACCTGACCCCGGCCGGAGAAGACCTGCGCCAACGACCCCAGAAGATCACCGCGAGAGGGCCGGGGCACATGGTGCACCTGGATGTGAAGAAGATCGGGAAGATCCCAGACGGGGGCGGCTGGCGCACCCACGGACGTGAAAGTGAAGCAGGCCGTGCTTCCAAGCGCGGGCCTGGCCGGCGGGTCGGCTACACCTACCTGCACTCGGCGATCGACGGGTACACCCGCCTGGCCTACACCGAAGCGTTGGAGGACGAGCGGGCGGCCACGACCGTGAGCTTCTACTGCCGGGCGAGGGCGTTCTTCGCCGCCCACGGCATCACCGTGGACCGGGTGATCACGGACAACGGAAACAACTACCGGGCTGCGGACTTCACCGCGAAGGTGGTCTCGCTCGGGGGCCGGCACCACCGGATCCGCCCCTACACCCCGCGCCATAACGGGAAGGTCGAGCGGTACAACCGGCTGATGGTCGATGAGGTCATCTACGCCCGCCCCTACACCTCAGAGCAGGCTCGGCGTGAGGCCCTGGCGGTGTGGGTGAACCACTACAACTACCATCGGCCTCATACCTCCTGCGGAGACGCTCCTCCGACCTCGTTGGCACCGGCCCGAGTCAACAACGTCATGCCCTCCTACACCTAGGCGCGGAACGCCCTCCCCCGTCGTCGGGCGCACCGGAGACGGGTCGCTAGCCTGGACGCATGGCCTCCTGCCCCCCGTCGTCGTCCGACCCCACCGCCGCACCACCCCTGGCCCTGCCGCTGGCCCGCGAGGAGCTGGACCGCGGTGCCGTGGCCCGCCTCGACCCGGGCCACCTGGCGGCGTCCTGGGCGCGCGAGGGGACGGAGGTCCTGTGGCTGCAGGGCGGCCGCGCACCGGTCGCGGACGGCCGGCTCGTCTTCACCGCGCCCTCCGGTCCCGTGCCGGCCGAGGCCGCGTATCTGGGCCGCGGCACCGCGGCGGACCGGGGCCCGCACGGGCGGGAGCGCGAGGTGGTCTCCGTCGCCGTCGAGCCGCCGGCGGCCCTGCCCGAGGACGCGGCCGCCGCGCTCGCCGACGCCGTGTGGGTCGGCCTCCGCGATGCGGCCGCCGCCCTCAGCGACGCGGACACCGGGCTGTTCGTGGCCGCCGTCGCGAACGCCAACTGGCACGCCACCCACCGCTTCTGCGCGTTCTGCGGCGGCGTCACGGACGTCGAGGCGGCCGGCTGGGTGCGTCGCTGCCGCGACTGCTCCCGGGAGCAGTTCCCGCGCACGGACCCGGCGGTGATCGTGGCCGTCATCGACCCGGCCGGGCGGATCCTGTTGGGCCGCAACGCGGCGTGGCCCGAGGGGCTGTACTCCTGCCTGGCCGGGTTCGTGGAGCCGGGGGAGTCCCTGGAGCACGCGGTGGTCCGGGAGATCGCGGAGGAGTCCGGGATCACGGTGACGCACCCGCGCTACCGCGGCTCCCAGCCGTGGCCGTTCCCACGCTCGCTCATGCTCGGGTTCACCGCCCTGGCCCCGGCCGGCGTCGAGCCGGTTCCGGACGGCGAGGAGATCCTCTCCGTGCGCTGGTTCGAGCGGAAGGAGCTCGCGCATCTGGCCCGCGAGGGCGACGTCACCCTGCCCGGGGCCGTGTCCATCGCGCGGGCGCTCATCGAGGATTGGTACGGTGGGATGCTGCCCGATGCGCAGACCCTGATCACCTAGGAGGACTCGTCCCGCATGAGCACTCCCGACGAGATCCTCCGCGGCCTCGACCCGGAGCAGCGCCGGGCCGCCACGGCCCTGCACGGGCCCGTCTGCATCCTGGCCGGCGCCGGCACCGGCAAGACCCGCGCCATCACGCACCGCATCGCCTACGGCGTGGCCTCCGGCGTCTTCGACCCGCACCGCACCCTCGCCCTGACCTTCACGGCGCGCGCCGCCGCGGAGATGCGCACCCGCCTGCGCGACCTCGGCGTGGCCGGCGTCCAGGCCCGCACGTTCCACTCGGCGGCCCTGCGCCAGCTGCAGTACTTCTGGCCCCAGGCCGTGGGCGGGCCCATGCCCTCGCTGATCGAGAACAAGGTGCGCCTGCTCACGGAGGTCGCCCAGCGCATGCGCATGACCGTGGACCGGGCCGGCCTGCGCGACCTCGCCGGCGAGATCGAATGGGCCAAGGTCTCCCTGCACGCCCCCGAGGGCTACGCCGAGGCCGCGAAGGAGCGGGAGATGCCCGCCGGCTGGACCGCCACCACCGTCGCCCGTCTCTACACCGGCTACGAGGAGGCCAAGACAGCCCGGAACATGATCGACTTCGAGGACGTGCTGCTGATCCTCGTGGGGATCCTGTCCACCGAGCCGCAGATCGCGGCCACGATCCGGGACCAGTACCGCGTGTTCGTGGTGGACGAGTACCAGGACGTCTCGCCGCTGCAGCACCGCCTGCTCGACCTCTGGCTCGGCGACCGCGGCGACCTGTGCGTCGTCGGCGACGCCTCTCAGACGATCTACTCGTTCACGGGCGCGACCTCCCGCTTCCTCACCGACTTCCGTGAGCGGTATCCCGCGGCCACGGTGGTCCGTCTCGTGCGTGACTACCGGTCCAGCCCGCAGATCGTGGAGGCGGCCAACCGCCTGCTGGCGGACCGCACCAAGGCGGGGGAGCGGGACCGCACGATGCCGCGCTGGCCCGACCCCCTCGAGCTCGTCTCCCAGCGGCCGGCCGGCCCCGACCTCGTGTTCGCGGAGTGCACCGACGACGAGGCCGAGGCCGGCTGGGTCGCAGACCGGATCGCGGCGCTGATCGACGACGGCGTGCCGGCCTCCGAGATCGCCGTCCTGTTCCGCACCAACGGCCAGTCCCAGGCCTTCGAGACGGCGCTGTCCTCGGCGGGCATCGGCTACCAGCTGCGCGGCGGCGAGCGGTTCTTCTCCCGGCGCGAGGTGCGCGACGGCATCCTGCAGCTGCGGGCCGCCGCCCGCGCCGCCCAGGACCTGACGGGCGACGACGTCACGGACCGGGTGCGGGACGTGCTCTCCTCGCTCGGCTACTCCGCCGAACCGCCGGCGGCCTCCGGCGCGGCCCGTGAACGGTGGGAGTCCCTGCACGCCCTCGTCAACCTCGCCGACCAGCTCGCCACGACGCGCGGGGCCGAGTTCACGTTGACCGAGCTCGTGGCCGAGCTCGACGAGCGTGCCCAGCACCAGCACGCGCCGACGGTGCAGGGCATCACCCTGGCCTCGCTGCACTCGGCCAAGGGCCTCGAGTGGGACGCGGTGTTCCTCGTGGGCCTGTCCGAGGGGCTCATGCCGATCTCCTTCGCGGAGACCCAGGCCGAGGTGGACGAGGAACGGCGCCTGCTCTACGTGGGCATCACGCGTGCCCGCCAGCACCTGTCGCTGACGTGGACGCTCTCGCGGGGCACGGGCGGGCGCTCCACCCGGCGGCCCTCCCGGTTCCTGTGGGCCATCGACCCGACCCTCGGCGGCACCCGCGAGCACGCCCCGGCCCGTGGTTCCGCGGCGGGCCCGACGGCGCCGCGGCGCCGGGGCGCGAAGGTCGCCGTGTGCCGCACGTGCGGCAAGCCCCTCGAGACGGGAGCCGAGCGCAAGGTCGGCCGCTGCCTGGACTGCCCCGCCACCTACGACGAGGCGGTGCTCGAGGAGCTGCGCGACTGGCGCACCCGCACGGCCGCCGAGATGCGGATGCCCGCGTTCGTGGTGTTCACGGACGCCACCCTCGTGGCCATCGCCGAGGCCATGCCGAAGACCCCGGCAGAGCTGCTGAAGGTGCCCGGCCTCGGCAAGTCCAAGCTGGAGAAGCACGGACCGGAGCTGCTCGAGCTGCTGCACGGCACCCCGGCGGCCTGAGCCGCGGACCCGCGCTCCGTTCCGCCGGCGGCGCCGACCCCCTCAGAACGCCCAGCCGAGCGCGTCCGGGTCGCAGGCACAGCCGGGCCGGGGGCGGACCCGCACCCGGCGCGTGCGTCCCGTCACCCGATCGGCCCGCAGCACGCCGGGGGCCGGTCCGGCCCGCAGCGCGTCCACGGTCAGCACGGCGGCCCGCAGCGCCGCGAGCCCGTCCACCTGTCCCCGGTGCGCCGACGGGCCGGGCGCCGTCGGGGCATCGGGGACGCCCGTCGGATCCGCGGGCCATCGGCACAGCGGGCACCCGCGCACCCCGGGGGCGCACCACGGTCCGACCGTGACCGCCTTCGGTCCCACCGTGACCGGCAGCAGCGGGTGGTCGGCGGCCAGGGCCTGCGCGGCCAGGTCCGCGTCGAGCACGGACCCCACCGCCACCGTCGCCTGCCCCACGAGCACCGGCACCGGGCCGTGGTGCGCGTAGAGGCGCAGCCCGGGGGCCACGTCGCCCAGCCGGCGCTCGAGCGCACCCGCCCGGGGCCGACCGAGGTCCCCGGGCAGCAGGCCGGTCCCCAGGTCCGCGGCGTCGACGGGCCGCGGATCCCACAGGGCCAGGCGCAGCGCCCCGGCCCCCGCCAGGGCGTGGGCGATCGCCGCGCCCACCGCGTCGAGGCCCGCCACATGGACGTCGGTCGGCGGGGCCCACACCCCCGGCTCCGGCGCTGACGCGGCGGTGTCATGAGGGACGGTGGTGACGGTCTCGGCGACGGTGCGCACGGCTCTCCTCTCGGCTCGGTGCCTCCCACCCTGCCAGGGCGCCCCCGGACCGCGCCGGATTGTCCACAGCCTGCGGCCCATGCCGGAGAATGGCCCGATGCGCCCTGTCCCGCCC